>DAHXNO010000106.1 GCA_027365345.1 Granulicella sp.
CAACCCAGCATCTTCTCTTTGCAGCGGCCAAAGCCACGCCGCGCCACGCACGCCGCTGGAATCTCCATGTTGATTGCGTAGGATGGGTGTCTCCACTCCTCCGCCAAAGCCATAGTCGCGCAGCCGCAGCGCGAGCTCACCGTCGTATAGCCGCTTCAGATTGGAGAGCCCCCCACCAATCACAATCGCATCCGGATCTAGCACATTTACCACCGTGGACAATCCACGCGCCATGCGTTCGATCAACCGATTCAGCGCCTGCTGCGCCTCCTCATCGCCCGTCTCCGCAGCCGCTACAATCTCCGGTCCACGCAGGTTCCGGCTCGTCACCCGCGCAAAGTCCCACTCCAGCCCGGTACCGGAGATCCAAGTCTCCAGGCACCCGTGGCGTCCACAGTAACACAGCGCTCCCGGCGACTCCTCCGCAGTCGGCCACGGTAGCGGCGTGTGGCCCCACTCTCCACACAACCCGTTAGGCCCGGTGTGGATCTGCCCGGAGATCGACACCCCTCCTCCGCATCCGGTTCCAAGGATCACCCCAAAGACGACCTGATATCCACGCCCCGCGCCATCCGTCGCCTCGCTCACCGCAAAGCAGTTCGCGTCATTGGCGCAACGCACCTCGCGATCCAGCTCCCGCGAAAGATCCTGCTGCAAGGCCCTGCCGTTCATCCACGTGGAGTTGGCATTCTTCACCAGCCCCGTCGAGCCCACAATCGTTCCTGGAATACCTACACCCACCGTGCCCGTCTGCCCGGCCATGGCCTCCAATTCCCTCACCAGCCCGGCGATCGTCGCAATCGTCCCCGGATAATCTCCCTTGGGGGTTGGCTTTCGAATTCGCTGCAACTCCACTCCGAGCGCATCCAAGGCAATCGCCTCAATCTTCGTGCCGCCAACATCCACCCCAACTCGCATCGTCTCTTCTTCTCTCCTCGTCCTTGCCTGCCCCGCCCTAGGATCCGTAGGATCCATCCTCTCAGCGGAGTCTCAGCCTTTTTTCTATCCTAACGCTCCAGAGACCGGTACCGCACGCGTCCCCGTCTTACAGATCCCAAATCAGAAACACCTCAGGAATCAAGTCTCCATCACCTTGCAAGAATACTCGCATCAGGCCCCCGGGATGCGCGTCAATCCAAAAGCCAGACCCATGCCAACCGCCAATCCAAGAATCTGTCCCAGCACTGCTATGGGCCGTTGCTCATGCTGCAGCTCCGGCAGCAGATCCACCATCGAGATATACAAAAAACTGCCTGCGCTCACTGGCAGCAGCCACGCCGCCTGCAGCGACCCATGCCCCCCCAGCACCGCTACCACCACCCAGCCCAGCAGACTCGAACTAGCCGCGGCCACCGCCAGAATACTGGCTCGAACTCGAGGGATCCCCATATGCATCAGCAGCGCCATATCTCCCAGCCGATGCGGCACCTCGTGCAGACCCACGGCCAGCGCCGTCACCCAGCCCACCTGCGGACTGATAGTAAAGGCCGCAGCCACACCCGTCCCGTCCACAAGACTGTGCGTAAAACTTCCCAGCAGCAGCGTCGCCGGCTTGGTGGGGTGGTGGAGATGCGCATGCAATCCCCTGTTATGCGCGTCCTCAACGTCCGCCGCAGGCTCCGCCGTCACTCCGGAGAAGACCTGGAAGCCGCGTTCAACGCCATACAGCGCAAACATCGTCAGCAACAGCGTCAACCATACCGCGCTCCGGTTTCCCAGCGCCTCCACCGCCTCTGGAATCAAATGGAGCGTCCCTGTAGCCAGCAAAACACCCACCGCCACACTGATCACGTATGGCAACACACGCCGCAGCCAAGCCTCCGAGCGTTGCATCCAAAGCAACGGAAGGGCAGTCAACACCTGCACGCCCATCACGGCCATCCACGACGTCAAGAGCCTCGTCTGCAATGCTCCTCCAGATTCACCCCGCGCTTCACAACCCCGCCAGCCTCTCCTCTTCGCACCCTCGATAGAATAACGGAGCGCTGCGCTGCCATCACGGCTTCACCCTCGAAACTCCGTCTCAACAGCAGCGCGCCTCCGCTCCGCGACTGAACCACTCGCTCCAAGAGGCCAGAACGCCCCGCGGCGTAAGACGCCATGCTATCCAGCAGCGCAAGACGCTAAGCTATCTAGCGGCGGAAGACCCAGACCGCCCAACGGAGGAAGATTCGCGAGCCGCACAGTACACCTCGTCAGTGTGTTCTTCTCTCCCAGAGCACCTTCGCCTCCAAGCCGCCCGGCCCCTACTTCAGATTAGACAGCGTCGGTTGCACCCGCACCTGCACGCCATTTAGGCCGGCCTGGTACGCAACAATCCGCTTGAGCGTGTCATAAGGAATCGACATCGACGGAAGCACACGCCCATTCACCACCAGCGTAGGAGCCACTTCCACCCCAGCCGCTGACGCCAAGGCCATCGAAGCCTCCACATCCGCCTTCGTCGCCGGCAGAACCGCACATGCATTCACGCTCTTCGGGTCAGCACCCGCCTGCCGAATCGCCGCATCCAACTGCTTCCCCAATGTCGCAGCCGTAAGCTGACTCTGACGGCTGAATACGCCATGAACATAGGTGTAGAAGGCTGCGTCTCCCTTCGCCTTGCGCACGCAAACTCCATCTTCCACCGCGCGCAGCGCATACGGGCTCCCCTCCGCGGGAAGGCTCTCAAACACCAGATGCACTTGCGGAATGTCTGTCACCAGCTTATCGACCTGATCCTGCAGATCTTTGGCTCTGCCGTTCAAAAGGTCGGAGAACTCCACCACCATCAGCCCATTGCTCGCCGCACCTTCCACTGGTCCCTGTGCCTGCTGCTGGAGCAGCGTCCGGCGGGCAGCATACGGATGCGCTCCAAAGTCCGTCACCCCTCCGGAGATCGCATGCTTCCCATCCGGCGTGATAAAAAATTCGCTGCGTCCCATCTTCCCCGGCTGGTTTTTATTCGCCGTAAACACCACCACGCGCGTCACCCCCGGCGCCGGCGTCTTCAGAATCGCTGCTACGCTCCAGGTTTGATCCGGATCATAGCCCCACACCTCCTTCAGAAACGCATTTACCTCGTCCACAGTCGGGGAGTTCGCCGTAAAATTCTTCAGATTTACCGGAGGAAACGGGTTCGTAGGAGCCGCATGCGGAGCCGGAGCCTGTGGCTCCGCCACCTGCTGCGCCTCTGCCGTGGCTGGCGACATCTCCGGAGCTGCCGGCGTCTGCGCCCATCCGCAAGCTCCTACAGCGGCCATCGTCCATCCCAGCACCCATGCCATCGTCTTCATGCCCTGCACCTTGTTCATCGTCCATACCTTCTTCACGGTTATCTCTATCTCCTCAGTAAAAATCCGGCCCATGGCCGGCTCAAACTGTCATCCAACATCAAACTTCCCGTCGGGCCGCGATCGGAAATCTCCGGCCCATGCCAAACGACTTCCTTGAAACCTTCAACACCGGCGCCGCCTGCTGCCGCTTGTACTCGCTCAACTCCACCAACCGAATCACCCTTCGCACCAGTTCCACATCCACTCCCTGGCGCTGCGAAATCTCCTCTGCAGAGCTGTACTCCTCAATGTACGCCTTCAACATAGGATCCAACAGATCGTACGGCGGCAGGGAGTCCGTATCCTTCTGTCCCGGCCGCAGCTCCGCTGAAGGCGGCTTGGTCAGTGTATCCTCTGGAATCACTTCGCGCTCGCGATTCAGCCACCGGCATATCTCATAGACCTCCGTCTTGTAGAGATCCCCAATCACCGCCAGCGCGCCCACCATGTCTCCGTACAGCGTGCAATATCCGCAGGCCATCTCGCTCTTGTTGCCCGTGGTCAGCACCAGCGCACCGGTCTTGTTGGAGAGAGCCATCAGCAGAGCACCGCGAATCCTCGGCTGCAGATTCTCCTCTGCCAGGCCAAAGCCGCCCTCGGCCCCGGTCGATCGGTACACCGGCTCCAGCGTTCCCAGATACTGCTCATAAACGCTTCGGATCGGAACAATACTGAACCCGATGCCCAGATTCTTCGCCAGCTTCTCCGCATCCGCTACAGAACCGGCGGATGAGAACTCGCTCGGCATACCCACTCCCTGCACTTGGTCCGCGCCCAGCGCCGCAACCGCAATCGCCGCCACCAAAGCGGAATCGATTCCACCACTCAACCCCACAATCGCTTTGCGGAATCCACACTTGTGAAGATAATCGCGAGTCCCCAATACAAGCGCTCGCCAGGTCGCCGAAATCCGTTCCTCGCTCTCGCTCCAAGCCCGATGTTCCCCATCGCTCTTGTCGCGCCATGGATCGTCCAACGCTGGACTGTCCTGCGCTCTGTGGCCCAGCAATCCATCCCGCAGCCAGCCCACCGCGCTTCGCCCTGGCGCTCCCTCACCCTCGGTTTCTATCAGCAGCAGATCCTCTGCAAAGCTGCGCGCCTCGGCAAACACCTCTCCATCCGGCCCCGCCGCCAGCGACGCTCCATCGAAGATCAGGCTATCGTTGGCACCCACCTGGTTCACCATCACCAAAGTGGCTCGGTGTCTCCTCGCCAGCGCTCCAATCATCCGCCGCCGCAACTCCCGCTTCCCATGCCAGAACGGCGAAGCCGAGATATTCACAATCAGCCGATGCCCGCTCAGCGGCTGCGGAAGCACCTCCCACTGCCGCATCAACTCTTCAATCGGATCCACGGGATACATCTGCCTCGGCCAGAACAGCTTATCGTTCCACACATCCTCGCACACCGTGATCGCAACCGCCTGGCCCTTCACCACCGCCAGCGCCTGCTTCCTGGCCGGCTCAAAATAGCGCTGCTCATCAAATACGTCGTAGAACGGAAGCAGCATCTTTTCCTGCACAAACTTGATCTCTCCGCCCTCCATCAACGCGGCCACATTCCGAACCCGCTTGCCAGACCCACTCTCGCAGCACATCGGCGAACCACAAAGCACTGCCGGCCGCCCATCACCAGAGCCGGCCCCGCGCGTCAGCTCCGCCAGCTCTCCCAGCGTCTCCTCCGCTCGCCGTACAAACACTTCTTTTTCTAATAGATCCGCCGGCGGATACCCACAGGTCGCCAGCTCCGGAAAGACCACCAGCGCAGCCCTCTCCGCCGCCGCCTGCTCGACGAACTCCTTGATCTTCTTCAGGTTTCCTGAGAAGTCTCCCACCGTTGGATTCAACTGCGCCAGAGCGATCCGCACTCCTACAGTCTAGAGCAGTTCCCCAAAGGCCGTTCTTGGCACAGGCTTTACCTGCACCGCTTTCTTGAGGAAAACAGCCTCGCTCGTTGCTTCCAGTCGCCTATCCACCACTCCCGGCCGCTTCTCTCCTCTGCATCTTAAGAGCCGGTCCCACTCAGCACCACCCCCACCGTGCGCGCTAGAATCCGCAGATCCAACACCAGATTCCAGTTCTCCACATACGCCGTATCGAGTGAGATATAGCTGTCAAACGACGGATCCTGGCGCGCCTCCACCTGCCACAATCCGGTAATCCCCGGCAGCACATCCAGGCGGCGCAGATGACTCAGATCGTACTTCTCTACCTCCACGGCCAGCGGCGGCCGCGGTCCCACCAGGCTCATGTCTCCAATCAACACATTGAAGAACTGAGGCAACTCATCCAGAGAGTACTTCCGCAGCCATGCCCCTACCCGCGTAATCCGCGGATCGTTGCTCATCTTGAATAAAATCCCATCCCGCTCGTTCCTGTCCGCCAGCTCCTGCCGCAACTTGTCCGCATCCGCCACCATCGTGCGGAACTTCACGCAGGTAAACGTCCGCCCCTTTCGCCCTATACGCGCCGCCCGGTAGAACACCGGACCAGGAGAGTCCAGCCGGATCAGCAGTGCGATCACCACCATAAACGGAGAGATCACCAGCAGCGCCCACAAAGACAAAAAGATGTCCAGACCCCGTTTCAGCAGAAAAGCACCCCGCGGAAACTGCCGCTGGTGCAGCGGAATCGTCGGAAACTGCCCAATGAACTCCACCGGAGCATTCCACGCCAGTCCGTCGTAGAGGTCCGGCACCACCCGCACCTCAATGCCGTGCACCCGGGCTTCTTCCACCACGGAGATCACCGTCTGCTTGTCCGCCGGCGTCGAGAAGTAAATCTCGTCCACAAACAGCGACCGCGCTAACAAAACGCAGCTACGGATGTTCCCAATGCACTGCGCATTCTCCGGCTCCTCCGCCTCCTCGTCCAGAGAGATGAAACCCATGAATCGGAACCCCATATGCGGCAACGCCTGCAGATGATTGCGCAGCGCCTGTCCCACGCGCCCGTTGCCCACAATCAGCACATTCCTCGTCTCCCGCCCCTGCAGGAACCGCCGCTGCATCATCTTGCGCTCAATGGCGCGGCGCACCATCAGCAACGCCAGGGTGATGAAGATCGTCAGCGCCACCACCACCCGGGAAACAGCGTACTCCTTCATCACATACAACGTGCCGCACAACATCAGCCCAGAGGTCAGCGTCGCTTGAACCGTTAGCCGCTGCTCGTTCAATCCGCTGCGTACATCCGGCGGCCGATAAAGTCCATAGATCCGTGAAAATACCACCAGATAGAGGCTAAAGACCAGCAGATACGCGATCGAGACCAGAGGCGCAGCCGCCTCCAGATGCCTCAGAACAGGATCGGCAGTCGGCGCCGCTACCGGATTCAGCCGGATCCGGAATGCAATAAATCCCGCCAGCATTGCACTCAAGAAATCCAGCATCGCCCAGACCATGATCGCAACCGACGGCCGCGCAAATAAGCGCCCCCGTTCTTGCTCTCTGGCCAGTTGCCGCCGTTGGCTCGAGATGGTCGCTTGCTTCAGATAATCAAGAGTCCCCATCTTGCGTCCCCGCAGTGCTTGTGCCCGTTCCCATGCCGCTGGTCACTCGTTGCCAACCATGGCAGGAGTCATCGTGAAGTTTGGCGTTAACCTCTTGTATATCACCCCACATACTACAGTTTGCAAAAATTGTTACCAGTAAGGTTAACTACCATTCTAACGGTTCCTGGAGTGGAAGACCATGCACTTAAGGTGGTAGACCATTCTGAGACTCTAAACGGGTACCACCAGCTCATCCCTGGAGAAGAACTCTCTGAGCACCGGGTCTTCACTCGCATGCATCTCTCCGGTCGTACCAAAGAATCGCACCGTGCCCTCGTGCAGAAATACAAGTCTGTCCGCCAGTTTCTCCGCAAAACGCATGTCATGCGTTACAACAAGGCTGGTCAGGTGCAACTGCGTCTTCAGCCGTTGGATCAAGTTGCCCAGCAGATGCCCCATCAATGGATCCACCATCGTCGTCGGCTCGTCGTACAGCACTGCGGAGGGTTGCGCCGCCAACGCCCGCGCAATCGCCACCGATCGCTTCATTCCCGTCGAAAGGTCCGAAGGCAACTGGTCTTCCATCCCCGACACCCCCACCATCTCCAGTAAGCCCTTCACCACCTGCAGAATCTGATCCTCCTGCATATCCCCGCGCTCCCGCAGGGGAAACGCCACGTTCTCTCCCACCGTAATCGAGTCAAACAAAGCTCCATTTTGAAACACCATCGTCACCTTGCGACGCACCGCCTGCATCTCCCGCTCGCTCAGTCCTGTAATGTCCTGGCCCGCCACCAGCACGGTTCCACTGTCCGGCTTCAGAAAACCCATCAGAATCTGCAGGGTCACCGACTTCCCCACCCCGCTTCGCCCCAGAATGCACAGTGTCTCTCCAGGTTTCACATAGAAGCTCACATCCCTCAACACCGCAAGATCGCCAAAGGACTTGTTCACCTTCTCGAAGGCAA
>DAHXNO010000110.1 GCA_027365345.1 Granulicella sp.
CCCTGGATCACGACGCTGACCGCACTTCCTCTGGTGGGCGCACTGATCGTGCTTGCTCTGGGCCGAAACAAAGTGGCTGCTCGCTGGACCGCATTGGCCTTCAGCCTCATCGCCCTCGTCCTTACTTTGATCCTGTGGCACAATTTCAACCCCCTGGCCGATGGCTACCAGTTCCAGGAACTCCACTCCTGGATCCCCTCCCTGAACGTGGACTACCGCGTGGGGATCGACGGTCTGGGCCTTCTGATGCTGTTGCTCACCTCGATTGTGGTTCCCATCAGCATCTTTGCTTCCTGGCACATCGAGCACAAGGTTGGGTTGTACTTTTCTCTGGTTCTGGCCCTTCAGACCTGCCTCTTCGGCACCTTCACCGCCCTGAACTTTTTCCACTGGTTCATCTACTGGGAGCTGGGGCTGATTCCGGCCTTCTTTCTGGTGAAGCTCTGGGGTGGACCAGCCAGCGGCAAAGCCGCTATGCAGTTCCTGATTTACACCATGGTGGGCAGCGTGGCTATGCTGCTCTCCTTCCTGGCCATCTTCCTGGCCACCGGAACATTCGATCTGAGCGAGCTTAGCACCATGGCGCAGAACGGCACGCTGATGCCGGCCGTGGTGGCCAGGCTCGGCTGGCATCTGTTCACCCCGCAGCATGTCGCCATGGTCATCTTTTGCGGCGCTCTGCTGGGTTTCGCCGTCAAGGTTCCGATGTTCCCCTTCCACACATGGCTGCCCTCCACTTACACCGAGGCTCCCTCCGGCGTCACCATCCTTTTGACCGGCGCCATGTCGAAGATGGGACTCTACGGCTTCCTGCGCATCCTGCTTCCCATCTTCGGCGCGCAGATGCAACATGTGCTGACGCCGCTTCTCTGGCTGGCGGTAGCCACCATCGTCTTCTCTGCCTATACTGCCCTCGCCCAGACAGATCTGAAGCGCATCTTCGCATACTCCTCCATCAATCACCTGGGCTACTGCCTGTTAGCGATCTTTGCCGTAGTCCGGTTCACCGGAGGCGACACGATCCTGGCCAGTGAGAAGTTTGCGGCTATGAACGGCGTTTTCCTGCAGATGTTCAACCATGGTCTGACGGCTGGAACCCTCTTCTGGTTCGTCGCTATGCTGGAGCGGCGCACCGGCGGTCTGCGGGGCCTAAACGACTTTGGCGGTTTACGCAAAGCCGTGCCGGTCTTTACCGGCCTGATGGGAATTACGCTCTTCTCTTCCCTGGGCCTGCCCGGCTTAAACGGGTTTGTAGGCGAGTTCCTCATCTTCAAGGGCGTCTTTCCGCTCACCATGTGGGCCGCCTCGCTGGCAGTCATCGGCCTGCTGATTACGGCTCTGTTCATCCTCGGCATCCTGCAGCGTGTGTTTTCCGGGCCTCTCCAGGAGCGGTGGGCGCATCTGCCCGACCTAACCCTTGGCGAGCGCCTTGCGCTCATCCCTACCATTGGACTTATGTTCGTCCTGGGTCTATATCCCCAGCTCATCCTCGGCGTCGTCAACCACACTGCCATACAGATGGCGCTTCACCTGCGGACTTTCTGATTATGCTTGCTTGGACGATATACCTATCTTTTCTTGGGGCACTGGCGCTCTTCCTGCTGCCAAGCCGCAGCGCCACGCTGGCTCGGCTGCTTGCGCTCTTCGTCAGCATAGCCACCTTTGTCCTCGCCCTGCTTGGATTCCTTCAGCATCGCTCCGGCGAGATGTTCACCATAGTCAGCGTTCCCTGGATCCGCTCTCTGGGCATCAACTACTCCCTGAAGGCCGACGGCATCAGCCTTACGCTGCTTCTCCTGACGGGCGTAATCGGAATCTGCGGCATTCTGTTCTCCTGGAATATCGATGTACGCGTCAAGGAGTTTTTCGCCTTCTATCTGCTCCTCATCGGCGCAGTCTACGGCGTCTTCCTTAGCTTCGATCTCTTTCTACTCTTTGTCTTTTACGAGATCGTCGTCATCCCCAAGTACTTCCTTATCGCCATCTGGGGATCCACGCGGCGGGAGTACGGAGCTATGAAGCTGGTGATCTACTCCTTTGTGGGCAGCGCCATGGTGCTGGTGGGTCTCATCGCCGCCTATGTTCTCTCCGGCTCCAAAAGCCTCTCTCTCGACTATCTGGCCGGCTACCACTTTTCTCCTACCGTTCAGATGTGGGCCTTCCCCCTGGTCTTCACCGGCTTCGGAATTCTGGCCGGTCTCTGGCCCTTCCACACCTGGGCCCCCACCGGTCACGTCGCTGCGCCCACGGCCGCATCCATGCTGCTGGCCGGCGTGGTCATGAAGCTCGGAGCCTATGGATGCCTCCGGGTCGCTATGACCCTTTTCCCCCTTGGTCTGGGTCCGTGGGGCTTCCATATACTCGGGTTCGGATCCTGGCGTGACGTCTTCGCGGTGCTGGCCGTCATCGGCATCGTCTACGGCGCTCTGGTCGCACTGGTTCAAAAGGACTTCAAGTTCGTCATCGGCTACTCCAGCATCAGCCATATGGGCTTTATTCTGCTGGGCCTTATGACGCTCAACCAGATTGGCCTCTCCGGCGCCGTGATTCAGATGGTCTCCCACGGCATCCTCGCTGGACTGCTCTTCGGCGTGGTCGGCCGCATGGTCTACTCCCGTACCCATACCCGGGATCTGGCAGCCCTGGGCCCCATGCACCTCAACAAGATCATTCCCTTCGCGGCCTTCACCTTTGTGATTGCGGGCATGGCCAGCATGGGACTGCCCGGCTTCAGCGGATTCGCAGCGGAACTCATGATCGGCATCGGCGTCTGGCGCTCCTATCCAACGCTGATCTTCTTTGTGGGGATCGGATTGGTGGCCGGCGTGGCTTATATTTGGCGCGCGATGCAGCAGGCTTTCTTTGCGGGTTCTCCGGGGCCCGCAACTCCACCGGAACACCCGCTTCCACCGATTACGCTCCCGGAGCGACTGGCGGCTATCCTGCTCATGGTCTCCAGCGTGATTGTGGGTATCTTTCCCCAACTCTTCCTGCATGTGATCCATCCAGCCCTGAATTCGCCAATGTTTGACGGCTTGCGCAAGGGAGGCTGGTAATGAACGCGATCGACCTTGGACAACTTCTGCGGCTCCTCTGGCCAGAGATCACCATCCTGATCGCGGCTCTCGTGGCTCTCTCCGTCGATCTCGCCGGGCTTCGCCACCGTAGCCTTCGTCTTCGCTTCCTCTCGGCTAGCTTCATCGGCTCTATCGGATGCGCCATTGCGATTGACGAGCTTCTCCATGTCTCCACCCAAGGAGCCCTGCTCGGCAACATCTTTGTCGCCACTCCGCTCACCCACCTGGTCCAGATCGCGCTGCTGGTGATTACCATCCTCACTCTCCTCCTGGCGGTGGATAGCGACTTCACCGATCACGTCGGAGAGTTCGTTCTTCTTGTCCTTCTGGCCACTACGGGCATGCTGTTTCTGGTAGCTGCTCAGGACCTGCTGATCATCTTCGTCTCGTTGGAACTCCTCAGCCTCTCCGCCTATATCCTTGCGGGCTTCGACAAGCTCCGTCCCCGCTCCTCAGAGGCTGCGCTTAAGTACTTTCTCTTCGGTGGCATGTCAGCGGCGTTCCTTCTCTTCGGCTTCAGCCTGCTCTATGGCCTTGCCAACTCCACGAATCTGCCACAGATCGCAGCCGCCGTTCAGGCGCAGCCTCTCAATCCCATCCTGATTCTGGCCATCGTCACTACGGTCATCGGATTTGGCTTCAAGATCGCCGCGGCGCCCTTCCACTTCTGGGCTCCGGATGTCTACCAGGGAGCGCCGATTCCCAGCGCCGCCTTGATCGCTTCCGGCTCAAAGGTCGCCAGCTTCTTCATCTTCTTCCAACTCATGGTTCTCGGCTTTGCCGGTGCGGAGGGTGTGGCCTCCCTGGCGCACTTCCGGAGCGGCTGGGTGCCGGTCCTGGTGGTTGTCTCGGTGGTCTCCATGGTTCTGGGGAATCTGGTCGCCATCACCCAGACCAGCCTCCGGCGCCTGCTTGCCTACTCCGCCGTAGCGCATGCCGGATACATGTTGCTCGCTTACGTCGCCCACTCCCAGCAGAGCCTTGCGGCGCTTCTCTACTACGTCGCCACCTACTCTCTGGCAACCCTGGGTATTCTGGGCATCCTGGTGGCAACGGAGAAGCAACTGGGCAACGATAGCATCGCCGGCATGGCCGGCCTCAGCCGCAGGGCGCCTTTCCTCTCTGCCTGCCTCTTCGTCTTTATCCTTTCGCTGGCCGGCATTCCGCCGCTCTCTGGCTTCTTCGCGAAATTCTTCCTGTTCCTCTCCCTGCTTACCGTAAACCCAGGATCAAAGCTGCTGCTGTGGCTGATCATCCTGGCCATCGGCATGAGCGCTGTCTCACTCTACTACTACCTGCGGGTTCTTAAGAGCGCCTTCGTCGCCGACCCACCGGCAGAGTCTACCCCGATCCAATCTTCCCTGCTGCTGCGCCTGCTGGTGGGCGTCCTCGCTGGAGGAGTCATCGTTCTGGGCTGCGCTCCCGACGTGATCCTGAACCAGATTCTGAAGGTGATTCAGGCCTCCGGCCTCTGATCGTCTTGCGATTTTTGTAACCCTTGAGATGTTTCTCTTCGGCAACCCCTCCGCCTTCACGGGCGGAGGATTTGCTGAAGAGGAAGCCCCTCCGCGTGGGGCGGATCCTTGGCGTCTTGAAGTAGGTGCGGGTGGGTGCGCCTGTGGGAAAGCTGATCCGGAGGGCAAGGACCGACAAGCAGCCGTTTTATCGATGGAAGTCATAAGACGCAGACCTGAAGCTCGCCCAGGTCCGTGAGGAGGCGCCGATACTTCCGCGCAGTCCTTCGCGTCCATCGCCGTCCTCGACGCCGCCTGCTCCGGATCTCCCTCGAGCTGTACCAACGAAAGAGCCTCCGTACCAGCCTTTCCCTGACCAACCCTCCTCCAGCAATGCCAGAACAGATTCCGTCATCCTGCCGCTGGCCGGGAATTCTGATTGTCGTTGACGGGGATTTCCAATTGTCGCCCGTCGCTCTCCGCGAAACCAACGAGGCACCCCGTCCAAATTGGGCCTTCTCCCAGTTTGCTCAGCAGTGATTCAAATCATAGGCGTGAAACCTATCCGACGCTACCCTAAGAATGACGTTTCCGATGTTCTTGTTTGCAGTTCGGATTGCGCCGGGCGCAGAGTTCGTTACCGCTGCCGGCCATTTTGAACCGTGTTGGCGGTGTGGATGAGACGAAGTACAGGGCCGTTGTTCATGAGGATCGGTGCTGACTGCTGTTGGAACTAACTTGTTCCCTGATAGCTGGAGTGCGATGGGGATGGAGCGATGACTTGTAACGAAAGGACCAGGTGGCCTGCAAAAGCCTCATGTTGGCTGGCGGCCTCGCTCTCTCGTCTGCCATTCGCATCGCTGAGCCGTCTCGGGTACGAAATAAGGCACGCGCAAGAAAGGATGTACTGAACTTGATACCGATTCTAGGCAGCGTTGCTCTTCTATCTGCTTTAGTTCTGTCTCTTTATAACTTCGTGATTGGCGCCGTAGCGCAGCGCCAGATGTCCACCGGAAACGGGGCCGTGCTTCCTGCGGAGCGTCTGGCTGGTACGGCCATGCGCGCAGGAATAGCTAGCTTCGCCGCGGTTTCGCTGGCGGTGTGCGCGTTGCTGTGGGCGATTCTGACCAACGACTTCTCCCTCACCTACGTGGTAAACGAATCCAACCGGGCACTCCCGGAGGCATACAAGGTAGCAGCGCTATGGTCTGGCCGGGAGGGTTCGTTACTGCTGTGGGCATGGCTGCTGTCAGGCTATGGCTTCATTGTTCGGCTGAGGCGCACAGCCGACCCTCGCCTGATTGCACTGGCGTCCACGATTCTTGCCGGTATCGAAGTCTTCTTTCTGCTGCTGCTTAACTTTGAGACATTGCCGTTTACCCGTATCGTCGGCTCCATCCCCTCCGATGGCTTTGGCATGAATCCACTGTTGCAGTATCCGGAGATGGTGATCCATCCGCCGCTGCTGTATCTGGGTTACGTAGGATTCAGCGTGCCATTCGCTTTTGCGTTAGGAGCGTTGATGCTGCGCTCGCCGGCGGAGCAGTGGATCCCCATCACACGACGCTGGTCGGTGGTGAGCTGGGCGTTTCTTACCGCCGGCATCGTCCTCGGAATGCACTGGGCCTATGCGGTGCTGGGCTGGGGAGGCTATTGGGGCTGGGATCCGGTGGAAAATGCATCGCTGCTGCCCTGGCTTACAGGAACAGCGTTTCTGCACGCCACGATTATGCAGCAAAGACGCGGCATGATGAAGATATGGAACGTCTGGCTCATCTTCGCTACATTTATGCTCTGCATCTTTGGAACGTTACTGACGCGCACCGGCCTGGTCAGTTCCGTGCATGCGTTTGGGGCGTCCTCCATCGGGGTCTGGCTATGGAGCTTTCTGGCGCTGGTCTTGCTAGTCTGCGGAATCACGTTCGCTGTTCGGCTGGACCAGATGGGGTCGGAGTCTCCACTCGAATCCCTGCTCTCGACCGAGTCGAGCTTCCTGTTCAACATTCTGGTCCTGATGGCCGCAACCGTTGCCGTGTTCAGCGGAACTCTTCTTCCGGTCTACTCGCAGTGGCTTATGGGCAGTAAGTTGACCGTGGAGGCGCCGTTCTACAACCATGTGGTGGCGCCGATCGGTCTATTTCTTCTGCTGCTAACTGGAGCCGCGCCGATACTGGCTGGACGGAACGCCGCCGCGAAAGAGGTCCGCAAGGAGTTTGTGGCGCCGGCCATCGCGGGCCTGTTGACAGCGGTTGTTCTGCTTGCTTTGGGGATTCTTCCCTGGGCCAGCCAGGGTGACTTCTATGCTGTGATCTGCTTTTCGTTCTCCGCCTTCGTTCTGACTGCGATCGTAAGGGCGGCCATGCGTGGAGCTCTCTTGCTGCGGCAGCAGACCGGAAGGAATCTCGGCTCATCCATGCTGCTGTTTGCGCGCAGCAACACGCGGCGCTATGGGGCCTATATCGTCCACTTCGGCATTGTGCTGATGTTTATTGGGTTCGCGGGCTCCGCCTTCAACCGCAGCGTCAAGGGCGAGCTGGCCATGGGGCAGACGATGAATCTGGGGCCCTACCATCTGGTCTATCAGGGCTACACGCAGCAGTCTAACGCCAACTATGACGCGGGACGCATGCAGATTGATGTGTATCGCGGCGGTAAGGAGCAGTTTCAACTGACGCCAGAGGCGCGCCGCTACCAGAACAGTGAGAATCTACAGACCATTGTTGCGAACCACTCCACGCCGCTGTGGGACCTTTACGTCGTGTATGAGGGAGAGAGCCAGGATAGCGGCCTTCCGATCCTCAAGGCGTTTCTGAATCCGCTGGTGATGTGGATCTGGATTGGAGGGCTGGTGGTCCTGCTGGGCGCGATGGTCGCATTGACGCCGAAACTTGGTGAGACCTGGGCTGGCCAGCCAGGGAAACGCCTCGCTGGACAATGACCCATGGAGGACAGCAGATGTGCCCATGGCCCGTGCTGATCGCGAGACTGCGGGAAGTTGAAAAGTAAGAAAGGTTGGTTGCTTAGGCAGGACTGGCAAGCAAAACGAGACGGATTTTAGCAAGATGCAGATCAGCGGATGACGTCTTAGACCACGCAAAGCAACCCCAAAAGAGGCAGCGCAAGGCGTCTCTCGCCGTAGAATCGTATTCGCGATGCTCAGCCACCACGGCGGATGACTCAACAGAACATCCATCACCGCCGCCTGGGAGACGACGAACCCCGGCAGCCCCACCCTCCAGACCCGAACGCAATCAGCAGCGACATGAAAGGATAAAAATATTGATCCAACAGATGCGCAGGCTTCGTCGTCATGGAATGGCTCCCGTTCGCAGCCCAAGAGGATGTCCCGCGCGTAGATGAAAGTGAAGGGCGGCGATCACAGAGGAATTGAGGATTGCTTCCAGGGCCCAGAGATCGCGATGGCCCATGATCCTGTTGAAACACTTCCCGGTCCGGATGAACGCCGACGCCATCCAGCGCCGAATCATCCTGCCGTTCCGCCAATGGGTAACGCGGCGGATCCGGATGCGTAGGCCGGAGTGCGGGCTCTCGAGGATGTTGGCCGTCGCCGGGCAACGATGCAGCGAAGGCGGAAGACCCAGCCGGTTGATGGTACGGCATTCCTCCGGGTCTTTCATCAGGCTTGCCGCTGCCGAGGGATAGTATCGGTCCAGCCATGCGGCTGGTTTCTTGACGTGCGCTACGCCCTCTTTGGGCCCCAGCTTCCAGGCCGCGCGCAGCACGCTCTTGACCTGTGCAGGCTGGTTCCTGGACAGATAGTCGAGCACATTCCACCCCAGCGACGACGACCTGTCGCTGGGAACCCCGGTGTTGCGCAACTTGTGGGCGCAGCAGCAATGTCATCGTTCCCGCACCGCACGAGGTTCGATAAACTGCCGCGGCGGAGGCCACGCATGCTCGACGTCACCCAGGACATCCAACCCCTCGCCACCTTCCGCAACAACTCCGTCAAAATGATGAAGCAGATGAAGAAAACTGGCCGGCCCATCATCTCCACCGTCAACGGCAAAGCTGAAGCCACCGTCCTCTCCGCCGTTGCTTACCAACGCCTCCTCGACATTGCCGCCGCCGCAAACGAGCGCGAGGGCGTCCGCCAGGGCGACCCGACCTCGCCGCTAACCGCGCCCGCCCCGCCGCCAAAGTCTTCGAGCCGCTACGCAAGCAACATGGCTTATAGTTGTAGAGTTCTCACCCCGCGCCGAGCGCGACCTCGGCCAGATCTTCGCCATCATCCACGCCGCCGACTCGCAAGCCGCCGCCCGCTGGTTTGACGGCCTTCAGGCCCACATCGAAAAGCTTGCCACCCACCCCAACCGCGGAACCCTCACCCGCTAGGATGCAAACCTCCGCTTCCTCCACTACGGCAACAAGCCCCACATCTATCACATCCTCTACCGCATCGACTATCGCTCAAGCCGCGTGTGGGTCGTCCATATCCGTCACGGAGCGCTCACTCCGCTAAGCTAAAAGCGGGGCGAAGGAGTCCACGCACAATACTGTTGGCCCGCTTTACTGAGCCACAGCACGGATGCGATGAGATTTCTGGCAGTATCGTTATTCTTCCATCATCGAACTGACTGATTCCAGTATCGTGATGGCTCCTGAGGTAGGACTCGAACCTACAACCCTTCGGTTAACAGCCGAATGCTCTGCCATTGAGCTACTCAGGATCGCGTGGAAGACGCCGGCAACCGGGCGGTTGCTCCCTTATCTTTATAACAAATGCGGTGGGATGGGTCAAAACCCGCTCTTGCCAGCAGCGGGTTCCCAAAACGAGCTGGCTCCGCCGCACGGAGGCCAGCTTTTCTACCCTCTACTCTCTTCGCTGAACCCTACTTCACGTACAGGAAGACGATGACGAAGGTGAACAGCGTGAGTGACTCGATAAACGCGAGTCCGAGGATCAGGAAGGTGAAGATACCAGGACGCGCTCCCGGATTGCGCGCCAGCGCCTCAGCGGCGGAGCCCGTTGCGAGTCCCTGCCCGACACCACAAAAACCAGCGGCAATTCCCATGCCAATGCCGGCGCCGATAGGAGCCCACTGGCTGATCCCATCGCCACCTGCCTGAGCAAATGCCGGCGACGCCAGCAGGATCGCCGCCATCGTCATAAAGAAGTACTTCATTACCCGCATCGTGTTGTACATTGCACTCCCTGCTCCCTTTGATCTCGCCGTCAGTGGGTGGTTGAAGCTCACCGTGCTGGCCCCCTCACGCTGAATCGGCGGTAGTACGCACCACGAAGAGGGAGCGCCCCTCCGCAGGATCTTGCTTCAGCCCGAGAGCCGAATTTCATCCAACCAAACTCAAACTTCCAAACCTTCCGCAGCAGGCCCCGTGCCGCTCGCAACGGCTCACCGTCTCCGTGCCTTGGAATCTACCGTCCGTCCTTCTTAGTGATCGTGCGCCACAGCCATGCTCAGGTAAATTGACGCAAGGAGGAAAAACACATAGGCCTGAATGATATCCACACCAAAGTGCAACCCGATGAACAGCACCGGGATACCCACGGGAATCAGGGAGAAGAAGGCCAAAATCAGCAGATCGCCGGCGAAGATGTTCGCATAGAGACGGACGGTCAGACTCATGATGCGGGCCAGGTGAGAGATGATCTCAATCGGAAAGAGCAGCGGATAGAGCCACCACACCGGTCCCAGAAACTGCTTGATGTAGCCCACGCCATTGGCCCGGATGCCGTGGTAGTGGTAGTAGACAAACGTCACCAGGGCAAAGCCCATGGGCGCAGTCACGTTCTCGGTCGGCGACTCAAACCAGGGCATCAGCAACCCGATCAGATTGCAGGCCAGGATATAAATCAGCAGCACGGTCAGGTAGTTGGTGAACCGCTCATAGCCGTGGCCGATGATCTGTTCGCCGCTATTGGAGACAAACTCGTGCGTCATCTCCGCAATGTGCTGCACCGGCCCCGGAGTCTCCACGCTTAGCGTCAGCCGGACGGCCACAAAGTATGCCAGCAACAGCAAAAACACCAGGAACCCCATCGCCACAGTGTTGTTGATGGGCGCTGCCGGGTAGGCCGGCGGCACGTGCAACAGCTCCATCGCCCTATCAACGGGACCGGCCATCAGGTGATTCAAAAAGCTGGTAAAGAAGAGTTGCGAAGGCATAAAAGGATCAGGTAGAGGCCACAAAGCAGCGTGGCCTGAGGTTCAGATGGTACATCCTGCTAAACCGTCCAGGCTCTGGCCATGCGTATGGCTTCAGACGCGAGCGAAACAATGCCCAGTCCAAGCCCTACAGCCAGCGCTGCAACGGAACCATTGAGGTACTTGACACTAATATAAAGCACCGCGATCGCCGCTGCCAAGCGTAAGAAAAAACCAATAAGCACTGTTGCGATCGGTTTCGGGGTTCGTCCCGCTTCCATCCGCTCCATCACCGCACGAATCAACCGCATCCACTCCCACAGTCCCGACCCGGAGATCAACGCGCCCAGCAGCAGTAACAGAGAGCTCTTCCAACCCAGCTTCCACCAAACCAAGAGCATCCCCAGCACCGTCAGCACGCCCAGCAGCCGCAGCGCCCGGACCAGCATGGACTGCACATCCGCATCGGTAAAGTCTTCAAATGACTGCATCAACGCTTCCTCATTCCTTCCTCATGCCCTCGTATCTCACCCACTCCAGGCTCTATTTGTCCCGCCGCATAAACCGCGCCGCAGTCCGGTAGACCTGGAGAAACCCGGCGGCGGCGCCCAGCAGGATTCCCGTCACCGCCATCCATCCGGTATGGAAGTGCTTGTCCAGCGCCGAGCCCGCCAGGGCCCCGATCAAACAAGCCGCAGGGAGCACCAGAGCCAGTTGAATCATGGACTCGGCCTTGACCAGATCGCCCAGCATGCCGCGTGGTCGGCCTGCCTGGTTCTTCCCGTCTTGTGGCTCATCGCTCATCGACCTAAAGAACCATACCATTCTCGGCTCCGTCCACGCATCCCTGGCCGGGATCGAACGCCCCCAACCCGGGCTGCTTCGAGCGGGAGCGCAGGCCTTCGGGGCACGCTCGCGCTTGCCTCTTGAGGAGATTCCTGGCCTGCACAGGAGCAACTGTCCTCCCGCAATCTCCCGTGCTTTTATACTGAAACCTCTATCTCTGCAACGAAACGAGCAGCCTCTTGTCCCAGTACGAAAGCCCATTCGAAGAAAATCTCTATCAGCTTCGCCGCGAGAAGCTGGCCCAGATCGCCGCGATCGCCTGTTCGCTCAACCCCACGCTCAGCCTGGCGGAGGCTCGCTATCCCAACCACTTCCGCTTCACTGCCAGCATTCCGGAACTGCGCGCCCTGGGTGCTGAACTCTCCAGTGACAAGCTCCAGAGCATGCATCTTGAGGCTGCCGCCGCAGGCCGCATCGTCGCCATCCGGATTCAGGGCAAGGCCGGCTTTGCGCAACTCCAGCAGCACGGACAACGGCTCCAGATCTACGTCCGCAAAGACGACGTCGGCGAGCCGATCTTCAACCTCTACAAGCTTCTGGACCTGGGTGACCACATCGGTGTCCGCGGCTTCCTTATGCGCACCCGCACGGGTGAACTCACGCTCCATGTGGCGCCGATCAGCCTACCCGGCCATGCGTCCCAGCCGGCCATCACCTTCCTCGCCAAGGCCATGCTCGCCCTTCCTGACAAGTTCCACGGTCTGGAAGATATCGAACTGCGCTACCGCCGACGCTACCTGGACCTTTTTACAGACAGCGGCGAGATCGCTGGCTCTTCCGCACCGGATGCAAAGTCCACCGAGACCTCAGCGCCAGGCGCCGCTCCATCCTACCTTCGTCTTCCAGCCCGCAATGTGTTCGTCAAACGCGCCCACGTTCTGCGCTCCATCCGCCACTTCTTTGACACGCGCGGCTACCTTGAAGTGGAGACGCCCATGTTGCATACCGTGGCGGGAGGCGCGGCTGCGCGCCCCTTCACCACCCACCACAACGCTCTGGACATCCCGCTCAACCTGCGTATTGCTCCGGAACTGTATCTCAAGCGCCTGGTGGTTGGCGGCCTGGACCGGGTCTATGAGATTAACCGCAACTTCCGCAATGAGGGAGTCAGCACCCAGCACAACCCCGAGTTCACCATGCTGGAGTTCTACCAGGCCTACGCCAACTACCACGATCTGATGAGCCTGACTCCGGAGCTGGTAGCGTACGTTGCCGCTGAGGTCAATGGCTCCTCGCTTACGCATTTCAACGGTGTAGAGATCGACCTTGCCCCGGATAAGTGGCGACATCTGAGCATGCGCCAAGCCATCATCCAGTTCTGGCCTGAGGATGGGGGAACACCTCCTACTGATGCGTCCTTTCAGGACCATGAGTCCCTGGCACCGTTCCTCCGTCGGCTGGATGACTCCGTGCTGAAAGATGGAGCGGACCAGAAGGTGGTGGCCGCCATTCAGCATGACCTGAGGAGCAGAAGCTGGCCGGTGGGCAAGAGCATCGCCGAGCTCTTCGAACTCCTCGCCGAGCCCCATCTCATCCAGCCCACCATCATCTATGACTACCCACTGGCCGTCAGCCCGCTCTCCAAACCCAAGCCCGATGAACCAGACTGGGTTGAGCGCTTTGAGTTCTACATCGGCGGCTTCGAATTAGGCAACGGCTTCTCCGAGCTCAACGATCCCGACGACCAGCTTCGCCGCTTCGAAGCCCAGCTTGAAGACCGCAAGCGCGGCGACGTGGAGGCCATGGCAGAGGTGGACTACGACTACGTTCGCGCCCTGGGCTACGGTCTACCCCCCACCGCGGGCGAGGGCATCGGCATCGACCGCCTCACCATGATCCTCACCGGCTCGCGCAGCATCCGCGACGTAATTCTCTTCCCGCTCATGCGCCCCCCCAAACCGGTCGCGGAAGCCACACCCCCCGACGCGCACGCGCAGAGAGAACCCGCCGGGTAAACCTGCGTCACAGCCAACTCACCGGCGCCTGACCCGTCAGCCCCCCAGCGACTCTTCACCCCTCCGCCAGCCCCCGGCGAGGCAGAGCGGCCATTTCAATGCGCAGCCAGCCTCACTCAGGACACGTCGACGATCCGGCCGTCGCCTTTACCGACCGTCCCAGATAAAGCTTTCCCGCCGGTACGTCCAGAACGATGACCACAGTCTTGCGGTCAGGGACGCCCATGACCAGGTCATAGTAGGCACCGTCTCCCACCCCGACAGTCGAAAGAGACATGCGCACCCGTTTGATCCTGAATCTCACACCGCCGGCGGCCAGAACACCTTTCTGGCCCCGGAACTCCTCCCCGCTGCCGGTCGCTCCCACGATCTTGGTCCGCTTCCACCCGTGCAAGGCGTCAAGATCGTGGTCTCGCGCAAATCGGCCAAGAACCTCCACTGTACCATTGTAGCCAGTGTCGAGCTTGACTCTGACCCTCCCCAGGTCCGCCCCTCCAACCGTCAATGAACCTGCAATTACCGGGCTGCGGAAGACGCCGTCCAGGCTGCGTTCGTCGTCCAGGCTGAGCGCTGCGACCCCGCCGCCGGGTGGCCTGAACTCGGATCTGCGATAGAACAGAAGCCGTCTTTGCTTATAGTCGATCACTGTCGGCACTGACTGCAAAACGTCATACCCAACCAGCCCCGTAAGATGGATGCCCAACGCCCTCGCGAAGCCGGAGAGATCAAGAGCTGCAAAGCGCAATCTTTCCCGGACCCCGTCCAAATCGATTGGAATCGGCTCGGTCTCGGACACCGGAACGCCGGTTGGGGATCCGAACCCATGCGCAACGAGACCACGAGGAGAAGCAAGAAGGGGGATGCCAAGGTCGCCCGCCCGGACGCTATTCAGAACCGAGATCGGCGCGCCGGTATCAACCACGAATCTCTGATCTTTCCTGTGATTCACGGTCAGGTTGACGACAGGAATTCCGTGAACAAGCTTGAACGGAAGGCTCGCCGAAGGCTTTCCCAAGGTGCGCACATCGATGCCAGTACATCCTCCGCGCACTGGAGCCGATTGGCTGTTGGCCTGGGCCCAAGCGACCGATGCCAGGCCAACCATCAAAACCGCCGCTGCTCTTTCAAACGCAGAACGTCTTCTCAATAGGGAAATATTCATGCCTCTCCTTACGGCTGCACCGGACAGGCATGGCCGGTGCAGGGCGAAGTGGGAGGTCGCACGACCGTAATAGAGCCGATGGTATACTCCCCGACACTGTTACTGCTAAGCACCGCGGTTTCGGTGAAGCTGCTCGGAACGGCGGTCGCACTCAGCGGAATCGGCGCGGAGCTTTGCAGGGTCATCGTCGAACTCGTATTTGCAACCACATTTTGCAGCCAGGACGAAACCTCGCTCGAAGCCGGCAGGCTGAAGCTGTAAACCGCATCGCCTGCCTGCGCCGGGCTAACGGCAGAGGCCACGGCAACGAGCGGCACGCTGATCGCAGAGGAATATCCGGTGTCAGTGGTCGCGGACAGCACCGTCGTCGCTGTCTGGCCCGCGGCTACGGAGAAGGCAGAGGCCGGGACACTCACAGAAATCACGTTCGAACCATCTCCAATGGACTGTGCATCAGCCGGGTCAAGATTCGATACCACGACGTTGGGAGAGGTTTTACGGTAATCCATCCGCTCACGGTAATGTTTTTTGCGCCCGGCCCCGCGAAAGTCCAGGAGGCGCTCTCTTGAATTTGCAAAGCCGCATGACATCCTTCCATGAGGCACAGAAACGGCATAAGGGGTACCGCTGAAAACGTACGGATCTTCATCGAGGATACCTCCAGGTCAGGGTGAAAGATTGCTAAGAAGCCTGAATTCTACCGCCCCCCCCCGGACGTGGCGTCAAGTTACGGAGGATCTAATCCTGTAACGGTGGCGGGATACTCCGGCACCGGACACCTCGCAGGCGAGGGCGAGGCCAACCCCTGCTTCGCTCCGCAGCCCTCGTCCTACGTCAGCGCATCGAGGAGACGCCGCGCGAAGTCAAGGCCCGGTTGCGCGAGATGGCCGCATGCGCAGGCGCGCTGACTGAACCCCGCAAGCCTCCGAAGCGACCTCGCCACGAGACGGCACCGCCTGGCCAGCGCCTCAACGTCGGGAACTGTCCTTGCGCGGGAACTGATCTAAAATCCAAAGGTGAATATTCTTTTTGTGGGCGATGTCTTTGGCTCGCCCGGCCGCCATATCGTACGGGAGCACCTTCCTCATCTTCTTGAGACCCATGAGGTCGGTCTGCTTGTCATCAACGGTGAAAACGCGGCTGGCGGCTTCGGCATCACGCCCGCCATCGCCGAAGAGCTCTTTGATCTGGGCGCCCACGTCATCACCACCGGCAACCATATCTGGGACAAGAAAGAGATCATCGAGTATATGAGCGTCCCGGAAGACGCACACGTGCGGGGGCGCCGCATCCTTCGACCGGCCAACTATGCTCACGGCGCTCCCGGCTACGGATACTATGAAGGCCAATTAGGCAACGGCCTTGCCTATGCTGTCATCAACCTCCAGGGCCGCGTCTTCATGTCCGCCTCTTCGGATGACCCCTTCCGTAAATCCGACGAGATCCTTGGCTACATTGAGCGCAACTCCAACGCCAAAGTCATCCTGTTGGACATGCACGCCGAAGCCACCAGCGAAAAGGCCGCTCTCGCCTGGTATCTCGATGGCCGTGTCACCGCGGTTCTGGGCACCCATACCCACGTTCCCACCGCAGATGAGCGCATCCTGCGCCAAGGCACTGCCTACCAGACCGACGTGGGCATGTCTGGGCCCTTCGACTCCATCATCGGCGTGGAGTCCGAACTGGTGCTCAAACGCTTCCTTACCGGAATGCCGGGGAAGTTCGAGGCTGCCAAAGGCGATCCCAGAATCTGCGCCACACTGATCACCTGCAACGGCGAGAGCGGTCGAGCCACCCATATCCAGCGCATCATGCTGGGCGAATAGAGGCTGAATCCCCGGCGACATGCTTAATCCATTCAGAGCGAGTTCGGTATGCCGCAGCAAGACGTCCCGGAAGTTGCACGCGGCAGCCTCGTTCCCTGTGCCGACCAACCTTCGATCCGGAGCCTCAGCCCTCCGTCTGTGAAAACACGGCTCTCAGCCCAGTGGGACAAGCCCCAAAATCTGGCTACCCGGCTCTGAACGGGCCGTCCAGCCGAGTGAAGGATGGATGGATGGATGTCTCCACGTCCGCGCGTCTCCTGTCCAGTCAGTCTGCGGGCCAGTCCCTCTCCGGGGCCCGCCGCTCTGCGAGCATCTCCATCCTAGCCCCGCCATCCGCCGTTGAACCATGTTGTGCGCCGATGCTTCTGCCCTCATCTCTTGTGGCGTATCCTGACCGTGAGGTATTGCGATAACATATCCCCTCTGGCGCGGCATTCTGCGGACATCCCTTGTCACCTTCGGCCTCGAGTTCCAGGCCGCCGCGATACAGCCAGCCCCAAGGTTCCCTTCGTGCAACGATTCCCGGCGTCTCAAACCCGTACCTGATTCACCGCATTGCCGGCATGCTTTCCCATCGCTGCCTGCACCCTCAGGCATCTCCCAGGCGAAAGACCGCGTAGGAGTCGATCATGACGACGCAAGAATCCCAGCTCTCCCAAAGGACAGACAACCGCACTTCCGTCGGCAGTCCTCTGACCCCTGCTGCCGAGTTGCTGGCCGAGCGCTACAGCCCGAAAGACAAAGTTCGTCGCACTGGTACGCCATCCTTTGACGACGCTTCCAATCGAAAGACGGCGAAGCCTAAAGCTGCCGGCCCCCGCGGGCTTCCCTTCGTCATCCACCTGCAAGGAGACGCCCAGCTCCACTACAGCTTTCGACTTAGCTGGGGTGGAGTGCTCAAGAGCTGGATGCTCGCCCAAGGCCCAAGCTACAACCCTCAGCATCGCCGTCTGGCTGTTCAGGTGGAGGACTGCCCGCTCGAACAGGGTGGATTCGAAGGTTCTCTCCCGCAGGGCCAAGCTGAAGCGGGTACGGTGATGATCTGGGACCAGGGTAGCTGGCGGCCTCAGCTTGGCAGCGAAAACGTCGACGCTTGTCTTCGCTCAGGCAATCTCAAAGTTGAGCTCAGCGGCTCCAAGATGCGGGGCAAGTGGGCGCTGATCCGCATCCATTCCGCCGCTACAAGCCACGCTGCCGCTCCGCAATGGCTGCTTATCAAGGAACGCGACAAGTACGAGCGCGGTCCCGGCGATCGCGCTATCACGGAGGAGCGGCCCAACTCCGCGGTCACAGGCCGCTCTCTGAAGCAGATTGCGGCCGCCCAGGACCGGCTTTGGCCCCCCGGCGGCAAGGGGCCGGAAGGCGTGCGCGCACGCACCAGCCCGGCTGCCGATCCACAAGTTCGCCAGCCGCCCGCCAGCCAGCCGCCAGCGAAAACAGCTCCGATCCTTACCCGTCTCGACGATCTCCCCCGCGAGCCCCAGCCGGATTACATCCCGGAGCAACTCGCAATGGAAGTAACCGCCACACCCAGCGGTAGTGACTGGATTCACGAACTGAAGCTTGACGGCTACCGCATCCAGGCCCGTAAGGCCGGCTCTCAGGTGACCCTGCTTGCCCGCAAAGGCGCAAACTGGACCGACCGTATGCCCGCCATCGCCGCCGCCGTGGCCCAACTGCCCGCGCAGGACTGCACCCTGGACGGCGAGGTGGTTGGGCTCCAGGATGGCAGATCCAGCTTCACTCCATGGCCAGACGCAGTTCAGGCTCCTGAGGCCGGTGCGCTCACCTACTTCGCCTTCGACCTGCTCCACTTGGACGGCCACAGCACTCGGGAGGTCCCCCTGCGCGAGCGCAAGGAGCTTCTCCGCAATCTTCTCCGCTCCAGCAGCCCGAGCTTCTGTCTCTCTCAGGAGATCCCGGGTCCAGGCGACGAGGCCTTTCGCCAGGCTTGCTCTCTGCGTGCCCAAGGCATTCTATCCAAGCGCGCCAGCGCGCCCTACCGCAGCGGCCGCTCCTCTGACTGGCTTGAGTCCAAGCGCCTGCACGAACAGGGGCTGGTCATCGCCGGCTTCACCCTATCCAGCGAGGGACCAGATCGCATCGGGGCGCTGCTGCTCGGTTACTACTCGCCCATCCGGCGTGGCCCAAGAAAGGCGCGTCACCTGATCTACGCAGGCCGCACGGGCACTGGCTTCCGTCAGGGCCTGCGCCGCGAACTCCTCCAGCAACTCGTCCAGATCCGAGTTCCGAACTGCCCCTTCGAAACCGTTCCCCAGGACTTCAATCGCAACACCTACTGGGTTCAGCCTGTGATGGTAGCCCAGATCCGCTTCGCATCCTGGAGCTCTGACCATCTGGTCCGTCAGGCCGCCTTCCTCGGTCTCCGCCACGACAAACCGGCATCTGAGATCACTCGCGAAGCCGTAGCCACCGCCGCTGAACCATAGAAGTCCGCCACCGCCTAAAACCCGTACTGCCCTCGGCTTCACCAGCTACGCCTGCAAAAACGCCGTCGCTTCCACTTGCCATCTCGCCACCCTGGAATCCTGGTGGATCCGTCTCCAGGCAGGCCTACGGATGAGATAGGGCCCGGGCGCGCGACTGCTCCGGAACGCTCATCGGCATCAAATGCCGTACCATGAGTTTTTCTTGCTCAGGAGGCATGTCCCATGTCCGCAACCGCAGCATCTACCGTCGGCATTCCCGCCGTCCCTGAACTCCGCCACTGGATCGCCGGCGCCGCCATTCCAGGGACATCTCAGCGCCTGGCTGATGTCTATCACCCCGCCTCTGGCCGTATTCAGTCCCGCGTCCCCCTCGCCTCTGCCGTTGAGGTCGACGCCGCCGTCGCAGCCGCAGAGGAAGCCTTCCCTGACTGGTCCAACCACCCACCATTGCGGCGAGCTCGTGTGCTGAATCGTTTCCGTGAGATCTTCGAGCGCCGCCTGGACCAAGTGGCAACTCTCATCCAGCGCGAACACGGCAAGGTCTTCTCCGACGCCCGTGGTGAGGCCATGCGTGGACTCGAGGTTATTGAATTCGCCACCGGCATCCCGCACCCGCTCAAGGGTGAACTCTCCGGGCAGGTAGGCGCCGGGGTGGACAGCTACTCGATGCGCCAACCTCTGGGCGTCGTCGCCGGCATCACGCCTTTCAACTTCCCCGCCATGGTTCCCCTGTGGATGTTTCCCATCGCCCTTGCCTGCGGCAACACCTTCGTCCTGAAGCCCTCAGAGCGCGACCCCAGTTCGGCGAACCTGCTGGCGGAGATGCTTCAGGAGGCTGGCCTGCCCGCAGGCGTCTTCAACGTGGTTCACGGCGACAAGCTAGCCGTTGACGCCATCCTCGCGCATCCCGGCATTCGCGCTGTCAGCTTTGTTGGTTCTACGACCATTGCCGAGTACGTCTACGCCGAAGGAACGCGACACGGCAAACGCGTCCAGGCCCTCGGAGGAGCCAAAAACCACCTAATCGTGATGCCCGATGCCGACCTCGAGCAGGCGGCTGACGCTCTCGTCGGCGCCGCGTACGGTTCGGCCGGCGAGCGCTGCATGGCGATCAGTATCGCCGTCACTGTGGGTGAAGCTACCGCCGAGGCTCTGCTGAATCGGCTCCTGGAGCGCATCGGGCGTCTCCGCATCGGCGACGGAGCGCAAGGCTCAAGCAGCGGCGAGGCCGACCTCGGCCCCCTGATCACCCGAGCTCATCTCGATCGCGTCAGCGGCTACATCCGCCTGGGTGAAGAAGAGGGCGCTCAACTTGTGGTGGACGGCCGCAACAGCTCGCTGCCCCAGGGAGACGGATTCTTTCTAGGCGCAACCCTGTTCGACCACGTCAAGCCCACCATGCGTATCTACAAGGAGGAGATCTTCGGGCCCGTTCTGGGCATCGTTCGCACCAACAACTTTGAAACCGCTCTGCAACTTATAAACAACCATGAGTTCGGCAACGGAGCCTCCATCTTCACCCGTGACGGAGACACTGCCCGCGAGTTCGCCCATCGTGTCCAGGCCGGCATGGTCGGCATCAACGTGCCCATCCCGGTCCCCATGGCCTTCCACAGTTTCGGCGGATGGAAGCGCTCCCTGTTTGGAGATCACGCCATCTACGGCCCAGAGGGCGTCCGTTTTTACACTCGCCTCAAGACCGTGACGGCCCGCTGGCCCACTGGCATCCGCGCTGGGGTGGACACCACCATGCCCACGCTCGGCTAACCCAAAATCCTGCATCACGCGGCTCGGGCGCCACCGCGTTGCAGCCGTCGCAACCGGGATGCAGCCCTCAACCTTGCGCAGGACCGAGCATGCCGCTGACACCTGGGAGCGGCGGCAGCCGAGCCTGCCTGCGCATGGTATGGGAAATGCTGGCATTGCGCGGAAATGGCTCTATCCCACCAGCAGCACGTCCAGGAATCTTGGCCCGTGCACTCCCTTGATCCGCGTCATCTCAATATCGGCCGTAGCGGAAGGACCGGAGACGAACGTGGTAGGCAAACACGAGGTAGCATCCAACCTGGCAAACGACTCCGGCACGGTTTCAACCACCTGTTCGGCAAAGACCACACAGAGATGATAATCAGGCGCCAGCGTCAGAGCACGCGCACCCTGCTGCTCACCGCTCTGTAATACGATCGAGCCAGTCTCTGCGATGGCTACCGTACAGCCGGTCAAAACACCATCCATGCGGTTCAACGCGGTCGGCCCCAAAGATACGCCCGTCTCACCGTTGCCTCCGTAGGGCTCAAAATCAAACCCCGCGGGCAGCCACCCCTTGGGAAGACCATACGGAATCACCAATCTTTTGCATCCGCGTGCGGCCAGTCTGCCCGCGATCTCGTCCCTGATCCCATCCCCGATCGCATCGCTCGCGACTCGCCTTACGCCCGCGCCATACTCCTCCAGGCGATGCTGAAACAGCCGCAGCCTCTCCTGCTCCGGCAGTGTGCCATGGCGCTTGTAACCACGTGGTAGCGCGGCATACTCCGCGGCGATGCGCTCGGCGCTCTGCGTCTCGCCCAGGGCGGAGCGGATAGCGCCCAAAATGGCGTTGCGGGCGCCGAAGTTACTCTCCATGGGAACTCCCTCGGCCTGTAGCCTGTCCGCCTGCCCCCGAATCGGTGCGGGCCGCATCAGTTTGCAGCGTGCGCTCGGCCCACCACTCCCGGAAGCTCTGTTCGGGCAGAGGCCTTAGGTCACGCGTCTGGGTCCATCCGGAGAGCAGCAGCGGCAGATGCTCGATCATGCCCTCCTTGTTTACCACCAGCTTCTGCGCCACGCGGCCCAGGCTCTGCGCCAGAGAGAGACGGCTGGCACTAGCAAACAGAAAAGCTGCCGTCTGCATACCCAGATTCCACATGCCGAACCGGCCGCTCAGCGTCTTCTGATCCTCCTCCACGACCTTCCCGCGCAGATGGATAAGAACCTCCGGAATATTGATCTTGACCGGACACACCTCATAACAAGCTCCGCAGAGCGAAGAGGCATAGGGTAATGACCTTCCCTCTTCCATGGAGTGCAACTGGGGCGTGAGGATTGCCCCAATGGGCCCCGCATACACCGACTCGTAGGCGTGCCCTCCCGTCTGGTGATAAACCGGGCAGGCATTCAGACAAGCCCCGCAACGAATGCACTGCAGCGTCTGGCGCGACTCCGCATCGCCCAGAATCGGACTGCGCCGGTTGTCCAACAGCACCACATGAAACTCCTGCGGCCCATCGCCCTGCTGAACGCCAGTCCAAATAGAGTTATAGGGGTTCATCCGCTCCCCGGTGGCTGAGCGGGGAAGGGTCTGCAAAAAAACTTCCAGGTCGCGGAAGCGCGGCAACACCTTCTCGATGCCCACCAGTGAGATCAGCACATCGGGCAGCGTCAGGCACATCCTTCCGTTGCCCTCTGACTCCACGATGCACACCGCGCCATTCTCTGCGATCAGGAAGTTCGCTCCCGAGACAGCCACCTTGAGACGAAAGAACTTCTCCCGCAGATAGCTGCGCGCGGCCGCGGCCAGATCCTCCGGGCGCTCACCCAACTCCGGAAGATGCATCTCCCGTTGAAAGATCTCCCGGACCTGCATGCGATTTTTATGCAGCGCCGGCACCACAAAGTGCGACGGCTTATCCTTGCCCAACTGGACGATCAGCTCGGCCAGATCAGTCTCATGCGCTCGGATGCCGTTGGCCTCAAGATATGGGTTCAGGCCAACCTCTTCCGAGGTCATCGTCTTGATCTTGAGCACCTCATCCACATGATGGCGCTGAATCAAGCCCAGAATGATCTGATTGGCCTCCGCGGCGTCGCGCGCCCAGTGAACCTGGCCGCCGGCCCTGGTGCAGGCCTGCTCAAACTGCACCAGATAGTAGTCAAGATGCGCCAGCGAATGAGCCCGGATCGCCGCTCCAGCGTCACGCAACGGCTCCCAGTCCGGCAGTTCGCCCGTAACCGCGTCCCGCTTGGCCTGGATCACATTGGTCGCATGGCGGACGTTGCTGCGCGTCTGCGAGTCCTCCAAAACCTCCCGGGCGGCGGCCGGAAAATCACGATCCTGCCAGTGGGAAGACGGCGTCGGCTTCATGCTCTCTCTCCAGCGGTTGAAGCCAGGATCTCAGCGATATGGGCTGTGCGGACAAACGTTCGCTGGCGGTGCAGCGAGCCAAAAAGATGCATCAGGCAGGAGTTATCCACCGCCGTGCACACCTCGGCTTCAGTGTTCAGAACGCACCGCACCTTATCTGCCAGCATCGCGGAGGAGACATCCGCATTCTTGATCGAAAAGGTTCCTCCAAAGCCACAACATTCCTGGGAGCTCTCCAGCTTGAGTAACTGCAATCCCCGGACTTGTTTGAGCAGCCGGATCGGAATATCGCCCAGATGCAGGCTCCGCTGCGAATGGCAACTGGTGTGCAGGGTCACCTTATGTGGAAAGGCCGCTCCCACATCCTCCACACCAAGCTTCTTCACCAGAAACTCGGTGAACTCATAGATGCGGGGCAGCAGGGCCTCCACATCCGCTCGCAGTGAAGCATCCTGAGCCATCTCCGCAGCCTTCAGGTAATGGTCGCGCATCATGGAGACGCACGAACTGGAAGGAACGACAATCGTCTCCGCATCCCGGTACACCTCGACAAAATGGCGCAGGATCGGAATCGCCTCTTGCAGATAACCGGTGTTCCAGTGCATCTGGCCGCAGCAAGTCTGCTCGGGACGGAACTCCACTGTATGCCCAAGCCGTTCCAGCACGCGCACAACGGACCTTCCGGTCTCAGGGAACAACGTGTCGTTATAGCAGGTGATAAACAGCGAAACCAACAAAGCAGCACCCTTCTCAAGCCCGAAGATCTCGGTACTACGTGTCGATCCTCCGCTCCCGGGGGCTCGCACCCATCCCGTTCAGTCTAATAATTTAGTGGTTATCCTTGGAAACCACGAAGTAGCGGGCCACAGTGCTCACAAACTGGCGCCCATTCGCCGGCGTGGGCACATTCCCCTTCAGGATCTGATCAAAAGGAATGTTCGACCCGTACTCGGTACGCGTATCGTCTTCATTCTGCGAGAGTACCGTACCGGACAGATCGATGCCCGCAAACAGTCCCTTGGCGCGAGAGTAGGTGAGGAACTCCGAATTCATCTTCCAATCGGTGGAAGCCTCCGCGTTGCGCCCCACTGGACCGGCCGCTGCAGATGCATCGCCGCCTAGCTTGAACTTATTCTTCAGCATGTCCTGCAGCCCATTCTGGTTCATGGCCACCAGCACCAGATCTGTCGATTGACCGCCGATCTGCCATCCAAAACTTCCACCTTCCAGCTTCACAAACACCGGCGCGCTCCATCCACGCGGAGTGCGGCAGGTCGCCGCCCCCTGTCCGTACTGGGCGCCAAACACAAACGCTCCCTTCTTGTAGGCGGGAATCACCACCAGGCACGCCGCCCCCGCTAGAATCGACTCCGGAATCGACCGATCGGGAGTCGCCATAATCTCCTGGATTACGCTGGTCGCAGCCGTTAGCCGGTCTGTCAGCTTGTTCATCGGGGCCTGGGCAGAAGCCAGACTGCCACACATTGCCAAGCCACACACCACGCCAAACATCTTTCTCATCTTCGATCGCTCCTATCGAAACAACTTGTCTTTAGAGATTACCCAGTAGGATGGAGAGTGGGGCCATGGAGTTGCACTCATCAAAAAAAACGGGCTGCGGAATCGCGCATCAGCAGCGCCCGCAACCCTAATTCTCCCAGGTTTGTACAGGCTTTACTATGCTCTATTCCGCCGAAACATTACAAGAGTACCTAGTAATGTAGACCTTGGTTTATTACTATTGTCTACATCCTCCACTCTTATCCCGCTGACCATCCGTCTGCCGCCAGTATAGCGTCTCACTCGCTTTGGTGCTCACTCTCTTCCACCGCTCTCAAAGTCAACTCCACACGGTTTTTGGCTCGCGTCTTGCGCAGCATACGGCCCAGGTGAGCCTTCACGGTCGCCTGTTCAATCCCCATGGCTGCGGCAATCTCCCGGTTGGATCGCCCGCTCATCAACAGATGAAGCACCTCCCGCTCGCGCTCCGTGATCATCTCCTCAATCGACACCTGCTCCAGAGGAGGGGGAAGCCGTGAACCCATCCCGGCAGCCGTTCCAGCCTCCACGAGCCTGGCCAACACCTTGCGCGGCGCCCAGATCGACCCATCGAGCACGATCTCCACCGCCATGCTGACCTCTTTCTGGCTGGCATTTCGCAGCAAGAAGCCCTTGGCTCCAGCTCCGATGACCGCCTGGATCTCACTCGGCGTCAGCGGATCTCCCATCAACATCGGTTTCAACGCGGGTTGCTCTCTGCGCAGCCGCGCGATCAACTGCAAAATGGAATCCAGTGGCTCCTGCATGTCCAGGAGCACCAGATCCAGATGCCGGCGCCACCGTTGATCCAGGGGCTCTTGGGAATTCTGATCTGGCGCCTGCCCGGCGTACGGCTCTTCAAACAGATCTTCCAGCTTGAGCGCGCGCACCGCAACGCATGCACTCTCCTCCAGGATGGCGATCAATCCCATCGAACGCAGGGGATCTGCCGCCACAACACCGATCTTCGCCTTCCCTTCCATGTTCACAGGCTACAACTCTCAATGGCGCAGGCATCGGCATTTTTTCACCGGCCGGCTTGGATTCAATCCCTCTTTGGCCAGTGCGGCTCCAACAACCAGAGCATCCGCGCGCACCGGTTCTCTACAGCTTCGGCAAGACAATTCCCTGCTGCTTCTGGTACTTCCCTTTGCGGTCTCCATAGCTCACTTCGCACACCTGGTCGCTCTGGAAGAACAGAATCTGGCACAGCCCCTCATTGGCGTAAATACGCGCCGGCAGCGGCGTGGTATTGGAGATCTCCAGCGTCACAAAGCCCTCCCACTCCGGCTCAAACGGAGTGACATTCACAATGATTCCGCAGCGCGCATAGGTACTCTTCCCCACGCAGATCGTCAGCACGTCACGAGGAATCCGGAAGTACTCGACGGAACGCGCCAGGGCAAAGCTGTTCGGCGGAACGATAATGCTATCGGCCTCCACGGAAACAAAGGACCGTTCGTCAAAATTCTTCGGGTCAATGATGGCGCTATTCACGTTGGTGAAGATCTTGAATTCATTGGACACTCGCAGATCGTATCCATACGACGATAGCCCATAGGAGATGACGCCGTCTCGCACCTGCTTCTCACTGAATGGCTCGATCATCTTGCTCTCGATAGCCAGCTTCCGAATCCATGTATCACTCTTGATCGACATCTCCCTCCCGCTCCTCGGGCCAGAATCATCCAACCTGGCCGCGAACTTCCCTTTCCATCTGACCGTGTCTTCGATCGGAATCACGTTTGCGTCACTTTGAGCCTATCGCAAACTGTGCCATCCACAGAGCTTCTGCCGCTGGATTTCAGCAAAGTGATCTGAGGAAAAATTGACAACCAAAAGTCGCCTTTCTACCATCGCATTGTAGGTTGTACTACTTCAGCGTCATTCCAGAGGCGGAAAACGCCGCTGGAACCCCCAAGACTTGAACACAGGAAGGCGACCACCATTGATCAAGCAGGATCTCATCCAGCGGGTAGTTGAGCGCACCGGCCTTCCACGGACCAAGGCCGAGTCCGCGGTAGACGCCATCTTTGAAGCCATGAAGAAAGCTCTGCAATCCAGCGATCGCATCGAATTACGCGGCTTCGGTGTCTTCACCGTCAAACCCCGCAAGACCGGCGTCGGCCGCAATCCTCGCACCGGCACGGAAGTCGCCATCACTCCGGGAAAAGCCGTTCGCTTCAAGCCCGGCAAGGAGCTCCAGGCTCTGGGGTAGGCCGGAGGCCAGGCTGCAGCGATAGAGCCAAACGGCATAGACAAACGATAGAGCATCTCTCCCGGCGTAACCCGAGGCGCCGATATGCGCGGGCGTTTCCACGTCACGGGGGCCCCCGGCAGGCTTGCCTGCTGGGGCGGAAAGACCATCGCAGCATGCGCTCTCCCGGGTATCCGGCAACGGGAAGGCTGCTCTGGCTACCGCTGAGCGCAGCAGCGGCCTTCACTTCGCTGGATCTCCCCGCGTCGGCGTTCATCCCCTTCTCCGTCAGGGATGACGCTCCGCGGCAGGATGCCGCAGAAGATCTCCTTGAACTCTTGCCCCGCCCCGCAGCCATTCAGGAGTCCTGACAGGCTCTGGACCCTTTACATCAGGTGCATCGGGTCCACATCCACCACCACCGACCGCCTCGGAATCCGTTCGCGATCCACCTCAGCGAGCATCCCGCGCAGCGCTGCGGCCAGCATCTCTCGCCGTTCCGCCCGCAACACCAGGTGATACCGGTAGATCCGTTTCAACCGTGAGTTGGGCGCCGCGGCCGGCCCCAGCACTCGAATTCCCTCCGGCCGACGCCTCTCCAGCCAACGCCCCAGACGGGTTGACCAGTCAAGAACCTCCTCCAACCGTTCGCTTTGCACGATCACGTTGGCCAGAACGCAGAAGGGCGGATAGCGCATCGCCCGCCGAAAGTAGATCTCCCGAGCGGTGAACCCCGTATAGTCGTGCTCGCGTGCAAATTGGTTGACGTAGTGCTCAGGCTGGTAGGTCTGCACCAACACCTTTCCCGGCAGATCTCCTCGCCCTGCCCGTCCGCTCACCTGCGTGAGTAACTGAAACACCCGCTCAGCAGCGCGAAAGTCCGGCAATCCCAGCGCAAAGTCCGCTCCCACCACCCCCACCAGCGTCACCCCATGGATATCGTGCCCTTTGGCGATCATCTGTGTGCCCACCAGCAGGTTGATCTCTCCGCTGTACAGCTGGCCCAACATCCTCTCCATATCGCCTCGGGAACGCACCGTATCCCGATCCATCCGCCCAATCCTTGCAGACGGAAAGATCTCCTGGAGACGCTCCTCGCCCTGCTCCGATCCTGCTCCCAGGTAGTAGAGATGCTCGCTCTGGCACTTTGGGCAGACCTTCGGAACCGTCCGGCTGTAGCCACAATAATGGCACTCCAACCGCTGACCCACCCGCGCCTGCCCCTTCAAACTCTGTTGGTCACCACCCTTGTGGTAGGTCAGCGAGATCGCGCAGTTCTCGCATTCCAGCTTCTCTCCACAACTTCGGCACATCACCACAAAGCTGTAGCCTCTGCGATTGATCAGGATGATCGCCTGCTCCCCTCGTTCCAGGGTTGCCCGCGTCTCCTCCATCAGCCGCCGCGAAAATAGCTGTTCCTGTCCTGTCTCCCGGAACTCGACTCGCATGTCGATCGTCTCGACCCTCGGCAGTGGCCTGGCCTGAACACGCTCCCGCATCTCCACGCGCGCATAGCGTCCGCGCTCGGCGTTCTGCCAGCTCTCCAAAGAGGGCGTCGCCGAACCCAGCACCACCGTACACCCCAGCAGTTTGGCCCGCATCACCGCAACGTCCCGTCCGTGGTAGCGAGGCGTCTCCTCCTGCTTGTAGCTGGCGTCGTGCTCCTCATCCACCACAATCAGCCCCAGTTTTGGTATCGGCGCAAACACCGCTGATCGCGTGCCAACCACCACCCTTGCCTCACCTCGCCGAACTCGATGCCACTGCTCGGCCCGCTCATCCGGAGTCAGCTGGGAGTGCAACAGCGCCACCTGTCCCCCAAAGGCCGCGACCATCTGAGCCGCTGTGCCGGGCGTCAACCCGATCTCAGGGACCAACAGAAGGGCACTACTGCCCATCGCCAGCGCTCGATCGATGGCCGCCACATACACCGCCGTCTTGCCGCTACCGGTCACTCCATAGAGCAGATGCGGACGAAAGCCACCTTTCTCCATCGCCACTACGATCGTTCCCAGAGCCTCGCTCTGCGCTGGATTGAGCACATGCTCGTGGGCAAATTTTTTGCCTTCCTGCTGCAGCCCTGTCACATGAAAGACCTGTGGAGCCTCCTCCAAACGCACCAGACCTCGCCGCACCAGCGTTCCCAGCGTGGAATCCGGAACGCCTTTTGGTCTCAACCGTCCGCGCAACTCCCAAACCGGCGCTCGTCCCCGGCAACCAGCCAGCTCCGCCATCACCGCCAGTTGATTGTCATTCAGCGCCGGCAGCCGTCTTGCGCTCTCACCCTCTACCGGCTCACCGTCCGCTGCCTGCTCCGCCAGCACGGCAATGGATTCCATCCGGCGCGCATCCCTCACCTCGGCCAAAGCCTCACGAACCAGCCAATGCTTCTTCACCATCCCATCCAGCAACGCCTTCCTGGCTCCCGTAGCTGTGCGAATGGCTGCTGACGTTGCCGCCTCCCCGTTCTCCAGGAGGTTCAGCACCGCATACTCGCGATTCTGGTCCTCGATGCTTCGGCCAGAGCCGCCGGAGCCGCGACGAGATGAACCCTTTCCCGCCGCATCATTGAGCACCCTCCTGCCCCGCTCCGCAAGGCTATACCCCCACTCTCGCCGGACCTCTGCCGTCAGCGGCAACATTCCTCGCAACACTTCTCCCAGCGGAGCGCAGTAGTACGCCGCCACCCACCTGCCGAGATCCATCAGCTCCGTTGAGAGCAGCGCTGCCGGATCCAACACCTGCTGCACGCGTTTCAGTTTGATCCCGTCAGTGCTTCCGGCGGGCTGCTCCGCTCGTCCGCTGGCCGGATCGGCCTCCAGAGCTTCCTCCCCATCTGGATGCAAAGCCGTCTGCAACGTCTCTTGTCCCGGGGTAATGTCATGCAGCCTCACCACCACACCCACTAACCGCTGCCCGCCGAAGGGCACGATCACTCGGGCGCCCACCTCCGCCACCAGTCCACCCAGCTCGTAGGTAAAAACCCGGTCCAGCGGCACCGGCAACGCGACATCGCAATACAGGCTCACCTCTACAGCTTAGCGGTCAGGCCTGTGACAACTCTGCAAACATCCTCCACTCTCGTCCTTGCAGCTGCCCTCCCACTGCTCACCCCTTGGCAGACCCTTCCTGAGACGCGGCGCCCAGCCGAGATTCCATCTCGCGTAGCTGCTTCTGCAGCAGCTTGATCTCCTTTGCCCGCTGTTTCTTATCTTCGATGAGCCCCGCCGCCCTGCTGGCCATCTCAGCCGGACCCACACTCAACAGTGCTCCTAACTCGCGCATCCGCGCATAATCCCGGCCGGCGGCTCTCACCGCCCGCAGGCCGCAGCAGAACTCCACCCTTTGCCCCTGCCGCACTTTCTCCAACCTACGCACCAGCAACCCTCCAATCGCTCCCGTGGAACGGACATGCGTCCCACCGCACGCGTTGAACTCCACTCCCTCCATCTCCACGATTCTCATCCGCCCGCTACGCTCCGGCAGCTTGCGCAGCTTCCCTTGTTGCAGCATCCGTTCCGCCTCTTCGCGCTCCACCCAGTGCGGCCGCACCCTGCGATCCTCAAAGATCACGCGGTTCACCGCCTCCTCCACCCTACGCAGATCTTCCTCCGCTATCTTTTCTGCCGGCAGATCGATGGTCGCCGAATCAGCGCCAAGGTGAAAGGACAGCGTCGGGAGCCCAAGCTCCCGCAGAAACATCGCCGAGAGCAGATGCTGCCCCGTGTGCTGCTGGGCATGGTCCATCCTGCGCTCCGCATCCACCCTCCCCACTACATGGGAGCCGACGGGAACCGGCTCGCGGACCGTGTGCCAGACCTCGCCCGCTTCATCTTCTTCCACACGCTCCACCACAGTCTGGAAGGGTGTTTCGCTAGCGGCAGCCGCTTTAAGGACTCCGGTATCCCACGGCTGACCTCCGCCGGCCGGGTAGAATGCCGTCCGATCCAACGCTAACAACCAACGCTGCTCCTCCCGACCGTCCTGACCCATCCCTGGCGCACCGTGGCCAAGGCCAGTCACCACGGCCTGGAACTCCAGCGCCGAATCCTGGTCGTAGTACAGCCGCTGAGCGACCGGCGGAGTTACGGAACTCGATCCCATGATTGCGCCTCTTGTTTCTCGTTGCCCTTCAAGAACGCCTCGACATCCTGCCGACTGCGAATCACCAACGCGATTCGTGCCCGGATTCTTCCGGCCTGCGCGTCCAGAATCTTCCTGCTTCCATTCACCGCCGCTCCTCCCATGTTGTCCGCAATCATGTTCGGCAGATAGGCCTCGTAGCGAAACCACGGGTCTCGCGATGGTTCCTTCTCCTCCAGCAAATCCAAAAGCACTCCGCCCTACTGTGGCATCACCATCAACTCAATCCCGCTGGCGGCTCCCGCCTGATGGAAGATCGTCTCGGTAGCCGCTTGGAAGTCTTCCGGCCTGGCCTTGTAAATATCCATAAAGACCTGCGGGTTGCGATCTACCAGAGGAAACCACGAACTCTGCACCTGCACCATGATCCGATGTCCCTTGAGGAACGTGTGACTGATGTCCTGCATGGTGAAGTTCACATCTGTGATCTTGCCCGGCACAATCGGCTGCGGATGCTCCCAGGAGTTCCGGAACTTGGCCCGGAAGGGTTCACCCCGCACCAGCATCTGGTAGCCCTGCATAAACACCGTTGGCGTCCTGGTTCCGCTGCCGCGATGCTCCGCGGCCAGCGGATCCTTGTAGTCCTCCGGAAACACATCGATCAACTTCACATCGAAGTCGGAGTCCGTTCCCGTCGATGCAACTTTCAGCATCGGTCGAACCGGCCCCACCACCGTCACATCTTCAGTCAGCGGAGCGCTCTCATACACCAACACGTCTCCACGCCGTGTGGCGAAACGCTGGTCGTCATCCATGGACCGCTGTGGAACGTCCACGCCGGTGACATAGGGCGTGTAAGGGACAGGATGCGCAGGGTCGCTCACATAGCTGTCGCTGGAGCTCTTCACCGTGGGCTGGGTCCATCCCAGACCGCCGTCTGGCTCCAGATAGAGCATCTTTTCCGCCGCCTGTTTGGGCGGCCATGCATCATACTTTTTCCAGACGTTTGTCCCGGTCTCAAACACGTACGCCTTGGGCAGGCCGTCCCAGGGCTGGTCCTTCAGATAGTGGGCAAAGAATGGAGCCTCAATCTTCGCCCGGAAGAATGCTCCTGTGTCTGATCCAAAGTCGACATCGCCAATCACTCGTCCCGAGTCTCTCGACCACTGTCCGTGATACCACGGTCCTTCAATCAGCGTGTCCTCAGCCGCGCCTGGACTCAACTTGTCGATCGCGTGGAACACCGTCACCGGGCCGGAGAGATCCTGCTCATCGAACAGCCCGCCGACCACCAGCACCGCTGCCTTGACGCCCACCATATGCGGGGCCAGATCGCGAATCTTCCAGTAGTGGTTATAGACGGTATTCGCAATCTGATCGTGGAAATAGGGGTTCGTGCCGGCCGCCGGCGTATCCAGCGCGCCCAGTGTTCCCATCTTCAGGTAATAGGCATACATGTCTGGCGTAGGAAATTGAAAGTTGTTCTTCGGCTCTTTGGTGAGCGGATTCTTCTGCGGAACAAAGAATGGAGCATAGAATCCGTCATTCGCCTGCAGCATGAAGGCGCCGCCGTGATAAGAGTCATCCCCCATCCACAGATTCATAATCGGCGCCTGCGGGCTCGCCGCCTTGATCGCAGGATTGCCGTTCAGGATGCTCGCTGCCGTGTAAAACCCCGGATAGCTGATCCCGAGTATCCCGACCTTGCCATTATTGTCCGGCACGTGCTGCAGCAACCAATTGACCGTGTCATCCATATCGGTGGACTCATCTACGCTCTTCCCATCATGGGAGGGAGACATCTCCAGCCAAGTCCCATCGCTGTCCCAGCGGCCGCGCACATCCTGGCACACCAGGATGTACCCGCTCTCCATCATCTCCACATCGCCCGTCACCCTGGGCGCCACCACATCGTTGTTATAGTTCCCGCAGCTATACGGCGTACGGGACATCAGAAAGGGATAGGGCCCCTTGTCCGCAAAAGCACCCGCAATCGGCGTGTACACCTGGGTATAGAGCTTTGCCCC
>DAHXNO010000140.1 GCA_027365345.1 Granulicella sp.
ATCAAGCTCCGATCGCCGCAATCGCAGGGCGTCCGCTCGTCCCTCAGCCACATCGAGGGATGTGTTCAAGAACTCCGTCAACCGGTCCAACTCTTCTATCACCGAAACAACCATCGTCTCCCACACGGGCTCACCCATACTCGGCGTCTTCCCTGACAACGCCATCTCCAGATGGCCCCGAATCGCCGTCAATGGACTGCGCAGATCATGCGCCAGCGAATCGGTGATCGTGTGTAGTTGGCGCACCGAACTCTCTATCCTATCCAGCATCCGGTTCAATGTCAGAGCCAGGTCCCCAATCTCGTCGTTGCGGTATGTCACCGGCACTCGTTGGCTCAGGTCCGATTCACCAATCCTCGATGCAGCCTCGGTAATCTCCCGAACATGTCCCAACATTCTGCGGGTGGCGTAAAACACTAGGCTGAACTCCAGCAGGATGATCAACACCGCCACCGCAAGAAACCGCAGCCGTAGTTTGTTCAATACCCGCAGTTCGTCTCTCTCTGAGAGCCCCAGATAGATAAAGCTCCCATCGTCAATCCGCAGCGCCACCACGCGAAATGGCACAGCGAAACCTTTCACGTCGATATGGAACGGAACGCCAGGCGGCGCATGATTCGCCCGAATTGCCGCCAGATTCGCCTCTCCATTCCCGGCGCCCACCCACAGCTTCGCCGGTCCCGTCGGCTGGGCCTGAAGAAAGAACACAGCATCGTTCTCCGTGCGCTCATTGCCTGACCTGTTCGGCACCTCTTTGCTCGCCAGCTCCGCCACTTCGCCGACCACGCGGCGATAGAGACGGTCCTTTGGGGTTCGCTCGGCCACATCGCCCAGCACCTGCACTTCGCCTGAGAGCCATGCGTCGCTGCGCCGCTGAATGTCATTGGCCACAAACCGGTGCAGCGCAGCAAACGCCAGCGACGCTCCAAGAGCAAACGCAAGTGTCGCCCACAAAGAGATTCTCCACGCTGCGCTATGCGGTCGTCTGCTCTCGATCTTCAAGTACATATCCAATTCCTCGCAGGGTCTTAATGAGTGGCGCTCGCCCTTCCGTATCGACCTTACCTCGCAGCCGGTAAATATGCACGTCCACCACGTTCGTGTCCGGCTGAATCCGCATCCCCCACACTTCGGCCAGCAGCATCGATCGCGTCACGACTCTTCCCGCGTGCCGGCACAGATATGCCAGAAGCCCAAATTCCTGGGGACTCAGGTTCAGCAGTTCTCCACCGCGCGAGGCTCTGCGGCCCAGCAAGTCCAATTCCAGATCGCCAACACGCAGCCTCGTCTGTCCTGCGCTCGACGCCACATTGCGTTTCAGCAGATTCCGCAGCCTTGCCAACAGCTCGGCCAGCGCAAACGGCTTGGTCAGATAATCGTCCCCACCCAACTCCAGGCCCGCCACGCGGTCGTCCACCGACCGCCGCGCCGAAAGAATCAGTACCGGACTGCTCACACCCATTCGCCGTAGCCGTAGAATCAAATCGATCCCATCCTGGTCGGGCAGCCCTAAATCGACGATCAGCGCATCGTAAACGCGAATGGAAGCAAGTTTCTGGGCGCTCTAACCGTCAACCGCCACATCCACCTCATACCCGGCATCTTTCAGAGAGGCTTTCAGAAAAGCTTGAATCTCGAGTTCGTCTTCTACCAGAAGCAGTTGCATAAACCGATGTTAGGCTATCAGCCCGCCGGGGTATAGATCTTCCTCCCGACCGGTTTCGAATGAACAAATTGTCATGGCGACCTGCCGCATTAGGCGCTATCTACCGGAAAACAGTATCGTCTCACCCACAGACGACACGCAAAGAAGGAAAGACAGGCGATGGAGATATTGATACCAAATCCTACCTTTGTCAGCACATCTCCCGAGGTTGGGCCGCCTCTTCTCTTAAGGCAACGCCGGGCCTCTGGGAGAGATCCCTCCTGCGCGAAAGAAATGCCCCCAACTACCGCATACTGATCCGTTCACTCCCCATCCACCACCTGGCTTTTCTGGTCTCCTCAGCAGACTCCTTGCTTTGGGGAGAGCATCGTCTCAACGCGATCGTCCAGCGTTCCAAAGCCTCATTTCCACGGGTCAGCGCTCTTTGCCACCAGGCCGAAGGCTCCCTCCCACACAAGAAAAAGACCTCCCAAGGAGACCATCCCCTCATGACGATGATCAAGATCGCCGCACGGACTTTGCTTGTATCCCTCACATTCTCTTTCACTTCCATTGCATTCGCGCAGCGCCAGAACTTCAAGATCAATCCCAGCCTCAGCACGGTGGCCTTCACGCTGACCAGCAATGACGACACCACCAAGGGAACATTCCAGGTGGAGAAGGGAGCCGTAGCCTTCGATCCCGCCTCCGCCCAAATCTCCGGCTTGGTCGTCGTCTCTGCCGCCAGCGGAAACAGCGGCAACGCCGCCCGCGACAAGCGGATGCTCAAAGGGGTATTGCAGGCAAGCCGATTCGCCAGGATCACCTTCGCGCCACAAAGTTACACCGGCACCATGGCTCCTGCCGGCGACTCCAATCTCCAGGTAACGGGCGTATTCACCCTCCACGGCACGCCCCATACCATCACCGTACCCATGCTGATCCACATCCAGGGCAACCAATGCACGGCTACAAGCACCTTCAAGATTCCCTACGTGCAGTGGGGGCTCAAAGACCCTAGCTGGTTCGTCTTTCGAGTCGCCAAAGACGTGGCTATCAAGCTCACGCTCACCGGTTCGCTCTCTCCCGCCAATTAGGGGATCTTCCACACCAACAGGAAGCTGGACCAGCCCATAGCGGACTGCCTTGCCGGGGATGGAACGTCAGCACACTCCACGACGGAATGTTCGAGACACGTTGTCCCCGGTCATCTTCGCTAGCCCGAATGCGGCGGCAGCTCTTTTAGAGAGTGACGACCCCGATCCGTGAGCAGCAAGCGGCCGCAGCACCTACGAGGCGGGCAGTTCCTTGTGCGTGTGCTGCCAGGTCTTTACCTTCTGCTGGGCAGCGGTTACCTCATCCGCCGTAAGGTGCGACCACGCGTAGCTCCTCATGTGATTGTCGTCTGGATGACCTGCCGTAACAGCCAAATCAAGCCAGAAGTAGGCGGTGGAGAAGTCCAAAGCTACTCCCTGATGCCAGCAATAAAGGCTGCCAAGGGCAAACTGCGCCTTCGGATCTCCTTGGTCGGCGGCCTTGCGATACCAGGCAGCGGCCTGCGTGTAGCCGTCGACAGAGTTCAACCCGGCATAGTAATCCCCTAGTTGCGTCTCGGCGGCCGCATCGCCGGCCTTGGCTTTGGTCAAAAGCGCAGGATCCTGCGCTCGAGAGAAGATCGGTGACAACAGAACACAGGCCATCACAAGAAAAAACGCTCGAGTCAGGCGCTGCGTAGACCCGGACCCAGATCGCTGAGCGCTGGCCGGGGGGGTGGTTAGGAAACTTATCTCCAAAGACTCTTCCTCCGCTGAGAGTATACGGCATCAGGTGGGCCAGGAGTGGATCCCTTGGCTGCATTTCTCCGTTGGGTCCTTCGGAACGTAGTCAAGCAAGTATCCACTGGCAGAGCCGATGATTTTACGGTTGCTCGCGTCTTAAAAAGCGACCCTTTCACAACCACCCCAGGCAAAAGCAAGAACAAAAATCCTGTACTGTGATCTTCGCGGTCGCAGCAAAGAGATCTCGCGGAGGAGCGCATACTCCCGGAATCCTCAAAGCCCTGCTGCCTCCTCGAAAGAACCGGGGAATCCGCATGGGATCAACTACCACGTCACCCCGGGATAGAGACTCGGGAGCCGGTCCGTTCGATACTGATACCCTTCCGGAGTCACCGCCTGCCACACCACCTGCTCGGATCCGGATGGTCCGGTGAGCTCATAGATCTGGGATCCACCTACGGGAGAACAGAAATCCACGTGTCGATCGCCATTGGGAAGCAATGTAACATCGCCACCGAAGAAGCTGTAGACTGCAGGCGTCGGCTGGTAACGTTCCGTAATAGTCGCCGTCATACTGGACTCGTTGACGTCCAGGACCAGCATCGTGGAGTAACACTGTGGGGTTGCAGCCGTGGGAGTCCCGCTTGCGGGACAGTTCCCCACCGGAACCCCGGGCAACTCTCGGTCATCCCCGTTATCCATCACGCCGAGGGTGAAGTTGCCGATGGTGGTGGGGGTGGCGCTGGTGATGAAGAAGTTGGGTCCATGCTGCGCATAGAACCAATCGGTTGGATCCGTTCCGCCTTTGAGCGTAAAGTCTCCACCTTCACCCAGTTTCCACATCACATGGCCGTCGCCCTGCGCATCGTCATAATCAATCTTGATGATCCAGTTCTGGTGACGAACAGAGAGCAGGATATTGCCGTCACTACTGGAGTAGAGCAGCGCGTTGGAGTGCGTCCAGTCTGGGAACTGCGCTGGCCATGGGACCCTTTGCACATCCAGATATGTGAACGCATTCCAGACCCAATCCGGATTGTCGTTCTGATCCAGGTCCACCAGGACGTCACCCAGTACCTTCGTGGGGCCGCTGAACGTGGTGGTTCCTTTTGGTCCACCAGTGATCGCTGGGTCGATGTTGACCGTCTTCGTCGCAGAAAATAGCAGGACCATGTGTCCGTTGGGCAGGTCCAGAACGTCGTGATGAAGGCTGCCGAGCGTCACGCCGCTCAACTCTCCGGAGAGTGCGGGGTTCGCGGTGACGGCCGCGATCACCTGCGCAGCGGTGACATCCCGGATGGTGGTTCCCGCAAGATTGACCTCACAAACCTCGTCGAGCGAGTCGGGTTGGATGATCTGTTGCGGATGCAGCGGAATGGACGACAGGTAAGAGATCTGTACGAGGAAATTTCCGTTTGGCAGCAGATAGATCGGTTGAATAAGGTCTTGCGGGGTGCCCTTTCCGCAAGTTCCAGTGTTCGCGTAGCTATAGGTCCATATCCCGTTTCCACTCAGGTCCGTCGCAAAGGCCATACCCGGCTCCTGAGGTTCCGCGGTGTCGTACAGCTCGATTCCAGGCTGCGGCGTGTCTCCAGACGTCGTCGTTGCAGTCACCGTAGAGCTTCCGAATGGCTTGCCGGTGGTAAACGTGTGGTCAGCATCAGTAAAGGTTGCGTGGAGTGTCTGTCCCAAGAGGGTAGCCGAGAGCTGCGCGGTGGCCTGCATATGGTAGAGCGTGCTTCCGATCATGCCTGCAACCAGGACGGTCTCTGTGTTCGCCGTAGAGGTGGTCTGCGCGGACGTCGGAAATCCATACGACGTACTTTGGCCAAAGTTGACCATCATCGATCCTGGATCCGGCAGGTTCAGCGAATAACTGGCCACCTGGGGGTTCGCGGTGGTGCTCACGAGAGCGGGGCCCACCAGGGCGATCAGCGCCTGCGCATAGTTGCTCTGTGGAGAGCTAGCCAGTTGCGCCGTGATGGTTACATTCTGGGATGGGAAGGCTCTTGCCGGAGCCGTGTAGAGGCCGGTGGATGAGATGCTGCCACACCCAACGGTGCTGGCGGTTCCGCTGCTGCATGACAGCGACCACTGCAGAACTCCTCCTCCGGTAGCAGTCGCGGTGTACTGTTGCGTTCCGCCCACCCCCAGCGCCACAAACTCAGGTGAGATGGTGACGGTTCCGCTCTGCCCGATCACTGGAGTTGGTGGCGGCTTGAAAGGGGTTGGAATAGCCTTATCTCCTCCGCAACCTGCCAACAATATCGATGCGAGCAAGAGCCCGAACAGCCCTGCCAGGAAACCGTTCAACCTTATGAGGGACACAGCCGGGATCATCATTTGCTTGCTGGAGCCTTATCTAATCTACGCTTTCACGAATCGTTGCACTCCTGGATCGAACGGATGTGTCGACCGTGCGCCCAAGCGCCCTTGCAACGTCTTCACCTCTCGCTTCACGCCTGGGCTGACGTAAACGGGGCTAAGGCCCGCAGGCCTTGCCCCTTAAGCCTTCCGATGGATTCCCGTTAGAAGCGAATACCGAAGGTGATGGGAATATAGTCCGTGTGGTAGCTATTCTCCGGATACAGATCGTACGTCTTGTACGGAGTATCCGTGTAATTGGACATCGTGATTCCCTTCTTCTGGGAGTTATCGATGTACACATAGCGTGCTTCGGCATAGAAGCTCAGCCTGGTGTCAGAGATTCTGTAGGAGATACCTGCTCCGCCATCAAACCCAGGCGCGTTGGACGTGTAGTGATCGATATTGAGGTTCCCGCCGCAATAGCCATAAAAAGCGCCATAGCCATAGCCATAGCCATAACCGAAGCCGCCGTAGCCGCCGCCGTACGCCCCGCCGTAGACGCCGCAGGCTCCAACAAGAGCTGCCGGAATCGTAAAGTTGGCCACTTTATGATAGAAGCCGACGCCACCAACAACATACGGGCTCCACGAACCGCTTGCGTGGAACGCGTACCGTGGCTCAAAGGAAAACGACCAGATATGGCTGTTGCCGTTCAGAATGCCATTGACCGAACCGCTACCGAAGACGTTATCGTAAATCAAGATCTGGTCGTCAAGGTTTTGCTTGGTCATGCCGAACTGGTCCCAGTCAAATTCGATTGGAAGCGAGAACTTCCGGTTGAATTGATATCCCACACCCGCTTGTATCGCAAAGTTGTCGGTCAAATAGTTTTTCGTATTGCCGATCGGCTCTGTAATACCTCCTCCTCCGTAAATCACCCAACGATCCGATCCATCTTGATTTCCGCCGGTGTGATAATGGGGCCGATGGTATTGACCAGCAGCGCCGCCAGCACCGGCGGCGCCGTCGCCTTCGGCCTTCATTGTTCCCGCAGGCATAGGAGTGGGCGGGAGCAACTTGGCCTCAGTCGAGGAAGAGACCGCGTCGAGGTTGGAAGTTGAACTTGAAGAGTACTGTGCATCTTCCGTTCCAGCGGCGGATTCAGGGGATGCCGGCAACGCCGCTTCGGTCTTGGAATCCGGAGAGAGTTGCGCATTGACCGGCGAGGTAGAACTTTGCGCCTGTATCGCCGCTACGCTGAATCCGAGGAACCCGACCAGCATGGCCGCGCGCCATACTGCCCTATACGAAGCGAGCCTATGGCTGCGTTCGTGCCTTGCATGATTGAACTTCACGTGTTTCATCTTTGACTCCCAGTCTGCGAAAGATAACTTCCTTTTGCCAGTTCAAGAAAAGCATCGCGTCACTACAAATACATCTCCACGAATCTGCACCGTCAATTTCCGGGAACGATATTCATCCATCCACTCCGCATGAGTCCAAAAGACTTCGGCTCGGGGCGGTCTTCTGAAGGGCTTCTAACATGAACAAAAAGCAACTCGAGTTGTTCACAAAGGCGTCGCGGGCATTGGCCAAACGGCTCTTCACCCATTCTAAAGGTTTGCAAGCTCCGGCACTCATCCCAGCGGAACGCTGCAGAGTCTGCATGAAACGCAGCGGTTGCGTGATGCAGAGAGGGAAGCCGCCGAGAGCCTTGCCAGCCACGCATCCCTGGTTCTGCTGGTTGTCGGCCGCCTTGGGAGTAGTTGGAAGAACAGAATTGGAAGCTTGATCCAAGCCGAAGATTGCTGGCCGCATTGGACGGGGAAGTTCGGTTGCAGCGGCAAGTGAGGTCTTCAAGCGAGATTTCAGTTCCTCCCCCCCGACGGATTCTGCGGCGGGCATATCAAGCGTATCGAGGATACCAAGCGGAAAAGCCTGCTGTAGGATCAAGGTTCTCCCGCAATCCGCAAAGAAGAAGTCCGCCCAGGAGAACGCAGAGAACGGAACGTTCTGGAGGCGATACTCGCTGAAGTCGCACTCCAACGCCCCAGACGACGCCGGATCGTCGAATAGGCCGGTAGGTGCTTGCTGCATTCTCGCACAATTCGCGTCCGGCACAAACACCTCCTGGCCAGCTAACTTTGGGCTTTCTCCCTCCGCCTCACATTTCGCGGGGGGGCAAACCCCAAAGGACCTCATCGAATTAGACGTGGAAAAACTCGAATCAGTTGTCCCCAAAAGGCAACGCCCAAGTCGCTCTGGTCCGAAGTAGCGTTCAAGTATCCAGCATCTTCATTCCGCTAGACGTCCCGCTTTTTTCGCGTGTTATGTTGCAGGCCAATCTGTGCGAGCACAAGGCCCAGCGTCATGGCCCGGGCTTCGCCTGCGGGGACCAGTTCGCGGCCATGCTCTTCCGCGAGTTGGCAGGCGCAATGGATGCTTGAGATCTACAGCGGTCCGGCGGCTAGATGCGCGATCTTGGGACTGTCTGAAGCGCAACGGCGTTCGACCCATCGTCTTCGACAGCCAACCCAACTCCTATGCTTGTATCAGAGTCTGCTTGACCAACGGCTGGGTCGCTGTGGGGCGATTGCCCGGCCGCATGGTTCCCGTTGTAAAAGAACTGCTGGCGCTCGACGCAGCCCGGATCGAACGTTCAGCCACCTTGTTCTTCCGGGCCCACGAACGACGCACCCAAGCCGCCCTCACCTTGCATCTGCTACGCAATCGCGAGGGACTGCTGCCTGGCTATGCCCTTGCCCCCGAAGGGCGGGCAGATAGAAGCCGTGCAGCCCGCGCGCTCCAGCTCCACCGGGGAGCGGAAGCCACGGCGCCCTTTGATAGCGGTTCTGGCGGCGGCGCCTGGTGGACGCATGGTTCGTATCGCTCGACCAAGCTGGCGTCTCTTCGTCACCCGTATGAAGCAGCACCGGAGCTACGTCGTTCCGGAGCGGAGCTTCCCCCCCCGCGTGGCGCGGCGTCCAGCGCGACGAAATCCTCTTTCACAAGCTTGCCTGCAAGCACGGTCGGAGCGGTCTGTTCCTGCGTCGCATCGGTCCCCACGATCAGCGGCATCAGCGCACGCCGACATTTCTCACCAACCCCGGTCCATTCGCCGCGTGATCCCCGCATTTACAAAAGCCATCGGCAAATCGAACTGTCTTTCTCGAACTCTTCTTCCTCTTCTCCAAGCCCCTGCGCAGCAGAAAGCATGCATCAAGACCTTTGCCCACGCCGGCTCCAACGCGCTGCAGATTTACCCTGGGTCTTCGAAAGCAAAGCGAACAGACGCTTCTTGATCTTTCGGACTCCGGGGAGGGGCGAATCCCGCAGGTTTGCCCTCGGCGGATTTCAAGCTTGCCGCCTCCCGAAAATAACTATCTATTTTTCAGCACTATAGATAGGACACACGGGAAATGGAGCCAGCCTTGATTCTGACTGAACCACTCGAACCCGAGGATTGTTTTGCATTGACTTTGGGGAAAGCAGAGAGCCGGCTGAATCTGGTGGCTTGAGTGGGACTTGAACCCACACGGGATTGCTCCCAATGGTTTTTGAGACCACCGCGTATGCCGATTCCGCCATCAAGCCAACAACCTTATTAGATCATAAAAGGCTTCGCCGAAGACCAGTGAGCATCCAGACATCCAGCACGGTGCGTCCCGTGGAAGCTTTCCACGAATGCCTTGCTGGTAAGCTTGCCTGGCCCGGAGCTGAAGGAGGAGTGGATTTCTCCTGAAGTTGCGTCATCTGGCCAACCTGACCCGTCCACCTGACCCATCCCAGGCCGACATGCTTCGCCAACCAACGGCGGGACACGTTGAGCATCGTCCTCCCTCTTTGCCATGGTCCACGGCGGCGGCTTCTACGGTCTTACCCCAAAGACAAATTCAGTCTCGGAGCGCATCGTCTCACCCGGTTTTACCAGTGTCGATGGAAACTTCGGCTCGTTGGGAGAATCCGGAAAGTGCTGCGTCTCCAGGCAGAACCCGGAGTACTTCTCATAGGTCACGCCATACTTCCCATGCTGCTTGCCATCCAGAAAGTTCCCGGAGTAGAACTGCACTCCCGGCTGAGTGGTCATCACCGTCAGCGTCCTCCCGCTCTTTGGGTCATAGACCTTGGCCGCCAGATGGAGGCTGCCGGGCTTGCCGTTCAACACAAAATTGTGGTCGTACCCTCCGCCGATCTTCAACTGGGCATTGTCCTCATCGATGCGTGCCCCGATTGCCGTCGGCTGAAGAAAGTCAAAGGGCGTCCCCTTCACTGGAGCAAGTTCTCCGGTCGGAATCTGCGTTGCATCTACCGGCGTATAGCGGTCGGCGGGAATCATCAACACGTCATCCAGGATGCTGCCCTTACCATCGCCGGCCAGGTTGAAGTAGCTGTGATTGGTCAGATTCACCACGGTGGGCTTGGTCGTCGTGGCGCTATACAGGATTCGCAGAGCGTGACCCTCCACGCTGTAGCGCACATGGACCGTCAATGTCCCGGGGAATCCCATATCCCCATCCGGACTCACCAGCGACATCTCCACGCCATCCGGAATCATCCTGGCCGTCCACACCTTCGAACTGAACCCCTCAGGCCCTCCATGCAGCGCGTTGCCGTTGTTGTTCAGCGGAATATGATAGGTCTTTCCATCAATCGAGAACGTTCCCTTGGCAATCCGATTCCCATAACGTCCCACGATCGCGCCAAAGTAGGTGTTGGTGTCCTTCTCGTACTGCGCCACATCGTCATATCCCAGCACCACATCGGCCATCCGGCCATTGCGGTCCGGCGCCTCGATACTCACCACCCTCGCTCCAAAGGTCGCAATCCTTGCTGTCAGCTCGTGGCCGCTGATGGTAAAGATCTTCACTGGCGTGCCATCGGCCGCCGTCCCCCATGCCGCCTCGTGAACAGAAGCGGCTTGGCGCGTTGAGGCAGCCGATCGCACCGAGGCCGCCTCGTTCCCAGGAACCGCCTGGCGTACGGAACCTCCTGGTTCTGCCGCCCAGAGCATCGGCCCCACCAGCAACACCGCCATCGCCGCTACCGTCCGCTTCAGCATCATCTCTTCTCCTCTCGTCCTTGCATCCCGCCATGGTCCATCGAATCGATTTCGTTCCACTTCGTCGAACCATTCTTCCCTGCGCCGGCTAGCCTTGTCCATAGGTGGCGGCGGCTCCATGCTTACGCAGGTAATGCCTGTCCAGAAGGGCCTGGGAGACCTCTTCGGCGCGCTGGTTCAGCGCCAGGGTGCGGTAGGCCATCCTGGCGACAGCCTCTAGCACGACGGCATGGTGGGCCGCGGCAGCAGCATCTTTCCCCCACGCGAAGGGAGCGTGTCCTGCAACCAGGCAAGCGGGCACCGCCATCGGGTCGAGCTTCGCCTGCGCCCCTTTGAACCGCGCCACGATCGCCAGTCCGGTCTCATGGACGTACCTTCCCTTAATCGCCTCGTCGCTTAGCGGCAAAGTCACTGGGACAGGTCCATGGAAGTAATCCGCATGCGTGGTTCCAAACGCCGGAATCGCCATCCCAGCCTGCGCAAAGCTGGTGGCAAACTCCGAGTGGGTATGCACCACCGCTCCAATGTCACCGAACTCTCTGTAAAGCAGCGTGTGAGTATCCAGGTCGGATGAGGGCTTCAGCTTGCCCTCGACAATCTTCCCATCCAAGTCTGTCACCACCATATCCTCTGCCCGCAACACGTCATAGTCCACGCCTGAGGGCTTAATCACCACCAGGCCCTGCCGCCTGTCCACCGCGGAGGCATTCCCAAACGTATACAGCACTAGCCCCTTGCGCACCAGCTCCAGGTTGGCCTGCAAAACCTCTTCCCGCAACGCGCTCAACAGCATGGGCAACTCCTCTCTTCTTACCTGAGAATCTGTCCTCTTCTCTTTGTCCAGCTCCCGCTCCCAACTTTGCCGGTTGTCTGAAGCCTGCCACATCCTCAGCCGCCACGAACCTCGGCTGCAATCCGCCGCAGCTCCGGCAACACATCGCCCATACCCTCTGCGGCGGCCTTGGGCGAGCCAAACGCAAAATACACCTTCTTGTAAAGCGCAAAAACTTCCTCATATCGCCTTACCGCCGCCGGTGCCGGATGGAACGTACGGAAGTGCAGACACATCTTCGCCTGCGCGTCCTCAATGCTGGGGAAGGCGCCCGCAGCAAGAAGGGCAAAGATCCCCGAGCCCAGACTTGTCGGCACGCCATCGGGTACCAGCACCGGCTTTCCCAACACATTCGCGTACACCTGGTTCAGCACGGCATTCTGCTGCGGAATCCCTCCTGCATTGATCACGCGATGCACCGGCACGCCATGCTCGGCCATCCGCTCCAGAATAATGCGGGTATGGAATGCCGTTCCCTCGATGGCGGCAAAGAGCTCATCCTTGGCAGAGTGCAAAAGGTTCCATCCCAATGTGATGCCACCCAGTTCAGGATTCACCAGCACGGTCCGGTCGCCATTGTCCCAACTCAACCGCAGCAGCCCGGTCTGCGCCGGCTTGTAGGCATCCAATCCTTCGCTCAGGGTCTTCACCTCTGTCCCCGCGCGCCGCGCGATGGCGTCAAAGATGTCGCCCGTCGCCGACAAACCCGCCTCAATCCCTGTAAAACTCGGATGGACGCTCCCCGGCACCACGCCGCAAACTCCGGGCACCAGTCGCGTCTGGCTGCTCATGGCAATGATGCAGGTAGAAGTTCCTACCACATTCACCACATCGCCCTCCTTGCATCCCGCGCCAATCGCGTCCCAGTGGGCGTCAAAGGCGCCCACTGGAATCGGAATCCCAGCCTTTAGCCCCATCGCATCCGCCCATCTCTGGCTCAGCCCACCCGCCACGGCATCGGAGCACCGATACTCGCCTTCCAACTTCTCCCGCACACCATCCAGCAGCGGATCCAGCCGGGAGAGAAACTCCTGCGGAGGCAGCCCGCCCCAGCGCGGATTCCACATCCACTTATGTCCCATCGCACAGACGCTTCGCTTCACCTTCTTCGCATCGGTCACTCCGGTCAAGGTCGCCGCTACCATATCGCAGTGTTCCAATGCGGTCCCAAACCTCTCCCGCTTCTCCGGGTTCTGTCGCAACCAATACAGCAGTTTCGCGAATCCCCACTCATGGGAGTACACCCCGCCGCACCACTCAATTGCCTCCAACCCGGTGGCGTGCGCCAACTCGGTAATCTCTCTGGCCTCGCGATGCGCCCGGTGATCGCACCACAGCATGTACTCATCCAGAGGCTGTAGATGCGCATCCACTGGAATCACGCTGGATCCGGTCGTGTCCAGCGCCACCGACACGATCTCTGCGCCATCCACTCCGGTCTGCCGCACCACTTCCCGCATCGCCTCCACCAGCGCGCGCATATGGTCCTCGTGCGCCTGGGTGGCGAAGTCGGGGTCTTCCCGTTTGCGGTGCAACGGATACGCCGCTGAGGCGGTTCCGAGCCTTCCTCGCTCGCTGTCCAGCAGCGTAACCCGCACACTCAAAGTTCCAAAGTCCACACCCGCAACCAATGCCATATCACCCTCTCGAACTTTTTTTTGAGAACTACACGGCGTCGGGCCAGGCTCACGATGGGATGCAGCTACCCAAGGCAAGAACCGGCCGACGTAAACGTTTTCTTCCGTTCACAATACCTTTCCCCCTCCACCTTCGTCAACCCCACAGGTTCCCTACGGTTCCACGGGGGAATCCGCCTGCCGTCGGCCACCGTTCTTTCCCCGCTCTTTGCCTCTTTCATCTCGCCTTCTCAGACGCTCCCGAGTATGCTGAGGACATCTGCAATATAGGTTCTTTTCCCTTGAAACCATCACGCAAGCGCTCCAAGTCCTCTGCATCCGGCAAAATGGATATCCGCGATGTAGCCGCTCTCGCACGGGTCTCCATCGCCACGGTCTCACGCACCATTAACCACGTGCCCACGGTGGACCCTGCCCTTGCGGCCCGCGTCTGGAAGGCCGTGAATGAGCTCAACTACCTTCCCAACACCCAGGCGCGCGCTCTGGTCTCTGGCCATAGCCGCCTGATTGGACTGATCGTATCGGAGATTACCAATCCCTTCTTTCCAGAGCTCATCCAGGAGTTCGAACAGGCGGCCGTCTCTCGCGGCTACGAGGTTCTGATCGGTTCCACAAACTACGAGCCAAAGATCATGGAGATCTGCGCTCGGCGGATGCTGGAGCGAAAAGTGGACGGTGTCGCCGTCATGACCTTCGGAGTCGAGGAGTTCTTCCTTGACCGTTTCGCGGCTGAAGGAATCCCCTACGTCTTCATCGATCCCGCTCCATCGCGGCCGATGAGCAGTGTTCTTGCAGTGGACTACCTGGCCGGCATCTCAGAAGGCGTGCAGCATCTGGCCGTCCTCGGTCATCGCAACATCGCCTTCATCAGCGGCCCGCTCATCCGGCGCTCCTCCCTCAGCAGAAAGGAAGCATTCCTTCGCTGTCTCCACTCCATTGGCCTCAAACCCAATCCAGACTGGCTCATCGAGGGCGATCACACCCTGGACGGCGGACGCGACGCCATGAAGAAGATCCTTGCTCTGCCCCACTGGCCGTCGGCCGTCATGTGCTCCAACGATATGACCGCCATTGGGGTTCAGCACGCCCTCTTCGACGCCAACCTTCGCATCCCCGACGACTTCTCCCTGATTGGCTACGACGACATCCATCTGGCCGAGTACACCATCCCTCCGTTGACCACCATTCGCATGTCCTGCCGCGACCTTGCCATCCAAGCCATGGAAAATCTGCTCTACCACGGCCACCCCAAGGCCCGGTCAGCCCAAACGTTGAACGATGCGGCTCACTCTGCCGCGGCGCCAAGCCAGCCCTTCGCCAAGCCGGACGAACCCTTTGCAACCATTTCCACCCGACTGATCGTCCGCCGTACCACCGGACTGCCCCACAACGCGCTGCAAGACCTGCGTCAAGCTGGACCAACAAAGAAAATGCCTCCACCCTCACGCCGCCCATCTCGGCCACGCGGATCCATAAAGCCTTAGAGCGGAATCACCAGCATCTCTCTGCGGGTCCATCGCGAAGCTTCAGTAGGGGCAAGGAGGCTTCCCAAAGAAGCGCCGCTGATCAGTGCTCTGGAACACGGATCTGGAACACGGATCGATAGAGCCAACGGGCGCTACGTCACCGGTAGCGGCGCGGTGCGTTTGAGCGCCATGCTCCGATACACGGGCTGGTATCCCAGGCTCCTGGCGAAGCCCAGAATCCGGTCAAACTGCAAGCTGATCGTTGCGCCTGCCTTTTGTGTTACCTCATCTTCAATCGGTAAATCAAAATCATCGGCGCCGTACAGCAGTCCTTCCAAAGCACGTTCATTCTGCGTCAGCACAGAGGTTCGTATCCGCGGCACGTTGTCCAGATAGATTCTGCTGAGAGCAAGATGGCGAAGATACTCGCTCGTGCTGATTTCGATCTGGCCCAGCGCATCGCCCAGCGGCGTAAAGTACGGCTTGAAGGTCCAGCAAAGAAAGCTGCCTAACCCTCCTACCTCATCCTGAAACTGCCGCGTGCGCTCCAGGTGCTCGATCCGTTCCTCAATGGTCTCGTCAAAGCCGATCACCATCGTCGCCGAGGTTTTCAGCCCCGTCTCCACAAGCGCCCGCTGCGCCTCAAAGTATTGGGCCACGGTGTACTTGAACTTGCTATGCCTCTGCCGGAAGTCTTCAGTCAGAATCTCTGACCCACCCCCGGTCACCCAGCGAACGCCCGCATCCTTCAGCCGCTGCGCGGTACGGACGTAGTCCAACTTGCCATGATCGGCCAGGTACATGAACTCAGCGATGGTCAGCGCATAGAACTCTATCCTGTCCTGATACCGTTCGCGCACCGCGTGAAACAGATCGCAGTAGTATTCCAGCGTCAACTGCGGATTGAATCCACCGTTAAACCCCACCAGATCTCCGCCCAGGTCAATCAGCTCGTCGATCTTGGCGAACACCTGCTGCTTGGAAAGCACATAGCCGTCCGCTGCTCCGGGCAGGGTATAGAATGCGCAGTAATCGCACTGGGCTACGCACACGTTGGTGTAGTTGATGATCCGCATCAGCATGTAAGTGCATGCCTCAGGCTCATGGAACCGGGAGCGCACCACCTGGGCCAGTTCGCGCAGTCGCTCGTCACTGGCGTTCTTCCATAGCCAAAGCGCCTCTTGCGCGGACACGCGGCCGCCATTCTTCAACCTCTCGCGCATCTCCTCGGTAGACATCATTTCAATACTCACCTCTCTAGTCTAGAACACCCCCTTTTGCCCCAACCGGACCGGAGATGCCCGAACCAGCATGATTCCTGGGGCGGCGGAAGGGCAATCGGCAGCGGCGATCGGCGCCACGCAACAGAGATCGACGCAAAGACGAACGCTCTGTACGGATCTCGCTCCGGCCACTTCGCTTCATGGAAGGTACGCATGTTTCGGCAGGCTCCCAGACGCAGCTTCCACCACGTCTCTCCGGGAGACGGTATCGCAACTCTTTCAGCCGAGTTGATCACATTAAAGAACAAATCGCACTCGTTTGGATATATCCTTTCAGCCATGCAAACCCGCCTTCGCATCCGCAATCTTCACATGGTCCCCATGCTGCTCCTCTCAGCGCTGCTACTCATCGCTACGCAGGGCGCAGCGGCACAACAACAGCCTTCGCCACAGGCACAGTCGCAATATCCCTCGCTACCGTCCGAGATCCCTGAGCATTTCACGCCAGTGACCGCGGAACTGAGGTATACCCGCTCGGTGGTGCAGATTCCCATGCGGGACGGCATCAAGCTCAACACCGTGTTCGTGATACCAAAAGGCGCAACGCACGCCGGAATCATCCTGGAGCGGACACCGTATGATGCGGACCGCTTCAGTACACGCGAGCGTGAAGCTCGGGATTGGGCGCTCAAGGCGGGTTACATCCATGTGTTTCAGGACGTGCGCGGCAAGTATGGTTCCCAAGGGGACTACATCATGAACCGCTACGTGCGTGGTCCGCTCAACCCAACCCCGGTCTCTGACGCTACCGACGCCTCTGACACCATTGGGTGGCTGGTGAAAAACGTCTCCCAGAGCAATGGGCGAGTTGCCGTCATGGGGATCTCTTACGACGGATTCGAAGCTCTGATGGGACTGGTTCATCCGAATCCCGCTCTGAAGGCAGCGGTTCCAGAGAATCCGATGGTGGATGGCTGGATCGGCGACGACTGGTTCCATAACGGCGCCTTCCGTGAACAGATGATCCCCTACATCTACTCGCAGGAGGCGACGCGAACCGGCACTAAGAAGTGGTGGACGAACTATAGCGATGACTACAGCATGTATCTGGACGCTGGCAACGCAAGCGCGATTGCGAACCAGCACGGCATGCAACAACTGGGGTTCTGGAACAAACTTGTAGCCCACCCCTCTTACGACACGTTCTGGCAAGACCAGGCGGTAGATAAGATCCTGGCCCAGGAGCCGCTGACCGTGCCTACGCTGCTGGTCGCCGGCGAATGGGACCAGGAAGACATCTATGGGGCGCTGGCTGTCTACCGCGCGCTCTACGCTGAGCCGGCCAACCGCGCCAACCTCTATCTGGCCCTTGGTCCCTGGTTTCATGGCCAGGAAGCCACACAAGGGACCCATCTAGGGGCAATCAACTTTGGCTCGGACACTTCAGCCTACTTTGTCCATCACATTTTGCTGCCCTTTCTCGCGCAACATCTTCAGGAGAACGGACCCGATGCGCATCTGGCGCACGTCAACGCCTTCCTGACCGGCCCCAACACGTGGGAGCATCTAGCCAGGTGGCCATCCTGCAACGGCAACTGCAGCATCGACAGAAAACCTCTCTATCTCTACGCTGACCATGGAATGGGCTTTGAGCCGCCGCAACCTTCCGGTGGCGAGGAGTATGACCAGTATGTCTCGAACCCAGCCACGCCTGTACCCTATCGTCCTCGCCCGGTGCCACCGGCAGAGACTGTCACCTGGCCCGAGTGGCTGGTCGGAGATCAACGCCCTGCCTCGGCTCGCCCGGATGTCGAAACCTACGAGACCCCAGTTCTTACCGACGCTGTGACGGTGAGCGGCCGCCCGCAGGTCCACCTGGTGGCTTCAACCAGCGGCACGGACTCCGATTGGATCGTCAAGGTAATCGATGTCTACCCCCAGCAGGACAGCGACGAGCCGGATATGAGCGGTTACGAGCTTGCCGTCTCCATGGACATCTTCCGCGGACGCTATCGCGAAAGCCTTTCGCACCCCTCACCGCTCACACCAAACAAGCCATTGCTTTACAGCTTCTTTTTACCGGCGGTCAATCATGTCTTTCTTCCCGGCCACCGGATGATGGTGCAGATCCAATCCAGTTGGTTCCCTCTCTATGACCGCAATCCGCAGACCTTTGTACCCAATATCTTCAAGGCTACGGCTAGCGACTACAAGCAGGCCACGCAACGCATCTATTGCGCTCCGGACCAACAAACCTACATCACGCTGCCGGTAGCGCAACAGCGGTAGCGGCGAGGGCAGACGCGAGGATGTGAGCGATGAGGTGGAATGGCTGCGCCGCTCTAGAGCATTTTCGCCGTTGATGGGTATCCAAGAGCGATTGTGCCGTGGCGTTTTCATTGGGGAAAACGCCCATCCATCTCAATCTGCTGGACTACACCTACGGGGAAAACGCTCTAACGGCGGCTGCTTGCTATGCGGTCCGTGGACTCTCGGACGATCAGTGTGGGCTTGGCCAACATTGTGGAGGGATATGGGGCGGAGGGGTTGGTGATGCGATCCAGCAGGATGCCGGCAGCCAACTTCCCCATGTGTTTCAGTGGTTGCCGGATGGTGGTGAGGCTGGGGACATGGAAATGGGCGGCGTTGATGTCATCAAAGCCGACGACGGAGACATCCTGAGGCACTTTGAGGTGGGCCTCGTGAAGTACGCGGATGGCTCCTATGGCGGTGATGTCGTTGAAGGCCACCAGGGCGGTAAAGTCGCGCGTGGTGCTTAGCAGCCGTTGCACGGGGCCGTAGCCGGTTTTGGGGCTCCAACCGCGTCCGGCGAATTGGATGATGCGTTCGGGGCTTGGTTGAACGCCAAACTCACGAGCGACCTCCATCATCGCCTCCCAGCGGAAGGCGGAGTCGGCGATGGAGTGGTGTCCTCTCATAAAAACGATTTTGCGGTGACCGAGGTCGTACAGGTGGTGGATCGCGAGGCGAGCGGCTGCGCGATGGTCCAGTATGACATTGGTGAGGCCTGGCCTCTCCAGATGGCCAGAGATGGCTACAACCGGCAGAGGCGAGTCGAAATCTGCATTGTCATTCAAGACAAGGAGACCTTCCGCGCCGCGGTTGAGCAGAAGTTCAGCGTACTCCTTGACCAGTTGGGGTTTGTAATAATGGCACGCCGTGAAGTAGAGAAAGTTTTTCTTCAGCAGGAAGCCGTCGATACCTTCCATCACGACGGTGTTGTAACCTTCACTGTGTTCGGACACCAGGATGCCGACCGAGTCGCTGCTCGTCTTGTGCAGATTGAGGGCGAAGTAGCTAGGCCGATAGTTGAACTTGCGCGCAGCCTCCAGGACGCGGCGGCGAGTCTCTTCGGTGAGATTTTTGGCCAGGGGCGCATCGTTTAGAACAAAGGAGATGGTGGTCTGAGAGAGGCCCAGGTATGCGGCCAGATCCTTAAGACTGGTGCGCTTGCGCGGGGTAGAAGCCTTTGTGGTTAGAGACCTCATGCGCAACCTCGTGATGACGCCTCAAAGGGATGCATACCCAATCAGGAAAAGTCCTTTCTCTCCAATTGAGTGTACATGGACGTCTCTCAACGAAGCGTTCCAGCCGCTGTGCCCAACATCAGACGTTCAACCTCCGCAAGCGTGACCATAGAAGCGTCCCCTGGGGTGGTCATCGCCAAAGCTCCATGAGCAACGCCGCAGTTGAGCGCCCAGGCCAGGCCCCTTTGGGTCAGCAGACCGTAGATCAAGCCTGCGGCAAAGGAGTCGCCGCCTCCAACGCGATCCAGTATCTCAAGGTCGTCAAACTGGAGACCGGCCAAGGCATCTCCCTGTTTCCCAGCGTCGCCGCAGGCGTAGGCAAAGGCTCCCCAGCCGTTTCGACTCGCGCTGCGCGGTTGGCGGATGGTGGTGGCAATCACCTTCAGGTTCGGAAACTCGTTCTGAACACGCCCAGCCATCAGGCGAAAGCTCTCCAGGCCATGCCAGGCCGGGCGCTCAGAGCTTTCGCCGAGCTCCGCGGCAACGTCCCCTTCATGGCCAAAGAAGACGTCCACCATAGGCAGTAAGGAGCGGTTGATCTCAACCGAGCGTTTGCGTCCGCCGCGAGCCTTCCAAAGGGAAGGCCTATAGTTGGCGTCGAAGCTGATCACGGAGCCGTGACGGCCGGCTGCCTCCATCGCCTCGCGGACTACCTCTGTAGCGTCTTCGCTCAGCGCCGCCATGATGCCACCGGTATGAAACCAGCGCACTCCCTCACTGCCGAAGATATCGTTCCAGTCAATCTGGCCGGGGCGGAGTTGGGCGATAGCCGTATGCCCCCGATCCATCATGCCCAGGCCGGGGCGGACGCCAAAGCCACGTTCCATAAAATACATGCCGTTGCGCGCCTCTCGGCCTACGCCATCGAATCCTACCCAGCGGATGTGCGACGTATCGACGCCACCTTGCAGTATCAGATCCTCCACCAGGCGGCCGGCGGGGTTATCCACCAACGAGGTCGCGACAGAAGTACGCAGGCCAAAGCAGCGGCGCAGGCCACGTGCGACGTTATACTCCCCTCCGCCCTCCCACACGCGGAAGCTGCGCGTGCTGGCGATGCGACCCTCCCCGGGATCCAAACGGAGCATCACCTCGCCAAGCGAGAGAAGGTCCCAACGGGTTCTCTCCGGAGGGCGAATCTCCAGCCGGATACTGGGTTGCACCGAAGTTTGGGCTTGTTCCATGGGTTCGAATCGTCTTCCTCGCGGCGAAATACGGAGCTGTGTCAGCCATGGAAGTCCGCCCCTAGGGGGACGACGCCGCTGCACACCTCGCTCCTGGAGACCCGTCCATGCGAAATCTGCTCCGATGCCATCCACGGACGGGGCGCCTCAACCAAGACTACCCAAACCGGGCCAAAGCGAAAAGTGCCGCCTCAACCAACAGAAGCCGTATCTGTTACATCCAACGCACTGATTGCCTGCGTCCAAAGAAGCAGAATAGCGCTTGGCTTCTCAGGAAGTCGAACCACGTATGCAATCCCGCTAGGCAAAGCAGGGGGGTAGGATGTCACTCATGAAAGGTCGGGCGATCGTCAGGGAATGGATAGGCTACATGGCCCTCGGGACCGTAGGGCTGGCCGGATGCTCTCATCCAGGCCCACCAGCGGCAGCTCCGCCACCCTCGGCGATGGCTCCATCTGCGGCCAGCGAGACCGCGCCTGCGCCCAGCCCGGCGGTCGCGGCCGTGCCAGAGGTTCATGTGAACCAGGATTGCCTTATCCTCCAGGACGATCTCGATGGAGTCCGCGGAATGAGCGTGCCTGGAGGCCAGATGTTGCCCAGCGGTGGAGAGTCGGATCCAGTGGTCTGCCATCTGGAGAGCAAACTCACCTCCAACCACGTGCAAAGTACAGTGGTCCATGGGACAGTTCAGCGCAGCGTCGTAGTGGTCCAGCAGCAGCAGTATCTGTTGCAGAATCAGTTTGCTCAGCCGGTTGTCTTTGTGGTGGAACATGCGGTCCCGCAGGGCTGGGTTATCAACTCGGTCCCTCCACCCACAGCCATGTTGGGTGAAACGGCGATCTTCAAAGTCGTAGTGCAACCAGGGCAATTCGCTCGGCTACACGTGGCGGAACAGCATCAGATTCCACTGGCGCCGCCTGCGGGCGAGTAAAAAGAGCCGATTCAGCCGACGGCAAGATGGCCGCATGCCTCTTTGCGATACAGCGGCTGCTCCATTTCCGTCATCTGGAGCTGTCAGAAGGAGGATCCTTTGAGCGATAAACCTGGAAGGCTGCGTCTTTCCAGCCGGCAGAGGGAGTTCTCGCCCACCCTGCGGAGCGCACCTCCGCTGCCGGCGATCGATTGGAGCCAGGTGGGCATAGCGCCGCCAGAACTTCTTCCCATCGGCCCTGAGAAGGGATTACCGGCGGCCGATGCGATAGTCCTCACCTGGGCGGATGCAGAGTGGGCGGCGATGCAACAGGTCTTCTGCTCCAGCGGCCAGCCGATGCCGTATGCCGACAGGAATCGAGGTAAATGGAGCGGCTGGACCCAGTATGCCGAAGGGATGCTCCACTCCGCCACGCACTCGACCAGGGATTGGAGCTACTGGGGAGAGTGGAGACTTGTGGAGATTCGAGGAAAGCGCGTCCTTCTCTTCAAATCCAATACCCATCTGGACTTTCCCGGTGAAGCGCAGTTGGTTGCGATGGTGGAACGGCTGATCCGGCAGGCCAGGCCGAGCCTGCTGCTCTCCATTGGCACGGCGGGAGGAGCCATGGTGGGGGATCACCTGGGAACAGTACGGGCGGTAAGCGCGGGCACCCTCTATGAGGCGGATACGCCACGAGAAAACTGGCCGGTATACTCCAATGCCTGGAGCGCCACGGATTCACCATTATCCAAGGCCGGGCTGGCGAGCTTGCTGTACCCCATTCCCACCACAGAGGCCGATCTACAGGCGCTCTGCAATCAGTTCAATACGTTCCATGGCACGCGTTACTCTATCTTCGATCTCGATCCGAACGGTCTGAACAGCGGAGATACGCTGCCCAAGGTCGTCAATTCCACTGGCGGGGCGCTTTCCTTGCTAACTACGCCCGTGTTTGTCGTAGGGACCACAGCAGGTGACTACAGTCAGTATGCCTGCATTGAAATGGACGACGCCCTGGTGGGCAAGGTGTGCGCGGCGGAAGGAGTCGACTTCGGATTCGTGCGCAATATCTCAGATCCGGTGCAGAACGCGGAGCTTCCCGATGAGGTCCAAGGGAGTTGGGGAAGCACAGTCTACGATGCCTACGGGATCTACACCAGCTTCAACGGAGCACTAACGGCCTGGGCGATGCTCGCTGACTGGGCGTAGAGCCTTTCCGCTGCAAAGGCCTGGGCGTCGCCTCGGCCCCATGAACGTCTTGCGCAGTCAGCACGCCACGACGCGCCCCGGCGCGCCATCTACGCAGACATCAAAGCCCATCGTAGCGGACGTTTCGAAGACAGATCCAGAGAGGATAGCTGCATGCCGCAACGGCAAGATGCAACTCCATTCACGCCGTTGCACGCAGGATCGTGGACACTGGCCAGGCGCCGGTCAAGGGCGGGAAATCTGTCCCTCCCGCCTGATGCCGTCTTACCAGGCATTCCAGTAGCCGCCACGCTCGGTCAAAACGATCTCACGTCCAAACAATCCGCGCAGATGATCCTCCGTGAGCAGTCTGCTCTTATCGCCATCAGCCAAAATGCGTCCTTCGCGCATCATCACAATGCGATCGATCTCCGGAAGAATATCGGCAATATGATGCGTAATCAACAAAATCGCCGTTCCCTTCTGCGCCAGCCCGCGCAGCATCTCGCGCAGATCCTGTTGCGCAGCCAGGTCCAGGGCGTTCGAAGGCTCATCCAGCAATAGCATCTGAACACCCCCCTGCTCCACATCCAGAGATGTTCCCGCCAATGCGCGTCCAATCATCACCCGCCGCTGCTGCCCTGCCGACATCTCTCCCACCGGAATTGCCGCCAGATCCTCAGCGTGCACCAGGTGGAGAATCTCTTCGGCGAGTTCCTTCATCTTGGTGGTGACAGTGAAGTGGGGCCATATCCTGGAACTGGAGAAGAACCCGCTGAGAACGGCCTCCCTGCCTGTACTAGCCAAGGTGCTCAAACCCAGGGTGTCTGCCGCCACCACCCCCATACGCCGTTTCAACTCCGTCAGATCCCAGCGCTCTCTGCCCAGGATGCAGACACGGCTCCCCGGATTGACCAACGGATAGACCTCGCAGGTGATTGTCTTCAACAGCGTGGATTTGCCGCAACCATTCGGTCCCAGAATCGCCAGGTGCTCACCGGCCTTGATGCGCAGGCTCACATCATGCAGGACAACTCTCTCTCCACGCGCGACAGACACATGCTCCAAAACTACGATTGCGTCCTCACCCCCATCGCCAACCTGGCCGCCGACCTTCATCTATCTCCCATCTCTTCTCGTTCAACAGGTATCACCCATCACACGCTACCGTCCACTTTCGCGGAACAGCGATAGCCAGATTACAGATCCCATTTGCAGATCACCCGCGTCTCGCGCTCAAAGCCGAGCACGCTCGCGCTCCCCGTCTCCAGGGAAAACAGAGCTCCAGCACCAGGTGGCAAACCGATCCAGCGCGCGGCAAGAATCCTCAGAACGTGCGCATGCGCAAACAGCGCCACGGCTTCCTCCCCGGGTACGGCGGCCAGCGATCGCGCAATCACAGCATCCACTCTCTCTCCCACATGCTCCAGCGTCTCGCCATTCACCAATGGACTCGTCCAAACGCTCCATTGCGGCCCATAGATCGCTCGCATATCGTTCGTCGTCTTGCCTTCGGCCTCTCCGTAGTTCCACTCCTGCAGATCCTCATCCACCACGGCGACATCGCCATAGCCCGCAATCTGGCAGGTCTCACGGGCTCTTTGCCGGGGACTGGTAAATACTGCGCCAAACTTCGTCCCCGCAAGCAAGCCACGCAGGCGCTTGGCTCTCTCTCGGCCGCGGTCGGTTAATGGAATATCACTCACGCCTGTGTGCCGCCCATCGGCGCTCCACGTTGTCTCGCCGTGCCGTATCAACCAAAGTTCTGTCAAAACCCTTTGAACCTCCGTTAGCGCATGGCTACGCGCCCAAACTCTATCTTACCGTGCGCGTATACCCTATCCTAATGGGCATGGACTTCCAACTCGTCTCTGGATACAAGCCGCAGGGAGATCAGCCGCGCGCTATCGCGGAGCTTGTCGCTGGCCTACAGGCAGGAGAAAAGGACCAGGTGCTGCTCGGCGTCACCGGCTCCGGAAAAACGTTCACCATGGCCCGGGTGATTGCTGACATGAACCGTCCCGCGCTGGTGTTGGTGCATAACAAAACACTCGCGGCACAGCTCTACCATGAATTCAAGCAGTTCTTTCCCAACAACGCGGTAGAGTACTTTGTCTCCTACTACGACTACTATCAGCCGGAGGCCTACATCCCCTCCGGCGACCTGTACATCGAGAAAGAGTCCACCGTCAATGATGAGCTTGACAAGTTGCGTCTCTCAGCCACACGCAGCATCTTCGAGCGGCGCGACACCATCATCGTCAGCTCCGTCTCCTGTATCTATGGTCTGGGCTCGCCAGAAGCCTACTACGGCATGCTGCTTCTGCTGGAAAAGGGGCAGAAGATCAAGCGGCAGGATATTACCCGGCGCCTGGTCGAGATCCTCTACGAGCGCAATGACGTCGACTTCAAGCGCGGAACCTTTCGTGTCCGCGGCGATGTGATCGAAGTCTTCCCCACCTATGACGAAAACGCCTTCCGCATCGAACTCTTCGGCGATGAGATTGAATCGCTCTCCCAGATCGATCCGCTCTTCGGAGCCGTCAAGCAGCGCTATGCTCGCCTGCCTATCTATCCCAAGAGCCACTACGTCGTTCCACCGGAGCGCAAGTCGTCCGCAATCAACAGCATTCTCTCTGAACTGTCAGAGTGGGAGGCTCAGCTTGAAAAGGAGGGCCGCCTCGTGGAGGCGCAACGCATTCACCAGCGCACCCGCTTCGATCTGGAGATGATCAAATCCGTGGGATTCTGCCACGGCATTGAAAACTACTCGCGCCACTTCTCCGGGCGTCTGCCGGGCGATCCTCCTCCCACCCTGCTCGACTACTTCCCCCAGGACTTCCTGGTATTCATCGACGAGTCCCACGTCACCGTTCCGCAACTACACGGGATGTGGCACGGAGATCGCTCGCGCAAGCAAAATCTGGTGGACTACGGCTTTCGCCTGCCCTCCGCCATGGATAACCGCCCCCTTCGCTTCCAGGAGTTCGAAGAGCGCGTTGGCCAAACCATCTATGTATCGGCTACCCCAGGACCGTATGAACTCGCCAAGTCCTCTGGCGTAGTGGTGGAGCAGGTGATTCGCCCCACCGGCCTGGTAGATCCTGAGGTGGAAGTGCGGCCGGTCAAGGGGCAGATTGACAACCTGTTGGCAGAGATTCGCCAGCGTGCGGCCAAAGACCAGCGCGTGCTGGTCACCACGCTAACCAAACGCATGGCTGAAGACCTCGCGAACTACTACACGGAAGTCGGCGTCCGCTGCCGCTACATGCACTCGGAGATTGAGACGCTCGAACGCATCCGCCTTCTCCGCAGCCTGCGCAACGGAGAGTATGACGTTCTGATCGGAATCAATCTCCTTCGCGAAGGCTTGGACCTTCCTGAAGTCTCTCTGGTCGCTATCCTCGATGCGGACAAGGAGGGCTTTCTCCGCTCCCAGGGATCGCTGATCCAAACCATGGGCCGCGCCGCTCGCCACCTTGAGGGGAGGGCCATTCTCTACGCCGACAAGCAAACCGAATCCATGCGCAGAGCCATCGAGGAGACGAACCGCCGCCGAGAACGGCAGGTAGCCTATAACCAGCAGAATGGCATCACTCCACAGACGGTCATTCGCTCTCTGGATGACTCCCTGGCCAGCGTCCTCAAGGCCGACTATGCCGACCTCACCGAAGAAGAGGACACGCTGAGGGACTTTGCCAACCAGGCAGAGTTGGATGCCTACCTGGCAAGACTCGAAGGGGATATGCGGGAAGCCGCTAAAAAGTTTGAGTTTGAAAAAGCTGCCAGGCTTCGTGACACAATCAAGGATCTTCGCTCCCAGGAGTTTCTCTTCAGCTAACGCTACCGCTACCGCTTGCCTGAAGCTTCCTCGAACCATCCGCATCCAGTGCGCAGTGCTGAACTACACGGCAAGAGCCTCTTTGGAAGCGCCAGGCAGATCCTCCATTCGCGCCGGAAGATTGCGGTCGCGAACTCCGGCAGCGTGATAGACCGCCGCCGTAATGGCCGCAGCTACTCCTGCCAGACCAATCTCTCCCACGCCGCGGGCCCCATGGGAGCCCATCAATGGATCGGGGATGTTGGTGGCCAGGATACAACGTCACAATCACATCATTTCACTCGCGCGCTAAGCTCACCCAGAACCTGCTTGAGTGCGTCGAGTTTCTCTCCAGCCTCAGCCAGCTTGCCAGCGGCGGTAAGACGCTGGTAGTCCGAAAAGTCCTGGCTGGCCTGGAGAATCAGAGTGTTGGTAGCGGTCTGCGGCGCCAACCCAGACGGCAGATTGGCCGGCATATTCGCTGCTGGGGCGGCCTGAGCCGTCTCCACCGCGGTCAGTGAAGATGGCTCGCCTGCAAACAGGGCGGCCAGCGCAGAGGAAAACGTCGGCCCGTAGGCGAGCCGATCCTGCAAAGCCAGCACCACCAGGCGCAACTCCGGCATCGGACTCTCTTGCGCCTGAAGATAGATGGGTTCGGCGTAAAGCAGCGCCTTGCCAGAGGGGATCACCAGCAGGCTTCCCCGCAGAACATGCGAGCCCTGCTGGTTCCATAGCGTGAGTTGCCCGGAGAGTTGCGCATTCTGATCGATGCGGGCCTCGATCTGCTGCGGCCCATCCACCAGCCGGGTCTTGGGAAAGTCGTAGACCACACCCGTTCCATAATGCGCCCCGTCACAACGGCCTGCGATCCACCCAATCAGGTTGTTGCGGTTGGCGGGTGTGAAGGGCAGTATCTCCACAAACTCCGCGGAACTCTCGCCAGGAAGCTTCATCAGAACAAAGTTTGGCTGCACCGGCATCATCGCCTGGTTGCCGTCCGCGTCCACGCCGTTCTCTGTGGCAACCGTCCACAGATCCTCCCGGTTGAAGAAAACCTCCGGGTCTGTCATGTGGTAAAGACCATACACATCCGATTGAAGATTGAAGATGCCCTCCGGGTAGCGGACGTGGCGGCGCAGATCCATCGGCATCAGCGACGCATCCCGAAAGAGACTGGGGAAGATGCGGCGATAAGCGTTAATAATTGAGTCAGAAGAATCGAAGACGTAAAAGGTGGCTGAGCCGTTATAAGCGTCAATCACCACCTTTACGCTGTTGCGGATGTAATTGACTGGGTTGCCGTCGAGCGCGTAGTGGGTGGATTCCGGATAACTGTCCGACGTAGTGTAGGCGTCCAGGATCCAGAACAGCCTTCCTTTATCGCCAACCACCAGGTAGGGATCTTCGTCGAAGCTCAGAAAGGGAGCCAGCGCCGCCACCCGGTCTGCAATGTCGCGGCGCATCAAAAGCCTGCTATCCGGCTTGATGTCGTCGCTGAAGGGCAGCTTGCCCAGATCGCCCTCGTAGATTGAGAGCAGCAGACGACGCAGAAAACCGCCCAGAACAATGCCGCCGTTACCCTGATAGGACGTAAAGTTGTTGCTCTGCCCTTGGGGGTAATCAAACTCCTGCTGACGGGTCTTGACGTAAACATCCGTATTCGTAAGCTCGCCGAAGTACACCTCCGGACGGGTGACGCTCAGGCCGGGGACTGTGCTCTGCACGGGCATATTGCTCAGCAGGAACACCGGCAATCCCTCCGGAGTGAATCCGTTCACCGTGTTCATGGTGACGCCGTAACCGTGTGTGTAGGTAAGGCGCTCATTGATCCAGTTACGGCTGCTCTCCGGGAGCCTGTCGACATTCAACTCGCGGGCGGCCAACATCACCTCGTGAGTGGTCCCATTCAGGTTGTACCGATCGATATCAATATCGGGAAAGTCGTAGTAGGTTCGGATCTCCTGCACCTGCCGCAGAGTGTCCTGCAGGGCATGCCAGTCCCACAGGCGAATGTTCTCCAGCGTGGGCTGGTTATTGGCCGGATCAGCCGCATCGACGGTGGTCTCTGCAGGAAACTCCTGCTGGTAGAAGCGGTCAAGCCCAAAGGCTCGGCGCGTCGTCTGGATGTTCTGAGAGATATAAGGTGTCTCCCGAACCAATTCGTTGGGCTTGACCACAAAACTGGCTACATACCAACCGACCAGCCCAAGTACGACGTAGGTGATGCCTGCGGGCGCAATCGCCAAAGCGAGGGTGCGTCCGCGGGGAAGCCGAACCGCGTTGGACGCGGCAATCACCGATCCCAGCACCAGCGCCAAACTGACCAGAAGCAATCCATAAGCCGTGATGTGGGCATCCGTATAGCTGATGCCATCAAACAGGGTGTGATGTTCCAGCAGAAGCTCGTAACGGCTCACGAAGACCATCATCGCTACCACCAGAAGCAGAAAAGAGATGGCCAGCGACAGTCCGCGCCAGGGTGAGCCAGGGGTGTCAATCCGGCGCTCGTCTGCACCCTCGTTCCGCAGCGCGCGGGTGCTGCCCGTAATCACAAAATAGATGGCGGCGGCCACACTGATAGCCAGCGCCAAAGCCAGCAGCCAGTCGTTCAGCAGGTTCCAGGCAGGAAGCGTAAAAAGATAGAAGCTCACAGGCCGGCCAAAGATTGGGTCTGCGAGACTGCTGGCTGAGCGCGGGGCGTACCAGAACAGCGCCAGAGTCGGCCAGTCCCCGGCAATCGTCACGCCGGAGAGCATTGCCACAAGAACAGCCGCCACCGGGGAGAGAATGCGAAGAACGGGTTCAACCGAGATCTGAAATGTCTGTCCGGAGAGGAGGATCGCCTGTGATCCGGGTAGGCCCTGCCGGTGCATCCGGAAGAGGGCAGCGAAGGCCAACCAGAGAACCACAAAGGTGATCAGGGTGACTCCAGCGAAGATCCCCGCCTGGAGCGTCAGCATCTTCCAGTACACTTCCCCGTATCCGAGCGAGTCGAACCAGAGAAGGTTCACCCAGGACGAGAGGAGCGAACTGGCGCTGAAGATGAGCCCCAGAAGGACCATGCCGGCAAGAATCTGCACAGGCCGCCGCCATGGGTGGCGCGGCGGCGAACCAAAACGATGCTGCTGTGAATCGATCGTATAAGCCAAGTTGCCTCCGCAGGAGAAGTCTATTACAAACCCAGGCAACCTCTGAACCGGCATCCGAATTGTACAGGCGCGGAGCGGGACGCTGGAAACCGGTCGCCCGGAGTAACATCTGTGAAGAAACAATTCGTGGTGGCGGGCCAGATCTCGCCGGAGAGTTTATCGTTGGATGGAATTTCATATCTCAAGATCGATCCGTGAGCGGCTGAACATTGAGGAAGTTCTGTTCAGTTTTACCGGAAATGTCGTCTTTGCAAACGTTGCGGCCGCCAGGAAGCTGGCGGAAGGGCTGAACTCCCTGCGCGAATCGGAGCCTGCGGAGACCCCGTTGGCGCCCGGAACCCAGGCCGCCGCTCCCATCGTCCATGCCGGCGCCCTCTTTGCCATGGGCCTGATCGATGAGCTCAGCCACGCCCTGGTTGCGCGCTATCGCCAACAGCAGGACCCAGCCGTGATGGCTGAAGCTATGCAATGGCTGGCTGCACAGATCACCCCGGACCAGAGCGATCGGCTCCTGACCCAATTCGTGCGCCAATTCCCCACCGTGGACGTCTATCGGGGCCAAAGAACTGAGCAGCAATGGCTCCAAGGCAGCTCCCAGGGACGTCCCAATACCGAGATTGCGTTTGAAGAGTTGCTCCTGCTGTGGATCGCCAATAGCAATCCCGCGTTTAAGCCGTTTCGCAGACTGTTTGGCGACCAGCTACTCCAGCAGAAGACGGCTTACCTGAAGGCTACCCAGCAAATCCCAGAGTTTTTTACCACTCGGCCCAAGGTCTCTCCCCGTCTCGGGAACCTGCTGGACGCGCTCCGGGGACCCATGCTCGCCTCTCCGGACTCCTTGACCGGACAACTGGACTACATTATCCAGGCCTGGGCCGAAATCCTGGGCGATGACCTGAAGCGCGTACTCCTGGCCGTCGACGTCCTGCGCGAGGAAGAACTCGCCATCTGGATGCAATTTCACCCTGCCGGCCCGGACTGGCATCGGCATGCGCCTCCCGGCCGCGGGAGTGAGGGTTTCGTTGGCGATGAGTACGTCGGCTGGGATCAAGAGTTGCGCCGCCGGGCCTATGCTCCACTGAACGAGTACGAGGCCTTCAGCGCGGATCAGGCCTGGATGCCCAACGTTGTCCTCATCGCCAAGAGCACCTATGTCTGGCTGGAACAGCTCTCAAAAAAGTATCAGCGCCATATCCACCGGTTGGACCATATCCCGGACGAGGAATTGCGGCTGCTCTCCGACCGCGGGATTACGGGATTGTGGCTGATCGGACTCTGGGAGCGAAGCCGGGCGTCCAGGACCATCAAGCGGCTGCGGGGAAATCGGGATGCGGTAGCCTCAGCCTACTCGCTGCGGGACTATTCCATCGCCCAGGATCTGGGCGGCGAACCAGCCTTCGAGAATCTGCGCTACCGCGCCGCCATGGCCGGGCTCCGGCTGGCCAGCGACATGGTTCCCAATCACATGGGAATCGACTCCACCTGGGTCATCGAGCATCCTGAGTGGTTCCTGTCGCGCTGGGAGAGCCCCTATCCCGCCTACCAGTTCAATGGACCCGACCTCTCCACGGATAGCCGTGTCGAGATCAAGATCGAAGATCACTACTACGATCAGTCAGACGCCGCTGTGGTCTTCCGTTTGCACCATCATCGCCACGGTGTCACCCGGTTCGTCTATCACGGCAACGATGGAACCATGTTTGCCTGGAACGACACAGCGCAACTGGACTACTCCCGGGCTGAGGTGCGCGAGCATGTGATTCAGGTGATTTTGAGCGTGGCGCGGAGGTTTCCCATTATCCGCTTCGATGCCGCCATGGTGCTGGCCAAACGCCACGTGCAGCGGCTCTGGTTTCCGTTGCCCGGAGCAGGCGGGTCTATTCCCTCGCGCGCCGAATCAGCCATATCGCAGGAGGCCTTCGACGCGCTGATGCCCCATGAGTTCTGGCGTGAGGTGGTTGACCGTGTGGCGGCGGAGGTTCCAGGGACGCTGCTGCTGGCAGAGGCGTTCTGGCTGCTGGAGGGCTATTTCGTGCGTACCCTCGGAATGCATCGCGTCTACAATAGCGCCTTCATGAACATGCTCCGCGATGAAGAGAACGCAAAGTACCGTTCGTATCTCAAGAAGACGGTTGAATTTGATCCTGACATCCTGAAGCGCTATGTAAACTTCATGAGCAACCCGGATGAACGCACCGCAATCGATCAGTTCGGATGGGGCGACAAGTACTTTGGCGTATGCGTGCTTCTGGCCACGCTCCCCGGGCTTCCCATGTTCGGGCATGGACAGGTCGAAGGCTTCACAGAACGCTATGGCATGGACTTCAAACAGGCCCGGCTGGAGGAACAGCCGAATGAAGGGATGGTGGCGAGGCATCAGCAGTTGATCGCCCCACTGTTGAAGAATCGCCGGCTGTTTGCCGAAAGCGCTGACTTCGTCTTGTACGACTTCTGGACCGACTACGGCACCGTGGACGAGAACGTGTTCGCTTACTCCAACCTCTGCGACGATCAGAGGGGGTTGATTCTATACAACAACCGTTACGGATCGACCCATGGGACCATCAAGATGTCTGTGGGCTTTCTGGACAAACAGAGTGGAACCCTGCGCCAGAAGAGCCTGTTTGATGGCCTGCGGCTTCCCTGCGGCGAGAACGCGATTTTGGGCTATCGGGACACTGCGCAGGGCCTCGAATTCCTGCGCCGCGCCAGTGACTTCCGCGATCACGGTCTGACTCTGGATCTACGCGGCTACCAGCACACGGTGTTGCTGCATTGGCGCCATCTGCAGCCCTCGGAGGCCTATCCCTGGGACAGGCTCTGCGATGCCCTGCATGGGACCGGGGTCTACAGCCTGGATGAAGCGCTCTCGCAACTGCGGCTACAGCCTCTCCTGGACACGCTACACCGCACCATCAACGAGGGGACGATCAGCGGATTTGTGATCGCAGCCTATGCGGCCTTGACGCGCGAGCTCGAATTGGAGTCACGGACCAACTCCCAACCAAAGCCGGCCAAGCCCCTATCGTCAAAGAGTGAAAAAAAGAGTGAAAAGAAAAGCGTAAAGCCGGAACCGGCAACCGTTGCTCCAGAGCCTCCGGCACTTCAAGGGGCGGTCATAGAATTTATCCAGGGCGTCGATCGATTCCTGGACAAGGCAGTCTATTTGACGCGTCTGGACGGCGTTCCACTGCCGGGTAACGATGTGAAGCCATCCTGGCCCTCCGCGGAATTGGCCCCCGCCAACCCACCGGTTCTGCCAGACGATGCTTCGGCGACTGCGGCCGCGGCAATTCGGCTGCCCTGGATGGTGCTGAGATTCCCAGAGACAATTGAACCTGCGGCGAGATCCGTGCTTCCAAGCAGCGACATCCATACGCCCTCAGCCCAAACCTGGGGCCCGGTGATGGCCTGGATGGTGCTACGTTCGGCGGCATCTCCCGCTGCTGCCCTGACAATCTATGACACGCTCCGGCTGCGCCATCTCTTCGCCGAGGTCTTCTCTGCAACCGGCCTGCAGGGCGAACAGGTTTGGCGCTCGGCGGCCATGGTGCGCGTAGTCCTGCTGATGCATCAGTTTGGATCCTGCTCCGCGGCGGTACGATCGGAGGACTTCTGGAATGATGCCGATGCCCGCTGGCTGACAGGCATCCACGGCGGCCTGGATGAGCCCGAGTACTTTGTCCAGGAGAACTTCGAATCCTTCATCTGTTGGTTGCTGCTTCCATCGCTGATCGAGCTTGGCAAGGCGCCCGAGGTATGCACCAAAGCCGCACAGGATGTCACCGCCATCGCCGTTAACCTCGCCTATGCGGCCAGGATAGCGGGCTACGAGGTGCGTCGTTTTCTGGAAGTTCTGCGCAGCGGCGACTTGAAGGAACAGCACAAGGTTGAACTCGATCAGATCAGTACCTCGGATCAGTAGGCTGTTCGGTTCGTGACAAAATGGAATTCAGATGAAGATGCCTGACGAGACCTTTCCTGCGTCCTCCCCTGCCGCTGAAGTTTCGGCCCCGGCCCCTCCTGCTGAAGCAGCCGAGCCTCCTGACCCGAGCGCCGCCTCCTTCGCCGAGCAGCTCTCCGAGTTTGAGCAAACCCATTCGCACCGGAGCGAGGATCACGGCACGCAATTGCAGGGCGTCGTCGTCTCTGTCGATGCGGAGTTCGTCTACCTTGACATTGGGTACAAGACGGAAGGCATACTTCCGCGAGACGCCTTTGCCAACCATGCTGAAGACTTGCCCACAGGCAGCACCTTTGCCGTCTCGGTAACGGGACGCAACCCAGAGGGTTACTATGAGCTCTCTTTACTGCGCGTGGCACAACCTACCGATTGGGCCTCGCTGGAGGAGGCCTTTGCCCAAAAGACTCCGGTAGCCGGAGTGGTCACCGGAGTCGTGAAGGGCGGCCTCAGCGTTGATCTCGGGGCGCGAGCCTTCCTTCCCGCTTCGCGCAGTGGAACCAGAGATGCCGCGGAGATGGAAAAACTGGTAGGGCAGCAGATCACCTGCCGCATCACAAAACTGGACACCGTGGAAGAGGATGTGGTGGTGGACCGGCGCTCCGTGCTCGAAGACGAGGCTCTGGCTCTCCAGCAGAGCCGCATCTCCGCACTCCATCAGGGTGCTATCGTGCAGGGAACGGTGCGCAGCCTTGCGTCCTATGGAGCGTTTGTCGATCTGGGCGGAATCGACGGTCTGCTGCACGTCAGCGATATGGCATGGAGCCGAGTGAGTTCCGCAGAGGATGTACTCAGCGTAGGGCAAACCATCCAGGTAAAGATCCTCAGCGTCGACCCCGATACCAGGCGCATCTCCCTGGGATTGAAACAACTGCAGCCGGAGCCATGGGACAGTGCCGCGGAGCGCTATCAGGCCGGCCAGCGCATCACCGGCATGGTGACTCGTCTCATGGACTTCGGCGCGTTTGTGGAACTGGAACCCGGCATCGAAGGTCTCATCCACGTCTCGGAGATGTCCTGGGTCAAAAAGGTTCGCAAGCCCAGCGATCTGCTCAAGGTGGGCGATACCGTGGAGACCATCATCCTTGCGGTAAACGCAGCCGAGAAGCGAATCTCCCTCGGGCTCAAGCAGGCTCTGGGAGATCCCTGGAGTGACGTGCCGCAAAGGTTCCCCGTCGGTGCGGCGATCCAGGGACAGGTGACGCGCCTGATGAAGTTTGGCGCCTTCGTTCAACTCGCCGAAGGTGTGGAGGGGCTCCTGCATGTGAGCGAGATCACCGCGGAGCGTAGGATCCATCATCCCCAGGATGTGCTGCGGGTCGGCGAGACCGTCAAGGCGCAGGTCGTGGGCCTGGATGTGGAGAAGCGGCAGATTCGGCTGAGCGTCAAGCAACTTGCGCCCACCGGGCTATCCGAGTACCTGGAGGAGCACAAGCCGGGCGATACCGTCTCTGGCCGCGTGGTCTCCGTTCCACGCCCAGGACAAACCGCGGAGCCGGCCATCGTGGAACTTGGAGAAGGAGTTCTAGCGCGGTGCCTCCTTACCGCCAACGCTGCACAGGCAGAAGAGACCGTTCGTTCGGGAGTAGACCTCTCCCAGTTGACCTCGATGCTCAGTGCGCGGTGGAAGGGCGGCATGGCCTCCACGGCAAAGACTGAACCTCTGGCGCCAGGGCAGATTCGTAACTTTCAGATCTTGAAGCTGGACCGCGACTCCCAATCGATCGAATTGAAACTCGCCTGAATCTCCAGTAATGGATCCTCCAGATCACCGAGGGATTTGAGCGCCGTCTCCCGGCCCCGCGCTCGATCGAGCGGTCGCCTCCGCCAATCGAGGCGACCCGCCAACCTTCCCTCTCGGGCTCCCGAGCCTGTCAACCAACTGCATCACGGCTCCTGCAACATCGCCGCGCACACGGCCAGCCCGGCAATCGTCGCCGTCTCTGCGCGCAGGATCCTCGGCCCCAGCGTTACATGCCTCCAACCGCTCTGGCTGAACAGCGCCATCTCCTCGGCTGTCCATCCACCCTCCGGTCCAATCGCCAACGCTACAGACTGGCTCTCCCTTGACGTTTCACGGGCCAGCTCGTTCCGCAGCGAGTTCTCCTGCTCGGTCTCCGCCAGCAGCAGCCGCTTCTCGGCGCTCACCCCTTCCAATGCCGTCTTCAGCGCCACCGGATCGTCCACCAACGGCACATCGCTGCGTCGAGACTGCTGTGCCGCTTCGCGCACAATCCTTCTCCACCGCTGCACACGCTTGGCGGCGGCCTGGCTAAGATGCTTCTCCGTCCTTCTGGCGATCACGGGCGAGATTCGAGCGGCGCCCAACTCGGTGGCCTTCTCGATTCCCCACTCCATGTGATCGAACTTGAAGACAGCCAGCAACAGGTGAACCGGTAGAGCAGCCTCCACTTCCAACTGCTCCTTCAGGGCAAACACAACCTCTCCCTCACTCGCCGAAAGAACCTCCGCGCGATGCAAAAATCCATTGGCCACCACGTCGAATACCTGCCCTGGCTGTGCCCGCAGGACACGCGCAAGATGCCCCGCCTGCTCTCCTTGCAAAGTGGCGCTGGTCTCTGTCCACGTATCGGCAATCCATCGTCTTCTCGTCATGGGTCCAGCATACTGCGTCGTCGCAGGAGGCAACACGGCGCTGCATGCCCCCCTTCTTCTCTCACCATTTCGGAGCGGCTCTCAAAACACATCAGGGAACGCTTGAGAGCGTTCCCTGAGTGTGTTGCCTTTACTTTAGTGCTTTGCCTTGGTTGCGTTTGCCTGCGCTCCCAATCGATGGTGAACATCGACGCTGCTTCGTCTGTAGAGAGCAGCTAACGAAGGTATAGTTTTCCTGCGGCGAAGAGTCAAGAAAAAAAGAAGATGAGGCGTCGAATTTTTTCTGCGCCCTCGCTTCGCTCTACAGATCGCGTCCCCCCCAAAATACAAATACCTCATCCTCATCCTCGGGAGACGGCAAACTTGCGCGTGATAGACGGCGCGATCATCTCACTTAGATGCACCCGGTAAAGGCTCTCTCTGCTTCGATCTCATGCGGAGAGGCTATCAGCGCCGTGCTGCCAACGTTCCTGCCGATGCGGCGGCCCACCGTAACGCGATGGGGTGTCGGCGCTGGACCAGCCGCGAGCAGGCACAATCATTCCTTCTCCTCTACCCATGCCATCCGCCATTGCGGCGGATCGCAAGACGCAAGATGTGTCTTCCACGCCCACGCGTTGATGCTGAAGGAAGAACGAATCAGTGTCTCTCCCGACTTTCTGCGCGCTACGGTCACCCGCACCTGCCTATGAAACCCCAGATGCCGCTGCTGTTCCCCACTCCACCCGCCTCCAGAACCTGCTTGCGACAGCTCGTGCGGCATATACTACGGGATGCTGCGGAGCAGCGGCGATTTGCTGCTCCCTGCATTGCAGCAACACCGCGGAAGTTCCGTATCGTAACTCGCGTCTTTCCAACCCGTTTCTCTGGAGTCTTTATGCGCGAAGTCGTCATCGTCAGTGCCGCCCGAACCCCGGTAGGCAAGTTCCTTGGCTCACTCTCTCACCTCTCCGCTGTGGAACTCGGCACGATTGCTGTACGTGCCGTCATGGAGCGCGCTACTGCCTCAGGATCCGCGTTGGATCCCTCGGAGGTCACCGATTGCGTCATGGGATGCGTCCTGCCCGCTGGCCTGGGCCAGAATCCCGCTCGTCAGGCCACGCTGCGCGCCGGCCTCTCGGACGCCACTTCAGCTTTCACCATCAACATGGTCTGTGGCTCGGGACTGAAAGCCATCGGCCTGGCAGCGCAGGCCATCGCCGTCGGCGACTCTGAGATCGCCGTGGCCGGCGGCATGGAGTCCATGTCCAACGCCCCCTACCTTCTTCCCAAGGCCCGCACCGGGCTCCGCATGGGCGACGCGCAGATCATCGATTCCATGATCCGCGACGGCTTGTGGTGCGCCCTCGACAATCAGCACATGGGCATGACCGCCGAACTGGTAGCTGAGAAGCACTCCATCAGCCGCGAGCAGCAGGACGAGTATGCCCTCAACTCCCATCGCAAAGCCGTTGCCGCACAACAGGCCGGACGCTTTGACGCTGAGATGGTTCCAATCGCCACGGCCGCCCAAAAGGGAGCACAGGGCGCCTTGTTGGCCAGGGATGAGAGCGTTCGCCCTGATGCTTCGCTATCGGCTCTCGCCACTCTCAGGCCGGCCTTCAAAGCCGATGGAACCGTCACCGCAGGCAACGCTCCCGGCATGAATGATGCCGCCGCGGCCGTTCTCCTCATGTCTACCGAACGAGCCCATCATCTGCGTCTCAAACCGCTTGCCACCATTCGTGCTCAGGCTACCAGCGGTGTAGCTCCCCGCTGGGTGATGCTGGCTCCCGTAAGCGGCGTGCAGAAACTTCTGGCCCGTGCCGGCTGGTCGCTCCAGGATGTCGATCTCTTTGAACTCAATGAAGCCTTCAGCGTCCAGGCGCTCGGCGTCACCCGAGAGCTGGGTCTCTCGCTGGATCGCGTCAACGTGAACGGTGGAGCTGTCGCCATCGGCCATCCCATCGGAGCCAGCGGCGCTCGCATCCTGGTCACCTTGCTCTATGAGATGGAGCGCCGCGGCGCGCACAAGGGAGTAGCCGCTCTCTGCCTGGGAGGAGGCAACTCCGTTGCCATGGCATTGGAACGATAAAGCATCTTCCAATGGAAATGGACTGCGCCGTCGTCAGGAAGGTTACCCGCAGGCGACCCTAGGCGGCGCGCCGCGCCATGCTGCGTTTCCAGGAATAGGCGAGCCGCGCCATCACCCCCGAAACCAGATACCCTAGCGCCATCACCAGCAGAGCCGTCTGGTGCCATTCGAACACCACGCCGATCACCACCACCACCAGCGTCAGCAGCCGCCCCGGCTTGCGAGCGCTCATGTCAATCTCTTTGCCGCTCCAAAAACGCCAACTGCTCACCATCAGGAAGCCGGTGAAAGCCACCAGCCCCAGCCATACCAGGGAAATCCATAAGTTATGAATCGGAGAACCGGCTTCAAAATGAATCACTGCCGCAAGCACCCCGGCTGCCGCCGGGATCGGCATACCCACAAAATACTTACGCCCCGGTCGGCCGGGATTGCGCGGCTGCGGGTTGATGCTGATGTTGAAGCGCGCCAGACGGCTGGCGCCACAGATCAGAAATAAAAAACACACCACAGCGCCGAAGTGCATCACCCGGCCTTCAATCACAGGATGGCCGGTGGGCGGCAGTTGCCGAACCCCCCAGAGATACGCCAGCAGGCTAGGTGCAACACCAAAGGTGATCACATCGGCCAGCGAGTCCAGTTCCCTGCCGAAGTCACTGGAGGTATTTGTCATCCTGGCGATCCGTCCATCCAGACCGTCAAACACAATGGCGAAGATCACCGCTAGCGCTGCGCGGTCGAAGGCCATCGCGGAGAGCGCGGCGTTGCCCACCATGGTCCCGCGGATGCTCTCCATAATGACGTAATAACCCAGCGCAATGCTCCCCACGGTAAACAAGGACGGCAGAATGTACATGCCGCGCCGCGCCGAAGAATGCGTCTCCTGCTCCATCAGCTCCATCCGTAGGAGGAGCTCTTTGCCGTCTCCTCGCTGTATCCCGGCAGAACCCCCAGAATGGAGCTTCCGCCCTTGACGCGGTCACCCCGCTTCACCCGCACCTCCACGTCAGCGGGCATCAGCACATCCACGCGAGAACCGAACTTGATCATGCCCATGCGCTGCCCGCGTAGCACCCGGTCGCCAGGCTTCAAATTGCATACGATACGCCGCGCCAGCAGACCGGCGATCTGCTTGAAGCTGACCAGCGACTCGCCGTCCTCAATCACAATCAGAGCCTGCTCGTTCATCACCGCGGACTCCGGATTCATGGCATTGAGAAACTCTCCCTCGCGGTACTCCACCAGCGTCACCTTTCCACTGATCGGAACCCGATTCACGTGCACATCCACCACGCTCAGAAAGATACTCACGCGAAACTTGCTGCCAGAGGAGGTTTCGATCCACTCAGCGTCTTCAACCTTGCCGTCCGCAGGCGAGACAATCAAACCCTCTCCGTTAGGAATCCTGCGCTCCGGATCACGAAAAAACCACAGAAAAAACACCGCCAGCAGAACAGGAATCAGCGTCAGGCTGATCCAGTGCGTCCCCATATACACGATCACGGCAACGCCCAGCAGCGAAGCTCCGTAATAAAACCCATCCCGAACCATAGGCATCGATTATACCTTTTGCAGCCTGACTGGCCGGCTCCTCACTTCTCACGAAACTCTGTTGCGTCTGCCGTCATCCTCATGTCTGCCGACATCAGAACAGCATCCTCGATCGGATCTCGATAGTACCTTCGGCGCACTCCCTGCTCTACGAATCCCAAAGACCGGTAGAGCCCCAACGCAACCTCATTGGAGGCTCGAACCTCTAATTCCGTGGCTTGCGCCCCCTGCTCTCTGCACCACTCCATCACCCTGCTGCACAGCGCCCTCCCGATACCCAGGCCACGGGCTGAGACGGACGTGGCAACACTCTCCAGCTCAGACAACTCTCCAGCACAACAGCCCGCGGAGAAACCCAACAAGGATCCACCGCGATTCGCCAGGCGGCCTTCCACTGCGACAAAGCAGACGCGCAAGGGATGGCCTGTCTGATCCCCTGACAGTGTTCGCCGCCAGATGGAGCTGCTCCAATCAGGCGCTTCAGGGCACTCCTTCTGGATGCTCAGTATTGCCTCCAGGTCAGCGGCCGTGGCGCGGCGTACGCTCCAGGGGATGGTTGTGTTCCGCTCGCTCGCCGTCTCACGGATCATGCTGGCTCTCAAGGCCTCTGCTCTCTTCTGCTTGGCTGACGCCGCTTATGGCAGCTCTGCTGTCGCCATCCTTCGCGCTTCCGTTGGACTGCGGTATATGTCCGCTTCCTGACGAAGGTAGTTGGCGTCACCCTCCATATCGCTGCCGCCCTCCTGAAGACGGCGCAGGACCGTCCCGAGCGCATCCCCGGCGTGCAGCGAGCACAACAAAACGTGACATCCCTGCAGCCGATCTGCCAGGCGCTGCTCGGTAACTGCAACGGACTTGCCGCACTGGCGCTCACTGAGCAATGCATCCACCGTGCTGAGCCACTCGCGGCCTGAACTTCGCTCACGCGCATAGACCTGATCGCGCCCAGCGTCGAGCAAGGCCAGTGCAGGCTCTGGCCCAACGCCGGCCGCAACCACTCTCGCGGCATCGCCAAGCACCTCCAAACGTGAAACGGAAACCAGCCTCAGACCAGCCGACTCGCTCAGCCCCTTGGCAAAGGCTAATCCGGTTCGAACTCCGGTGAACGAACCGGGACCTCGCACGACTCCAATGGCGCTCAGTTCCGGCAAACGCCAGCCCGGCTGGGCCAGCAGAAGGCGAAGCGACCCAAGAATCTCCGCTGAGGCTCGTCTTTCAGAAAGGTCCACTGATGCCAGCAACTTGCCGCCTTCGCACAGAGCCATGCCGGCTGTCATTCCACAGGTATCGATCAGCAGCAAGCGTTCGTTCCCGGCCAAAGCTTTCTCCATCCTCCTAAGGTACCGCTTGGCACAGAGGATTTATTCCGCCGATGCCAGCACCTCTTCCCGAACCTCTTCATCCTGCGCTGCCTCTCCTGCGGTCTTGGGCAGGGCAATACCAAGAACATCCTCAATATGCGAGACGTAGTGAATGGCGACACCTTCAATCTGCTCCGGCGACAGGTCTTCCTCCACATTCGTCTTTACGTCGATCGGAAGAATCACATCGCGGATCCCGGCCCGCTTGGCGGCAAGAAACTTCTCCTTGATGCCTCCAACCGGTAGAACGTTTCCACTCAGAGTAATCTCTCCCGTCATCGCCAACTGCGGATGAATGGGACGATTCAGCAGCAGACTCACCAATGCGGTGACCATAGTGACGCCGGCACTGGGGCCGTCCTTCGGAATCGCGCCCGCAGGCACGTGGATGTGGAGATCGGTGTCCTTCAACACATCGTCCTCCAGCCCCAGCGAAAGCGCATTCGATCGAACCCAGGTGAGCGCAGCCTGCATGGACTCCTTCATCACGTCGCCGATCTGCCCCGTCATCGTGAAGCCGCCCTTGCCCTTCATCCGGTTCGCCTCGATGAACAGAACATCGCCGCCCGCAGGCGTCCAGGCAAGCCCCACAGCCACTCCGGCACGCTTGGTCCGCTCCGCGATCTCCGTGTCCACCCGCACCTTGATTCCACCCAGATACTCGTGGATCACCTCCGGCGTCACAACCAGCTTCTCCGTGCGCCCTTCCGCCACCTGCCGCGCCGTCTTGCGGCAGAGAGTGCCAATCAACTGCTCCAGACGGCGCACCCCTGCCTCACGCGTATAGTGGCGAGCCACCAAAGCCACGCTGCTGGTTGGAATCTCGATCATCGCCTCCTGCCCTTCCTTGGGCTCGATCCCGTTCTCCTTGATCTGGCGCGGAATCAGGTAGCGCTCAGCGATGTTCACCTTCTCCTCTTCTGTATAGCCGTTGAGTTCGATCACCTCCATACGGTCCAACAGCGGAGCCGGAATCGTGTCCAGTTGGTTGGCGGTGCAGATAAACAAAACCTTGCTCAGATCAAAGGGCTGATCCAGATAATTGTCGCGGAAGGTATTGTTCTGCTCCGGATCCAGTGTCTCCAGCAAGGCGCTGGACGGATCACCGCGGAAGTCGCGGCCCAGTTTGTCGATCTCATCCAGCATGAAGACCGGATCGTTCACCTCCACCCGCTTCAACTGCTGAATGATCTGCCCCGGCAGGGCTCCAATGTAAGTCCGGCGATGCCCTCGAATCTCCGCCTCATCGTGCATGCCGCCCAGCGAAATGCGCGAGAACTTGCGGCCCAAAGCGCGCGCAACAGAACGGCCAAGTGAGGTCTTGCCTACCCCCGGCGGCCCGACGAAGCAGAGAATCGGCCCCTTCATGTCCGGCTTCAGACGGCGCACACTCAGATAATCCAGGATGCGCTCCTTCACCTTCTTCAGGCCATAGTGATCTTCATCCAAATACTCCTTCGCCTTCTTGATGTCCACCTCCGAGGACGAACTCTTGGACCACGGAAGAACTGCCAGCCACTCGATATAGTTCCTGGTCAGCGAGTAATCCGCCGCGGCAGGATTCATCCGGCTCAGCCGCCCCAACTCCTTCAACGCATCCTTCTTGGTCTCCTCCGGCATCCCCGCTGCTTCAATCTTTTCCTTCAGATCCGCGACATCCTTCTGGGTCTCGTCCAAATCTCCCAGCTCCTTCTGGATCGCCTTCATTTGCTCTCGAAGATAGAAGTCCCGCTGCGACTGCTGCACCGAGTCCTGCACCTCGCTCTGGATCTTGTTGCGCAATCGCTGGACGCCCAGCTCCTTGGCCAGAAGATTGTTCAGCAGCTCCAACCGCTGCTTCACCGCCGCGGTCTCCAGCAACTCCTGCTTCTCGCCGGTCGTAAGGAAGGGTAGGTTCGCAGCAATAAAGTCGGCTAGCCGCGAAGGCTCCTCGATATTCAATGCAATCGTCTGCAAATCGTCCGAGAGGGTCGACGATGAGGTCACTATCTCCTGAAACTGCGCCAGAACGTTCCTCTGCAGAGCCTCCATCTCTGGCGTTCGCTCAGGTGCCGCCTCCTCCAGCGTCGAGTAAGAAGCGGTCAGAAACGGCTGCGCCTGGGTGAACTCGCCCAGCTTCACCCTCTCCATCCCCTCGGTAAACACAAAAAGGCTCTGGTTCGGCATCTTGACAACCTTATGGACCGTCGCGCGGGTACCCACCTCGTACAGATCAGAACCCTCCGGAGCATCCTGCCTCGCATCCCGCTGCGCCACCACCAGAATCATCTTGTCTTCACCAAGAGACTGGATCAGTTGGATCGAACTCTGCCGACCCACCGTCAGGGGTAGAACGGCATTCGGGAAAAGTACCGTATCCCTCACTGGGAGAACAGGATAGGCATTCCCTCTCTCTTCACGGCCACCCCCGCCGCTGGTTGGCTTAATCACGCTTACAAAATCAGTGGACATAATTGAGTGTTCCTTTATCAACTTTCTTGAAATAGGATGCAGCAAGATGCGGTCTGGACGCAACCCTTTTCCAGTACGTCTTCCAGCTCAGCCAAAACAACGTCCTGCTACCTCCTTGTCCCTTGCCGCCAGCCTCTGTCTCCAGCCTCTTCCCTCTGATCGGCAGTTGTGGCCACTTCCGGAAGATGTCCCTGCAAAGATCAGGTAGATCAATCCCTCCACCCTCGCGTCTTCCGGGACTCTCCTGGAAGAAAAATTCCAGACCCGTTGTCTGGTTACGAAACTGGCGCCAGAAGGTTGCAAACTCCTCGACAATCCCCTTCTTTTGATGCTGGATGGCCTGTCGGCGCTTATCCGGCGTTCGATGGAGAACCCCGCCACACCGAGATGCATTGCAACCGCGCCCCGGAGCCTTTAGGCTGGGTTTGGTACCGAATACGACCCGCCAAAATTGGCCGTGCCGGTTGGAGACGCAACTCGACCCGTCAGCGCGGGCCATGGGGCCCTGCAGGGAACGTTGGCGGCGTATTTTGGACCAGGCACCCACGTTGGCCGCGGGAGTGGTGAAATGGCAGACACGCAGGTCTTAGAAGCCTGTGCCCGAAAGGCGTAGGGGTTCAAGTCCCCTCTCCCGCACCAGGAACCAAGTCATGACCTCAACTCGGAAAGCAGCCTCATGAGTCAGACCATCACCCAACCCGATAGCACCCGCATTACGCTGGAAAAGTCCGCCAATTACCGCGATTCTTACGCCAATAGCGTACAGGTCCGCCTCTCTCTCTGGGATTTCTTTCTGGTCTTTGGGACTTTGGAGCAGGAGACACCCGAGCATGTGCGCGTGGATAACTTCCAGGGCATCTACCTGAGCCCGCAGCAGGCCAAAGCGCTGGCCAATGTGCTCCAGCACAACGTGGCGCAGTATGAACAGAACTTTGGCCCAATCTCCCTCGACGGCCCCGGCGTCCAACGCTTCGTGATGCCGGCCAACGGCCCGATCCACTAAGTACGTCCCGTGGAAGGTGTTGCCCAACGCATTCGCAAACTACCCGCCCGGCTTGCGGCCTTACCGGACAGCTTGCTCCTCCTGCTCTTCTTTGCAGCCGTGGCCCTGAGCCATCTTACCCTTCTGCATCTGCCTTATTTTTGGGACGAGGGCGGCTACTATATTCCAGCCGCCTTGGACTTCTACCATACCGGCCAACTGGTTCCACACTTCACCAACGGCCATCCACCGCTGCCCAACATTCTGTTGGGAACCCTGTGGCGCATCGTCGGCTACCACATCCTTGCCACAAGGCTGCTGGCGTGTGGATTCGCCGCACTCGGCCTCATGGCCATCTTCCGCCTCACGGAGCGTCTGCTGGATGCCTCCGCAGCGCTGACGGTAACCTTGCTCTCGGGCGCTTATCCTGTCTGGTTCGCTCAGAGCTCCCTGGCCCACGCGGATATCTTTGCCGCCGCCTTTACGCTTTGGGCCTTTGCGCTCTACCTTCCATCCCTTCAGGCCCCATCTACCCGTTTGCGCGGCGTCGGCCATGCCAGACCTCCGTACGTCTCCGTGGCAGTCTTGTTCTCCCTGGCCGCGCTCTCCAAGGAAACCTCGATCATCCAACCGGCCGCGCTCGCAGCCTGGGAGTTATGGCTGCTGTTGCGTGATCGCAAGCTCCCTCGCTTAGCCCCCGGCGCCCTGTCCCCACTCAACCATGAGCCAGTCGCCAACCTTAAGTCGGCAGCCAACGCGCGTCTGAACCCTCCACAGCGCCTCGGCTCGCACCGAGCCTGGCTGATAGCGCTGTCCTTTCCTGTGCTGCCTCTCAGCGCATGGTTTGCCTACCACCACCACGTGGTAGGGTTCACCTTCGGCAACCCCGGCTTCCTGCGTTACAACGCCACGGCCAACTTCACGGCCGCTCACATCCAACAAGCGCTCCGCTACCGTTTTTTGCATCTGTTCTGGCAGCGCAATATCTGGATTGCCATCATCTTTGCGCTCGCCTGCCTCCTGCTGCCCCCACGGAAGGAGGCTCCAGCCTCCCTCCAACCCGGCCCTCTCTTTGCGATGGCCGTCCTGGTCGCTGCCAACTGGTTCGCATTCTCCGTGCTGGGTGGAGCGCTGCTGACGCGCTACCTTCTGCCCATGTATCCGCTGATCCTGATCGTCTGCGTGCACTGCTGGCGGTCCCGCACCCAGCGCTGGCCACTCCTGGCCGCGGCCACCGGCGCAGCCTTCCTCACCGCCCTCTGGCTCAATCCTCCTTCCTTCTTTGCGCCGGAAGACAATCTTACCTACCGCGATATGATCGTGGTGCACCAGGAGGCAATCGACTTTGTCCAGCAGCACTATCCTGACGCAACCATCCTGACCGCATGGCCAGTATCCTCAGATCTCTTTCAACCCTACCTCGGCTACGTGAAGCATCCCATGAGCGTGGTCTCCATCGAGGACTTCACCCTGCCGCAGATCCTCATCGCCGCCAGAGAGCCAGACCGTTACAACACGGCCATCGTCTTCACCACCCACCTCGTGACCCCATGGCTACGTCATTATCTGCTGAACCACCCCAACACTCGGCGCGGACGCGCCTTCACAGCGACGCGCGACCTCACCCCGGCAGAGATCGCCAAACTCCTGGGCGGCCGGATTGTGTGGCAGGACGAGCGCGGAGGCGAGTGGGCAGCGGTCTTACGCTTCCAGCGCAGCGAGGCTGTCGGCTTACCAGCCCAACACTGATGCTCGCCGCACCGTCTCCAGACAGGGATGGACATAGCCGCCGCCATACCTGCCTTCTTTAGAGTAATTCTCTTGCCCCCGGTCTTTAGAACCGCCGTCAACTCTGGTTGTCATCCGCGCAGGCGCAACCGAGCCGGAAGCTGTTCTCAATGTGTTCCGGACTGTGTTCCGCTGCGCATAGGTCGGCTCGTTGAACTGCTCGTGGTTCCACCGCCTCCAAAGCTCTCGAACTTGTCCGTAAAGCTTGAGGTGACCATCTTTGGTTGAATCACAATTCCGTCAAACAGCGTCGCTGCCAGCAGATGATCACCCACCGGCCGGGCAAAGCGTAGCTTCCACCCTGTGTCCCAGTAACGAACGGTGAAGCCCGGAAGCTGAACCGCAAAGACCATCGAAGAAGTGGATGTTGTCAGGAGCATGCGGTTCTGGGTGCGATCAAAGTACAGCCCGTCCACCTGGGGCGTATCCAGACTGTAGACGATCTTCCAACTCAAGCCCTCATCCGTAGAATAAAAGACACCTTCGCGGCCGCCCACCCAAAGATCGTTCCTTCCATCGATCGCGACGGCGGAGATCTGCGATAGATCGGACGGCAATGCAATGGGCTCCCACCTTGCTCCTCGGTCGGCGGAAAAGAATAACTGCCTGAGCCCTCCAGCAAGCACACGGTCCTTCTCTACAGCAACAAAGCGCACCTCATCCAAGGGAAGCGCTCTTACTTGCGTCCATGCGATTCCATCGTCATCGCTTTGCAGCAGTCCTTCCGATGTACCAGCATAGATCATCAAATCTTCATCAGAGACCATGGAGTAAACGATGGCGTCGATCAAAGACTGGCCGGAGGAAAGCCTCTCCCCGTACGACGGATCACTGCTGTGAGAGGCAGAAGTTCGAGCGCCACGTGCCGGTCGGCGCAACCACCGCCCGGAGTTGATCCAGACCTCCCCCTTGCAACGGAAGATTCCATGCGGCGTTCCTGCCAGCAAGGTTCCCGCCGGTGTCATGGTCAGGCTGTAGATATCCCGGCCATCCAGGCCGACGCTATCTTCTCTCCAGTGCGCACCCCCATCGATGCTCTGGAAGACACCTCCATCTTGTTTGTCGTTGACCACTCCTGCGTACACGATGGCTGGGTCCATCGGATCGGAAGCGTAAGCCATCACCTGCCGAGAGGAAAATCCAGTATTCGAGGCGACAAAGCTGGCGGCAAAGTCCTCGCTGCGCAGCACCCCTCCGCGCTCGGTCGCCAGCAGGATATGCCCGGAGTCATGGGGATCCACGTAAACGTCATTCACCACAACATCGGAGGGAGTCAGGCGTTGCCAATCCTTTCCTCCGTCCAGGGTCCGATACAACCCTTCCGTTGTCCCCGCGTAGACCGTGTCCGGGTGCTCCGGATCCTGTTCCAGCTTGCGCGTCCGGCGCGCCTCAGAGGGAATACCCTGCACCTTGTGGAATAAATCCCCCGCATCCAGACTCTTGTAAATGCCCGAGCAGGCGCTCGCATACACCACCTGCGGCAACTTGGGATCAATCAGGATGGAAAAGACGTCCGAATCATCAATGATGCCGCGCTTGATGTTCTCCCAGTGCTGGCCGCCATCCACCGTCTTCCAGGGCAAGTGCCAGGTGCCGGCATAGATCACCTGCGGATTGTGCGGGTCAATCGCCACCGACTGAACTTCATGAATCTCGGTGCTTCCTACCGGGCTGATCTGAGTCCAATGGAGACCGTCGTCCAGACTGCGGAACACCCCTTGCAGCGTCCCCGCCACCATCATCTCCGGGTTGAAGGATGACCGGGTCAGCGAGCGAATCGACTGACCTCGCATGTCCGGATCGTCCCACCAGGTCTTGCCGCCATCTTGGCTGATAAACAGACCTCCGTCGGGATGATCGACAATCCACGCTCCAACCACCAACCGTTGAGGATTCCGCGCATCGGTAAGGATGTGATCGATGATCAGATCGCTGCGATTCCCCACCTCCCCCAACCGTCTCCAGCTAATACCACCATCCTCAGAGTCGTAGACCCAACCATTGGCGGTGCCGAGATACAGATGCTTGGAGTTGTTCGGATCTGAGGCAAAGCTGCGTGCATCTCCCCCGTAGGGCCCCAACGGGAACCAACTCAAGGCATGTATCGGAATAGCACATACCGTGCAACCTAAAGTCAAAACTCCAAGCAGTCGCCAGGTCAGTAATCTCAGACGCGTCAAAAATAACTCCTCTTCTATTTCAGGCTACCGTAAACAGAGTGGCAACAACATCCGGAAGGTGTGCAGAAACTGGCGCTAAAGCAATCAGCCTGTGAGAAAACTCCCTCCTCTGCGAGGGCTCGGTCTCACAAGCCTGGCCGTCTGGCGAAACGGAGACCCCATTCACCAGCATAGTGGCAGCGAAACCAACTCTCCCAAAGAGCCGCTGGCGATGCATGCCTAACCCGATAGAATCACGATCAAGGGAAATCGTAGGGTTAGCGTACCAAGAACAACGGCCGGTCGGGATCTCTCCCAGCCGGCCGTTGCTGTTGCGAATACAGGGTTAGTTTGAGCTGCTCGTAGTGCTGGTAGTACTCGCTGCCTTCTTGTGGTGGTGGTGGCGCCTCACCCCCAGGGGCTTGCGAGGAATGGGCTTGACCTCGGTCTCATCCACAGGAGTCAGCCCAGTCGTATCCAGGTTTGCTCCAGTCGGAATAAGAATCGTCTGGTCAGAGTTGGATCCGTCGGTGCCGGTGTAGACCGCGATGCTGGATGCATCCAGGCCCTTTTCCTTCACCAGGTAATCCTTCTCATTGACGGCACGTAGCTCAGCGCGGTGGAGGGTCTCTTTCTGCGCCAACATCCGTTTGCGCTCAGTGGACCGCCCACGAACCTTCACAGGTGCAGAGTTACCAACAATAGCCAGCTTCGCGCCGCTGTTCTGCTGTTCGGTAAGAGCAATGTCATCCAGGCAAGCCTTGGCTTCATTGTCCACACGGGTCGGACGGCGCAGGTCACGGTCAAAGGTGATCGTGCACAGGTTCTTGGTGACAACCGGAGCAGGCGGAGGAGGAGCATTCAGATTTACCGTCGTCTGAGCAGATGCGGTTTGGCCTTGATCGTCCACTACGTTACACGTTATGGTGATCGTTGATCCCGGCGCGGCGCCCGTCGTGGAGAGGGTTGCCGTCGAGGTGTTCCCGCTGATCGTTCCTGCCGTAGCGCTGTAGCTATAAGTCAAAGGACGGCTCTGCGGGCTTGCGCCAACTGCGGTGATGGATACAGGGTCGCCCGCGTTCACAGTAGTCGGGTTTGCCGAGCAACTGATGGTCGGCGGCTGGAACTGGGTGACGGTAAACTGCGTGGAGCAGTCCGCAAACTGGCCCGCCTTCGGGCTCTGTTCAACATGGCCCTTCACCGTGTAGGTCCCCGGCGCCAACCCTTTGGTGTCAACGGCCGCCACGTTCGAGGTGCCAGACACGGTACCGCCACTGCTGGTCCACTTGTAGTTGGTCGCCTTCTTGACGCGCAGGTTGGTCGCCGTACCGGTAACCGTCACCGGGTCTCCGGGGTAGATGGTGCCCGTAGGCGCCGTCACCGAGCAGGCGTACTGAACCGGCGGAGGAGGCGTAAGGCTGCCTAGGTGGAACAGCAGACCAGAGCTCAACTCGGCGCCATTCAGGTTCGCGCGGCCGCCCTGCAGGTAGATCGCCGGGTTTGCCGGTCCAAAGTCGATATGAGTGTAGCGATAATCTGCCTCAAAGAGACGCAGTCCAAGATGATGGTGGAAGAACGGAAGATCATAGTCCATGCCGCCGCCCGCCATCAGACCGGTTCCCCACGTGTAGGGGTTATACCCAACACCCCCTGGATTGTTCGGTCCCACTCCATGCACAGCACCCACCAGACCATGGGCAAAAAGAGTGTAGTTCTGCAGAGGCCAGCGGAAGATCGGTCCAAGGTAGTAGCCGTAGAAACCATCCCCCTGACCATTCGGGTTTGCGGTCATATTGAACTCACCGCCAATCCACTTATTGAAGTAGTAAGCGCCGCTACCCATAGCGCCTTCATTCACCGAGCCAAAATTCTCACCCGTTGTCTGATCCTCGCTGCTCAACCCGTAATACGAGTACCCAGTAAAGATGTCGACGCGCGAGGGACTCGGAGCGTTGGGCAAGGTACTCTGGGCGCTGATGCTGGCTACTCCAAAACTGACCGCACATGCAGCCAGCATGTACCGGCCTATATTGCGAAATGGGCGATAAGACATTCGACGATCCTCCCGATCAATCTGCTAGGTTGAAGGTTTACAAGCACCCTTGAGGACTTCCGCTCAGGAGATCCTTATAAACATCCTTGAACTCAAAATGAAAAGCTGTTGCGCAAAACCATAGCGCCGCTAAGACGCTTCCGCGTGCAGCAAAACTGCAAATCTACTCCTCACGATTTTACCCCAATTCCCCAATCCTTTACCTCTAAATCCAGGTTGAACCGCATCTGTAACCGGTGGGGCGGCCCTCTTTCCCCTCTACGTCTACCTCTACATCCAGACCCCAGCCTCAGGCAAGGTTCAGCGTCTGCCGGATCGTTCCACGGCTGGCCTGAATCTTCTCCTGCAAAAGCGTGATCGCGTACAACAACTGCTCTGGCCGGGGTGGACACCCGGGTACGTAGACATCAACAGGAAGCACTTGGTTGACACCTTGCACCAGAGCGTAGTTATTGAAAACGCCCCCAGAGGTAGCGCATGCCCCCATGGAGATCACCCACTTCGGTTCGGGCATCTGCTCATACAGCCGGCGGATCACCGGAGCCATCTTCTGCGAAACCCGGCCGGCAATGATCATCAAATCACTCTGCCGCGGTGAAGGACGGAAGACCTCCGCCCCAAAGCGAGCAATGTCATACCTTGACCCACCCATCGACATCATCTCAATCGCACAGCAAGCCAACCCGAAGGTCATCGGCCAGATAGAGTTCTTCCGCACCCAGTTGACTGCGGCATCCAGGGACGCCAGCACCACGCCCTCCGGCTGGCCGCTGCCCCAGTTCACCTCTTCCAGCTTTTCGCGATTCTTCCCAAAGCTTTCCAGATTACCAAAAAGGTATCTGTCGCTCTTTTGCTGAACCCCGGCTGAAGCACCGCTCTTCTCAGTCTGACTCATATCCTTTAGTATACGTTCCCCTGGGCCGTTCGCGTCGCTGAATGTTCATCGCAGGACCCGTCAGTTCAACGAACAACGCCTCAACTGCCTCGTCCTTGCTGCCTGTTCTTCATCTTCAACACGGCGACTCTTCCTGCTTAAGATGCCATAGAGCCTTGCTGCGTTGGTTCGAATAGAAAATTTCGAAAGGTCATAGAAGCTGACCTGGCACTCTGTACCTCAAAGGGACAGCTTTTCCACTCCCATCTCTGGCTTCGGATCGTAAGCCGCCTTCCCCTGCGGTCTATCGCCAACCAGCCCGATGCGGGTTTCCACACCGCCTCATCCATGGTTGTTCTTTTCAATCGCACCCAACAGCGCCACGCGCAACTCCTCCTCCTGCTCCAATGTCAGCCGCCTCCCGCCTGAGGTCAGGTAGAATACATCAATCGCTGTCTCCCCCTCGGTATCCACCAGCGCCACTTCAACGTTATAGCCAAGATCGCTCAGCGTGGCGCTAATCGCACGCAATAAGCCATATACATCTTGAGTCACAACCTGCAGCAGCGTGCTGTGGGTTGATGCAGTCTCGTCAAACTCGATTCTGGTCTCCACCTCCACCCGTGGAGCCTTTCGCCTGGGGCGGCGCCGGCTACTCAGCAACTTCTCCACAGAGGTCCTTCCCGCCACCAGGTCCCGCACACTCGTCAGGAACCTCTCCCGCTCGCTTTCGTTCAACTCCAGGGTGCGGAAGGTATCAGTAAAACGGAAGGTGTCCACCACCACACCCGCCTGATTGGCAAACGCGTCGGCGGTCACCACATTCATTCCCCAGGCAGCCAAAGCGGCAGCTATCCCCGCGAACAACCGTGGCCGGTCTGAGGTGACTAGAGTGATCTCATTCACTACCGAACCCGTCTGCGTTGCTCCGTGATGAAAGCTCATCTGGAACGGATCTTCGTCAAATCGCTGCGCCATCTCAAAGTGCTGAAGCATGGTCTCCGCAGACCGCGTGCTGACATAACGCTCTGGAAAGCCCTCCAGAAAAAGCTCCACCTCCGCTTCTCGGCCATGCCGAAGCGCCAGGACGCGGGCGATCTTCTCGTCCTTCCGCCAAAGACCGGCGCCACCCACCAGGGACCGCGCATGCACACGCTCTTCATCCACACTTCGATCCAACTGATTCGCTGCGCCCATATGGAGCCGCCACAGGCTTTCAGCCTTCCATGGCGTCAATGCGTCCGGATGCACCGCTGCAATATCCGCATAGGTAAATAACGTCAGCATGCGCAGCAATTCGTGCGTTTGTACCTTCCCCGCAAAGGCGCGCACGGTCTCCGCATCGAAGATGTCGCGCCGCATCGCGGCAGACATCTCCAGATGCATCTCAATCAGCCGCAAAACCAGCCCACACTCATAGGCGTCCATCTCCAATCGTTGTAGTACGCTCCGCGCCAGCCCTGTACTCTCTGCCGCATGGTTCTCACCGGCGCGGCCCTTGCCGGTATCGTGCAGCAGCGCGGCCAGAAACAACAGTGCCGGATTCTGCAACTCTGCCAGGATGGCGCCAAATCGCACCCTCCAATCCTCCAACTCCTGGCGTGGCTCGCGCACCCCATCCTTGCCGGCCTCTTTACCCCACCCCTTCCGGCGTACCCCAACCGGTTCAGCAGCCATGCCATGCAAGGTGTCAATCAATACAAAGGTGTGTTCGTCCACCGTGTAGCGGTGATAGGCGTCTCGAATAACGAGCGCATCGATGCCATGGAACTCCGGCAGAATCAGCTCCAGCACACCCAGAGAGTGCATCGCTCGCAGAGCTTTCCCGGCCTGCCGTCCGGTGAGAATCGAAGCTATATTCCTCCATAATCCAGGCCCCTCTTCCAGATTCGCGGAGAGAAAAGGAATCGCTTGGACAATCCGGTCCTCCGTGCTCTGTGCCAGTATGGCGCCACTCTCAGCCATGGCGCGAAACGCCGAAAGCACGATCTCCGGTTCCAGAGCAACATCCACGCCTCCGGCACGGACTGGATCAAGTTCCAGCACCCCCGCCTTGATTCGGAATCCAGCGTCATCCGGTATGCGGAGCCGTTTGACCACGGTTGGCGTCTCCACCTGTAACCCGGAACTCTCCGCTTCACGCAGCAATCTCTTATCGATCAACCGCGCATGGCGGAAGTAGACGCGCATCCAGTAGGCCGCATCCACGCCTTCGCTGGCTCGGCCGGGCAGACCGATCCGCTGCTGGCCGGCTGCATCTTGCGCCTCCCAGTCCAGGGTGTTGTCATCTCGTTCATGGCGATAGTGCAAAAAGCATCGCACCGCGGCCAGAAACGCTACAGCATCACGGATCTCCCCACCCTGAAATCGGTCGCCGTGCGCCTGGTCACCCGATCTTTGCCCACTCGACGTAGAAATCTCACCCGCCACGTCGGCCAGGACCATCCGCTTGCCAGTACGCAACTCATGCAGCCACTGGCAGGCATTCACGTCCCGCAAGCCACCAGGGGAGTCCTTGATATTCGGCTCCAGGTGAAACAACGTGTCGCCGAACTTTGCATGGCGCTCCAGCGTCAACCGAGCTAAGGCTACGCCAATGGCCCTGCCATCCCGAGAGCGCAGCTTCGCCAACGACTTGTCCTGCAACTGCGAAAAGATCGCTTCATCCCCACCCAGCCATCGAACGTCCAGGAGCGACAGAGCAAACTCTGGGTTCTCTTCATCCAGGCGCTCACAATCCTTCGCCATCCGTGTGGCTAGCGACACCTGCAGTCCGCAGTCCCATAAGGACTGAGACAGCCTGCGGATGGGCTCCTTGGCCGGTTTCTCCATGCCCTTCTCGACGCAGAACAACAAATCCACGTCGGAGCACGGAAACAGTTGTCCCCGCCCATAGCCGCCGATGGCGCAAAGGGCGATCCCCTTGCCCAGCGCTGGAGCGTCCCTTACTTCATCCGACCAAAATCGCAGGACAAGGTCGTCCACCAAAGTGGAGCGAGCTGCAATCGCCCGCAGGCCATCTCCATTGGATTCGAAGTGGCCGCGAATCTCCGCCATTCTCCGTTCGTAAGCGCCACGCGCAGTTACCCCCGACATCGGATCCCTCCCCTGCCGCCGTGCTTCGCATCGCTCAAAATCCAGTTCGTGGCCGCACCCCTTACAAGGCGATCTCTCCCCGCTCGTCGTTACGAATCCTGATGGCCTCGTCTACCCGTGAGATAAAGATCTTTCCGTCTCCAATTCGCCCTGTGCGCGCCACATTAATGATGGCGTCCACGGCCTTGTCCTTCATCTCGTCGGAGACAACCAACTCCAATTTGACCTTGGGGAGCAGATCAACGGCATACTCCCGTCCGCGGTAAAACTCCGTGTGTCCCTTCTGGCGGCCATGGCCGCGCGCCTCAAAGATCGTGATCCCGGAGATTCCAGCCTCCACTAACGCATCCTTCACGGCATCCAGCTTGGAGGGCTGAATGATTGCTTCAATCTTTTGCATTGCTACCTCTCGCTCCTTGCCTGCGTGCGATACACCTTACCCGCCCTCCCAGTCATAGCCCTCTTCGCCATGCTGAGACAAGTCGAGTCCAGCGCGTTCGTCCTCTTCACTGACGCGCAGGCCAACCATTTTGTCCACTACAAATAGAATTATCAGCGTTCCCACGATGGAAATCACCCAGGCGATGGAAACTCCCGCCAGTTGGTTCAGCACCTGGCCATGATTGCCCTCGAAAAACCCGACCGCCTTGCCACTCCCAAAGATCGGATTGATCACCGAACTGGCAAAGAACCCGGTCAAAATTGCTCCCAGCGTCCCGCCCGCTCCATGCACGCCGAAGGCATCCAGCGAGTCATCGTAGCCAAAGATATTCTTTACCTTGACAACCATCATGAAGCAGAATCCACCCGCGATCAGACCAATCCAAAGCGCGCTGATTGGAGTCACGAAGCCGGAAGCCGGTGTGATCGCCACCAGCCCCGCCACCGCGCCGGAGATGGCGCCCAGAGCCGACGGCTTGCCATTGCGCAGCCACTCCGCTACGGACCAGCCAATCGCCGCTGCCGCCGCGCCGAACTGGGTTGCGACGAAAGCCGAGGTCGCCAGTCCGCTGGCTGCCAGCGCCGAACCAGCATTGAAACCAAACCAGCCTACCCACAGCAGGCAGGCGCCCACAAAGCTGAGCACCACCGAGTGCGGCGGAAACGCCTTCTGCGGAAACCCAATCCGTTTGCCCAGGTAGATCGCCGTCACCAGCGCGCTGACGCCAGAGGTAACATGAACCACCGTCCCCCCGGCAAAATCCAGACAAGGAAACCGGCCAGCCAGTCCTCCGGCCCCAACCGCCCCGGCATTCAACAGACCGCCCACACCCCAGACCATGTGCGCCATCGGTGAGTACACCACGATGGTCCAGAGGATCATGAAGACCAGCATGGCGGAGAATTTCATCCGCTCCGCAAACGCTCCGGTAATCAGAGCCGGGGTGATGATGGCGAACATCAACTGATAAACCATATAAGTCTGGAGCGGGATCGTCGGCGCGTAAGCCGGGTCAGCAGCGAGCCCCACGCCACGCAGAAACACATTGTGCAACCCGCCAATAAAGGCATTCCCGCTGCCAAAGGCCAAAGAGTAGGTCACCAGCGCCCACAGCACCGTAATCACGGCCATCATCGCGAAGGTCTGCATCATTGTGCCCAGAATGTTCTTCTTCCGCACCAGACCGCCATAAAACAGCGCCAATCCTGGACCGCTCATCATCAGCACCAGCGCCGCGCTTACCAGCATCCATGCGTTATCGCCCGCACTCTGTGCCTTGGCGATTGCTATGGCGTTCTGGGCTGCGCTCTTCTCCAATGCCGCAATCCTGTCCGCCTGGCTTGCAGCCGGCGCCTGAGCCGCAGCCACACCTGCGGCCAAGCCACAGCACAGTAGCCACCCTGCCAGCCAACAGCCAACCCTTCTCCGTGTCATCGTTACCCTGCTCCGCCTCCTAGAACCCTATGCTTCGCCGCACTGCCGTAGCCGCGGCATCGCACACCTTGAATCTGGCCTTGCCCCAAAAAGCATCCGGAACTTATGTTGTTTAGTTTCTAATGCTTGCGATCAAGGCCCGTCCCACGCAGATCCTGCGTCTTACCTGACCCAGTGGTTTGCTCACGCCAGTTACTAGTTTTCATAGTCTACAACGGCTCACCGGCGCCGGTAGAGCGGACTGTATGTCCCCTCCAAGATCCAACCCACATGCGAACAACGGCGGAACGGCTGCTGCTCAGCAAACCGGACCCTGCCCTGCTGTGAAGCGCTCCGGCCGCTGGTTGATTCCGGCATACAACCACACGGTGGCGAACAAACCACCGCATCGGACCGCCGCATCGCTAACCCCATTTCCCGCAACTTGCGTTACTCTTTGGGCATGGCTGATACATGGCTTCACACCCGCTGGTCCAACGAGCCAGTCACGCAGCTCAACCCACTTCTTGCCCGTCAGTTTGTCTCCGGGTCGCAGTGCATGCTGGCCCGTCTGGACCTGCGCAAAGGATGCGTGGTCCCCCGCCATCAGCACCACCACGAACAGATCTCCTCTGTCCTTCAGGGAGCCCTGCGCTTCATCCTCGGCGAGGAGCGCGGAGCCACAGAGACCATCGTCCGCGAGGGAGATGTTCTCATCATCCCCGCCAACCTCCCCCACTCTGCCGAGGCCCTCGAAGACACCATCGCTATGGACGTCTTCGCCCCTCCTCGCCAGGACTGGATCAGCGGCGACGACGCTTACCTGCGCTGACCGCAAAGTTGCGGTATCTTGTGAACGCAGGTTAATGAGCAGTCCGCCCGCGCCCGAGAATCGCTGAACGGGACGCGAAGAGAAAGAGTACGCCCATGACAGACCTGGTAAAACGCCAACTGGCCCAATCCATCGCCACCATGACTCGCGTCCTGCGTGACGAAAGCATCCACCAAGCCCTGGTCTCCGCAGCGCGCATCACCTCGGATGCCATGCAGTCGGGGCATAAACTGCTGGTGTGCGGCAACGGAGGCTCCGCCGCCGACGCGCAGCACCTGGCGGCAGAGTTTGTCGCCCGCCTCACCGTCGACCGTCCCGCCCTGCGCGCCATCGCGCTGACCACCGACAGCAGCGTCCTCACCGCCGTCGGCAACGATCACGCCTACGAAAAAATCTTCGAACGCCAGGTAGAAGCCCTCGGCCAATCCGGAGACGTTCTTCTTGCAATCTCCACCTCAGGCAACTCCAGAAACTGCGTCAAAGCCCTCAGGCTCGCCCAAACTCTCGGCCTGCGCACCATAGCCTTTACGGGCAACCACGGCGGCGTCATGAAGAATCTGGCGGAGATCAATATCATCGTCCCTTCAGAAACCACCATGAACATACAGGAGTCTCATCTCGCGCTGGAACATATCCTGTGTATGCTGGTGGAGCGCTTTACCTTCGGCGAAGAGTTTGGCGAACGCCCTCGCCTTCTATCGGAGTAGGCCCTTCACACCCCGGCTCTATTCTCCAACTCCGCCTCTTCGGTGCCGGCAAGGATTCCCATCTCCACATAAATCGGCCGCATCACCTTGCGAACCCCCGGCAGTTGGGCGGTAAACCAGATCGAGCCAAGCACGCACATAGACCCCGTGAAGATCAACGTATGCGGGGCGCCAAAATGGTGCGCCAGAGCGCCTGCAATCAGGCTGCCAAACGGGGCCATACCCACAAAGGCCATCGTGTAGTAGCTCATCACGCGGGCGCGCTTGTCCTCAGGCACAAGGGTCTGAATCACCGTATTGCTTGCCGCCATCCCCTGCATCATGCCAAATCCCACCACCGTCAGCAGCAGCAGAGAGAGCCAAAGCACATGGGACAGACCAAAAAGAATCAGACCCGCGCCAAACATCGCAGAGGCGATCTGGATCATCGTCGTCAATCCACGCACGCTCTTGCGCACCGCCAACGAGATCGCTGACACCAGCGCCCCCACCCCCGAGGCCCCGGTCAGGAAGCCCAGCGTATGCGCTCCACCATGCAGAACCCCACCAGCGAACACCGGCAATAACACCATAAACGGCATGCCCATCAGGCTGCTCAGCGCAAACAACAGAAGAATCGTTCGGATGGGCTTAAAGGTGCTCACATAAGACCACCCCTCCTTCATCTGCACCAGCATCGAAGTGGCCGGGCGAACCACCCCAGACGGCCTTACCCTCATCATCAGCAAAGACAGAATCACGGCTCCGTAGCTGATGCCGTCGATCAAAAAGCAATACCCCTCACCCACCCATGCGATCACCAACCCAGCCAACGCCGGCCCGATCAGCCTAGCCAGATTGACAATCGATGAGTTGATGGCAATCGCGTTACCCAGATCCTGCTTGTCATCCACCATCTGGATGAGGAACGCCTGGCGGCCTGGCATATCGAAGGCATTAATCAACCCCTGCAGGGCAGCCAGCACAATGATGTCGGAAATATGGATGATCCTCAAGAGCGTCAACACCGCCAGCGTCAGCGATTGAAGACCCGCCAGAGTCTGGGTCCACACCAGCAGTTTGCGCCGGTTCATCCGCTCCACCCACACCCCGGCAAACGGAGCCAGCAGAAAGGTGAGAATCTGACCTGAGAATCCCACCACACCCAGCAGAAGCGCCGACCCCGTCAGCCGATACACTAACCAGCTCGTCGCCAACCGGGTCATCCATGTGCCGATCAACGAAAGACTCTGCCCGCTGACAAACAGCTTGAAGTTGCGATGCCTCAGAGCCCGCCAGGCGTGCGCAAACCTGCTTCCCGCTCGCTCCTCCGCCATCTCCTCGGTCACTCTTCCCACCATCCCACTCTAGATGCTTCCGCCCTCCCCTGCGACGCAGCCTCACCCACGCTCTCAGAGAAGGCTCCCATCAGCCAATGCACTGCCCTCATCTGCTTTCCTCCAGCGTCGTGTCAGCATGACGCACAGGCAACTTGACTCTCGCCTCCGTCGCATGGCTGGACGCCCGCATCGAGCGCCCCGCCAGAACCACCTCTTCTCCGCCTCCACATCGCAAAATGGGCTCTCCATACTTCTCCGGATCCAGTATCTACGCCTCCACGGCCTTCCATCGCCATTCTCCGGCAAGGTTTACTTCAGTCTCTTCGGCGCTGCGGAACACAATCCACAAGCACCCATCCACCCCAGGTTTCGCCTCTCATCCGTCATCTGCAAACCACCGCGCTCCAGGAACAATCCAAAGGATTTGCTCTACATCTCACCCTGTAAATCTTTCCCAGAAGAACGGTGCGGCGCATCGAATGCCAAAGACATCAGAGGGTAAAGACTGCGCTGCTCGCCCTTCTGTCAGCAAAAGGAATATCCCTGCGGACCCTCCGCGCCACGCCGCCACGGGACGATGCACGCAGCTCCCCGTCGCCCAAAGACGTCCCAAAGCGATAAGCTCGAACCATGCACTTCATCGCCAGGTTTCTGCTCTCGGCCACCAGTCCTGGCCACTTCCCCAGCGCAGCACGCACCTTCGACGCGCCGGAGGTAGCCTTCCTTGGCCGCTCCAACGTAGGCAAATCCTCCCTGATCAATACGCTCCTCGGCTCTCAGGAGGCTAAAGTGTCCTCTACGCCTGGACGCACCCGGGCGATCAACTTCTTCGCGCTTCACAGGATCACCGGCAAGGGATCCGGAGGCGCAGCCAACAGCGGCGAACCCAATCTTGCCGCTCGCCCCTCGCTGATCTTCGCAGACCTGCCCGGCTACGGCTATGCCAAGATCTCCAGGTCCATCTCCGCTGAGTGGCCCAGTTTCATCGAACCCTACCTTGGCGAGCGCCGGCAGCTCGCGCTCTGTCTCTGCCTGGTGGATACCAACATCCCTCCCCAGCCGAGCGATTCCCTTCTCATCAACGCCCTGCGCGCCATGCAGCGCCCGCATCTGGTGGTGGGAACCAAGTCTGACCGCCTGAGTGGCAACCAGCTTGCCAAGTCCTGCTCGGCGCTGTGCAAGGCGCATCAAGTGGATCGCGTTCTTCCCGTCTCTTCCAAGTCCCCAGGCGGCGTCAAAGCCCTGTGGCCAGAGATTCTCAGCGTGATTCAGGAATCCTGACGCAGCAGCAGCGTGTAACTGAAAGCGCACGGGCCAGGCAAGACACGCTGAGGAATGGAGGCGCGTTCTCCAGCGCACTGCCAGACCCGCACGGCGTGGCCTCGCAACTCGGTACCGAAAGCTCACCACAGCGCTCAAACAGCCGCGCCAACACCCGTTGCGGCGGCTGCGGCTCGCTCCACCTCCGCCAACCAGACCACCCGCGCATCACCCGGCACCGGCCGCTGATAGCGTGCAATCCTCTGCACCCACGCGCGCCTCACCGTGTCCGCCTCCGGCAGCATCTCCAGCAGGCGCGCATCCATCTCGCGTAACCTGGCCGTGCTCGCCGCAGGCAACACAGTCTCCGCCCATCCATGCTGCTCCAACCAGCGCTGCAACTCCTCGCTGGGACGCACCACCCCTGCATCGCTGTCCAGCGAAAGCAACTCTCTACCCAAGCTGTCCACCCGAGCCCGCGCTCCATGGAAGATCACCTGCAAATCCGGCAGCACACCCCGCTGCTGCAACTCCTCCACTGCGGAAGCCTCTTCTCCCTCCAGCACCACGCTAAGCGGGCGACCCTTCCGAATCTCATTCTTCAACACCCGCAACGCCTCATTCAGGGTGTTCACCACAAAGTCCATTCCCCCCCGGCGAAAAACTGCTTTCACCACTGCCGCATCGGGGTCCAGCAGCAGCGCGGTCCCACCGGCAATACTCACAGCGGCCGGCAGGCCGGTAGCCGACACTCCCGCACCACAGGCAAAGACCATGCGCCCAATCCAACTCTCGCGCCGCGCCATCAACTCTCCGTAGATGCGCAGCGTCTGCCGCTGCAACTGCTCCGCTCTCACCAGCACCGGTCACCCCTCCTTCACCATACGCAAAGGGGCCCTGCAACCATCGGCGTTGCAGGGCCCCCTCTGGTCTTCGCCGCATCGGTCGTTGCGGCTCCGCAGGCTCTACTCTCCGTAGTACTCCAGACCAAGATGGGTGATCAGATCCTCACCCATAATGTGACGCAGCGTGTTCTTCAGCTTCATCTGCTGGATGAACAAATCATGCTCCGGATAAACCCCCGGCGCGCTGTCTGGGTCCTTGAAGTAAAAGCTCAACCACTCCTGGATCCCTAAGCCGCGCAGCGCCGGGGTGCGCGCCGCCAAGTCCATGAACAGGCATATATCCAAAGCCAGAGGAGCGGCCAAAATCGAGTCGCGGCAAAGGAAATCAACCTTGATCTGCATCGGATACCCGAGCCACCCGAAGATATCGATATTGTCCCAACCCTCTTTATTATCTCCACGCGGCGGGTAATAGTTGATCCGCACCTTGTGAAATACATCGCCGTACAGTTCCGGGTTCTTCTCCGGCTGGAAGATGTAATCCAACACGCCCAGCTTGGAGACCTCTTTGGTCCTGAAGTTGTCGGGATCGTCCAGCACCTCTCCGTCACGATTGCCCAGGATGTTCGTGGAGTACCATCCGCTTACGCCCAGTTGCCGCGCCTTGAAGCCCGGAGCCAGCACCGTCTTGAGGAATGTCTGGCCAGTCTTGAAGTCTTTGCCGCAGATTGGCGCATTCATCTTCTTGGACAACTCTTGTAAGGCGGGGATGTCCACCGTCAGATTCGGGGCCCCATTGGCAAAGGGAATCCCTTCCTTCAGCGCAGCCCAGGCATAGAGCATGGACGGCGAGATGTCCGGATCGTCCGCCACAAGACCCTTTTCAAAGGCATCCAGCGTCTGATGCACCGGCTTGGGCTCAAGGTAGATCTCCGTCGACCCACACCAGATCATCACCTGCCGATCGGTCTTGGTCTTGAACTCCGCAATCTCATTGCGAATCTGGCTGGCCAAGTCACACTTGTTCTTGCCCACCTTCTGCACTTTGGGCGTCAACCGCTTCACCCAGCGCTGGTCGAAGGCCGCCGGCATCGGCTCGATGCCCTGCAAGAACTCTTTCATGCTCTCCAGTTGCTCGTGGTCCAGCACGCTGGCCGTCTTGGCAGCGTCGTACAAGTTGCCGCCAAAGATGTCCCAACCCGTAAAGACCAGGTCGTCCAGTTGTGCCAGCGGAGCCCAATCCTTGATCAACGGGGTACGATCCTCCGTGCGTTTACCCAGCCGGATCGTTGCCATCTGCGTTGTCGAGCCAAACGGCTTGGCAAAGCCTCTCCGAACTGCCTCCACCCCGGCAATGAGCGTAGTAGCTACCGCGCCCATTCCGGGAATCATGATTCCAAGTTTTCCAGTTGCGGGCTTAATGCTCGCTGCGTCCGGCGAACCGGTTTTGGCTTTAGACATCGCGTTCCAAACCTTCCTCGAGTGCAAAGTTCCGTTCCTGCAACTCCTCCGCAGAGGGTTGGTGGCGGCAATCGCAACCTCACTCCCGCAATCACACACGACTCTGGGCCATCCAGGCGGCAGAGATCCCATCTCGGGTTTAGGCGACGATCGCGCCAGCGGACCCTCTTACAATCAGAAGTTGCTCTGGCGTCGAACGGACATCCCAGTATCTCTCTTTGCCAAACCGTGTTGCAAATAGCTTCCAATCTGCTCGTATCATCGGAGTTGGAGCTAACCAAGAGCGAGATTTGCGTCCGCATCTAGCCACGTTGGTTGACGATCTCCGCCGCAACGGCGCGCAGACAGCCATTGTGCGCTACCGCGGCGTTCGCCGCCACACTACCACCTACACGGAGTTGGCCACCCTCGCCGCCCGCTTCTCGGCCGAAATCCTTCAACGCGGAATCGGCCCCGGAGAACGCGTCGTCCTGTGGGGTGAAAACTCCGCCGAGTGGATTGGAGCCTTCTTCGGCTGCATGCTGCGTGGCGTCCTGGCGGTCCCACTGGACGCCGCCGGATCACCGGACTTTGCCGCCCGCGTCATCGCCGACGTTGCCCCCCGGCTCATCCTCGCAGACGCCGCACGTCTGCCTTGGCTCCCCTGCACTACCCCCTACCTTCCATTGGAGAACCTCGCTGCCCATCTCCCCACCAAACCGCTGTTCACCGTCGACCCGGCCGTTCAGCTCGATGCTCCCTTCCAGATCATCTTCACCTCCGGAACCACTTCCACCCCCAAAGGCATCGTCCACACCCACCGCAACGTTCTCGCCAGCCTCGATCCCATCGAGCGCGAGATGCAAAAGTACCTCCGCTACGAGCGCCTCTTTCACCCTCTTCGTTTCCTCCACACCCTTCCGCTCAGCCACGTGTTCGGTCAGTTCATGGGACTATGGACGCCCCCCTTGCTGGCCGCCGAACTCCACCTGGATCCCCATCTTGAACCGGCGCGCATGCTTGACCGCATTCGCCTCAACCGCATCTCGGTGCTCATCGCCGTCCCTCGCTCGCTCGAACTCCTCCGCTCCCACCTCAAGAGTCTCTTCCCAAACATCGAAGCCCAACTCGCCGCGTCCGCAAGCTGGCCAGTCTCCCGCCGAATGTTTCGCTTCCGCCGCGTGCATCGCTCTACCGGCTGGAAGTTCTGGGCGCTGATCTCCGGTGGGGGAACCATTCCCCCAGAACTCGAACTCTTCTGGGGAAGGCTCGGATATGCCGTGATTCAGGGCTACGGCATGACCGAGACCGCCGCGCTCATCACCCTGAATCATCCCTTCCACCTGGGCAAGGGAACGCTGGGCAAGCCGCTCCCCGGCCGCGAGGTGAAGATCAGCCCCCAGGGCGAGATCCTGGTGCGCGGCGGTGTAGTCGCCGGCGCCGCCTGGGTCCAGGGGCGCATTCAAGCCCGCTCCTCAGATTGGCTGGCCACCGGCGATCTGGCCATTCAGGAAGACTCCGGCGAACTGCGCTTCGCAGGCCGCCGCAGCGATGTCATCGTAACCTCGGCGGGCCTCAATATCTACCCCGCTGATCTGGAAGCCGCCTTGCTTCAACAACCGGGAGTGCGCGCGGCAGCGGTGGTCAAGTACGAGGGCCCCAACGGTCCGGAACCAGTGGCCGTGCTCCTGGCGGAAGGCGATGCGTCTCATCTGCGTCATGCACTCCAGCAGGCCAACCAGCAGCTTGCCGCCTTCCAGCAGATGCGCCACGTCCTGCGCTGGCCTCAACCCAGCCTGCCCTACACCTCCACGGGCAAACTCCTGCGCCGTGTCGTGGCGGAATGGGCCGGCGCGCAGATCTCCGCAAGCGCCGACAATCCTGCGCCTCTCCAGGGAGATCTCCTGCTGGAGATGATCGCCTCCATCAGCGGTGAACCACCCGCCGGAACAACCGACGCTGCGCGCCTCGCCGAGGATCTGCACCTGGACAGCCTCGCCCGGGTGCAGCTTCAGTCCCTTCTGGAACAGCGCTTCGGCATCGAACTGGAGGAAGAACAGATCGCACAGGCAGTCACGCTGGGCGACCTTCGCGCCCTTACCGGATCAACCTCGCCTCCAGCGCCCCGGCCATTTGCCCAGGACCTAAACCACCCTATAGCTGGGCCTGCAGCCCAACTGGCTGCCCCAAACCCGGCGCCGGCCGTCTCCCAAATTGCTGCTCCGGCAATCCCAGCACCCGCCGTCAAAACACCCTCGCCACCCTCCGCCGCTCTCCCCCACCGCTATCCGCGCTGGACCTGGCTTCCGCCCATCAACCTGCTCCGCGTGGCGTTCCTTGAGTTGCTCGTCCGCCCTCTGGTCTGGCTGTTGGCCGCTCCCCGCGTGGAGCGCTCCTCCGCTGCCGATGCCCAGCCCCAACAGCCGCTGCTGATCATCGCCAATCACATCACCGCCTACGATGTACCCTTGGTGCTCTACGGGCTCCCAGCGCACCTGCGCCGGCGCATCGCCTGCACCATGGCTGCGGATCTGCTGATGGACTTCCGCTGTGGCCGCAACGCTCCCAGCGTCCTGCTCAACCCTCTTTTGCCCATCGCCTACTGGCTCATCACCATTCTCTTCAACGTCTTTCCCTTACCGCGTCTGGGCGGCTTTCGGCGCAGCTTTGAACACGCCGGCCAGGCGCTGGACCGCGGCTACTCCGTCATCATCTTCCCTGAGGGCCGGCGCTCTGCCACGGGAACCCTGCTGCCCTTCCGCTCCGGCATTGGCCTGCTTGCCCAGGAGGCTGAAGCCGCCGTCCTTCCCGTCGCCCTGGTGGGGATCGATAGAATCCTGCAAACAGATAGGCGCTGGTTTCACTCCGCGCGCATCACCGTTCGCGTCGGCGAACCCATCGCCTACGATCCGCAGAGCACGCCCGAGCACACCACCCGCAAGCTGCAAGCGGCCATCGTGCAGCTTGCAGCATCTGCCCAATAACCTTCCCTCGCGCCAAACCCTCGGTCTCCATTGGCGTCTCCCCATCGCAACACGCTTGGAGCCCGTTCCCAGGCAGTCCTCCACAGGCAAATGGATCTACTCGATTTGCAGCCGCTCGCGGTTCTTCCAGTGAGTCCAGACAAAGTACGCCAATCCGATCACCAGAACTGCCTCCACACTATGATGAAAGCGGTCAAAAAACGCCTTAAAACGCGGATCACGGTTCCACCCGGCTCCCAGCCGCATCCCAATGTAGGCCAGCACATAACACCAGGGAAAGGATCCGATGAAGGTGTAGATGTGGAATCGTACCTGATTCATCCGCGCAACCCCGGCGGGAAAGGCGATAAAGGTGCGTATGATGGGCAGCATCCTTCCTATCAGCACAGTAATCGACCCATAGTGATTGAAGAACCGATCCGCCATATCCAGATCACGCCTGCTCAGCAGAAGGTAGCGGCCATAGCGCTCCACCATGGGCCGCCCGCCCCGCGCTCCTACCCAGTAGGCCGGTATGGATCCCAGATTGGAGGCCAGCGACGCCACCACAGCCAACAGGATCAGCTCCATCTGTGTGTGCGCCAGCGCATAACCGGCCAGCGGCATAATCACCTCCGACGGAATCGGTATGCAGGCTGCCTGAATGGCCATCAGCAGAATCACCATGGCGTAACCACCACTACTGATCAGGGCAACAAGAAGAGCAATCAGTTTTGCGGACATGTCGCTCCAGTATACGGGACGAGATCCTGCGGCGCATGAACCAGCAAGAACGCTATTTCCCTTGTTTCCTGCCTCTTGCCCCGCAATTGGCCCCTGCGCCACGCTTTGCCTCCGCCCTGGCCACGTTCAGTGCTGCCGCAGCCCGGATCAGGTCCTCCAAGGCTGCTTCATTCATCTTGTCGCCCTCATGGAAGTCGATCGCGCGGCGCACGTTCCCCTCCAGACTGGAGTTGAACAAACCAGCAGGATCCTGCAGCGCGGCTCCACGCGCAAAGGTCGTCTTCACCACATCCTTGTACGCCTCTCCCGTGCACACGATTCCGGCATGCGAAAAGATCGGAGTCCCGGGCCGGTTCGGGCTCATCCACTTCCACTCTTCCACAATCTCAGGATCTGCCTTGTGAACAATCTTGCGCAGCTTCTCAAGCATCTTCCCGCGCCAGTCGGTCAACTCAAGGATCTTCTTATCGAAACGTTCGGATGCCGAGTCCATCAGGACAACCCCTCTCCAAAGCTGCAAAACTCTTGCAACGGAATATATCCGCGCCGGACTGAACGCGCAACGGCTCAGCGGTTGAATTCCGGCAATTTGGTACCATCAACATATGACTGAAGCCGTCACATCCGCCCCTGTTGCCACCCATCCCGCACCCCCTCAGAGCAAACCCTCCGCAGCCACAGCCGCCCACGGAGCCGCGCCCCTCAAGCGCCAGGTCGTATGCTTCAGCTTTTACAAGGTGATGCCGGAGTGGCGCCGCCTCCCCGCCGAGGAAAAGTCCGCCCACAAGCAAGCCTTTGCGGACGTGCTCGCCCGCTGGAACAAGCCCGGCGAGTTCCTCTGCCTTACCTACTCCACCATCGGCACCCGCGGCGATGTCGACATGTGCATCTGGAGCATCGGCTATGCGGTGGACGAGCTGAACCGCATGCGTTCTGAGCTGATGGCGACGCCCCTGGGCGGTTACCTCACCATCCCTCACAACTTCCTCGCCATGACCAAGCGCTCCCAGTACAGCATCGACCGTGAGGACGAGAGCGAAGGCGAGGGACGCGGAGCCATCCGGCCCGGCGGTCAAAAGTACATCTTCATCTACCCCTTCTGGAAGACCCGTCCCTGGTACCTGCTTCCCGCCACGGAGCGCAAGCGGCTGATGGATGAGCACATCCGCGTCGGGCTGCTCTATCCCCGCGTGAAGCTGAATACGACCTACTCCTTTGGCCTGGACGACCAGGAGTTCGTAGTAGCCTTTGAGACCAACTTCCCAGAGGACTTTCTGGATCTGGTCCAGCAGTTGCGCGAGACCGAGATCAGCATCTACACCCTCAAGGATTTTCCCCTCTTTAGCTGTGTGCGGATGAAGCCGATGGAGATGCTGGACCGTCTCGGATAAGACAATCTTCCGCGGGAAAGATCATGCGTGGCAAAACACATCCAAACTTCCAGAGCCACCCCCCAGGTAAAGTCCTCAGCAAAGCAGTCGCGGCCATTGAGTAAGCAGGCACAGGCGAAAGTCAAGCTTGCGCCAGCCCTGAAGAGCCCTGGCAGGTTGAGCGCGTCTGCCCAGAGGTCAAAGGGCAAAAAGGCAAAGCCGCCTGACCAACCATCTCGCAACCGCGTCGCCGCCATCCTGGAGACGCTCGCAAAGACCTACCCGAACGCTGTCTGTGCGCTGAACCATCACAACGCCTTCGAGTTGACCATTGCCACAATCCTCTCCGCGCAAACCACCGATGTAGCCGTCAACAAGGTAACCCCTGAGCTCTTCAAGATGTATCCCACGCCCAGAAAGCTGGCCGAAGCGCCGCTGGCAGAGCTCGAACGAATCGTCCACACCACCGGCTTCTACCGCGCCAAGGCGAAGAACATCCAGGGCGCAGCTCGCGTCCTTGTGGAGGAGTTCGGTGGCAAGGTCCCACAGACAATCCAGGAGTTGACCAGGCTGCCCGGCGTAGCCCGCAAAACAGCCAACGTCGTGCTGGGAAGCTGGTTTGCGATTGCCTCCGGCATCGTAGTCGATACCCACGTCGGACGCCTGTCTCGCCGCCTGGAGCTAACCCAGCAGACAGATCCGGTGAAGGTAGAGCAGGATCTGGAGAAGGTGATTCCAGAAGATCACTGGATCCAGTTCAGCCATGAACTGATCCATCACGGCCGGCAGATCTGCATCGCGCGCAAGCCTCACTGCGCAGATTGCCCGCTGGAGCCGCTCTGCCACGCTGCGGACAAAACCTGGAGTTCGCATGGACCGAAGCTCTCCGCGTGAACCCGCTCAACACCCTTTTCTGCCTGATGCCTCTGCTGCGCATCGACAGGCCACAACGGCGTCTCGGCGCCTCAAAGGTCTCCGCAAAGCCAGTCCCTCAACCCACCGATTCTCTCCCCGTAGCCCCCTGCAGCCGACGGCCTTCACCTTCATCTCCGCCGCTCGGCGCTTCAGCATCCGATCCCCTTCCTCCGTCTGCCCAAGCCCACGTGCGCATTCGTTCAGCCCCGCAAAAAACCTCCTTCCATCGCAGCAACCCATTCTCTCTTCCAACCTGACCTGGCGGCCGGCAAGCTCTCTTCATCACATCAATAACGTCTATGCTGATCGGCGGAAGAGTACACGTTTGTCGGCGTGGGATTCACAGGGTTGTACTGGCTGGCCAGTTCCGGTGTCGAGTGCACATCGGCTGGGTTCACTCCCGTGGCCTTCGCTACCTCCACACCGAACACATAGCTCGGCCCAAACATATTGCTGGTAAAGATCACCATCTTCTCGTCCGGCGTAATGTGGACGTTCGGTTCAAGACGATAGTTATGGTGTGCCATATTCACCAGATGCTCGGCGTCGAAGACGCCAGGCTGCCAATAATCTTTTTCGTTGATCGCCCCGTCAAGCGGGATCATGTGCGCGTGGAACAGCTCGATCCATTCACCGTTCTGAGCACCAGCCACCTGCCCCGGATCGCCGCCGTCACCCACAAAGAAGCTTCGCTCGGCGGTTGCGTTGAAATGGATCGACCAGTCGTCGCGCGTCATGTGATAGGCCACGCGCTCACCCGTGCGCAGGTCATACCCCGCCAGATAGAACACCTGGCTTCTGGGATACTGCCAGTCATACCACAGCGTCTCGCCGTCGGGACCCCAGAACTCGTGACCGGCGATCTCCATGGCCATGGTTCGCTTGTGCATCAGCATGTTGTGGGAGCCATCGGTGCGGATGGTCCAGATGCGATCCACCTGGTGCCACGGACCTTCATGGCAGTACATCAGCAACGTTGGGTCGGCGGGAGAAAACAGCAGGTGGTTGATCCAGTCGGTCGAATGCAGCAAAATCGTCTTCTTCCCGTTGTCCGGCCCGGGGCGTAGATCCACCGTATACAACACGAGCGGGATATGCGCCGCCAACCGGCGCTCCATCATCTCACCCTTGGCCTGTCTCGCCGTGATTCCACTGTCGGCTTGCGGCCGCTGCGCTCCACCGCCAAAGCCGAACCCCGCCCCAGGGTGTCCTCCAACCTCCATCGTGCCTGCCCCCAGCGTCTCATCCGCATTGATCGTGATGATGCTCTCACCCGGCGCCAGCGCCAGCAGACGGGTCACCTTTCCGCTGTACATATCCGCCTTGTAGAGAACATTCACCTTGGCGGCAGGGTCGTACCTGGTAAAAAAGACGCTGGGCGTCTTGTGCCCCACCACAATCGGGTGCACCCCAAACCGGAAACGCGCCATCGGGCTGCGTCCCGCATCGGCAGGCAGCGGAGGATTGGGCACTAACAATCGGGTCGTCCGCGTCGTCAGATTCAGTACATGGATCCCATCCGGAGCCATATACTCCATCAGCCTCCCATCTGGACTGAATGGGTTCACATTGAAATAGTTCGCTCCGGAACCGGGTTCGCCGCTCAACCGAAAGATACGATGCCCCGTATCCTTGTCCACCCAGCTCCACGGCAGATCTCCCAGACCGTGCGAAGCATTCTTCGCGGAAGGCGCGTTCTCAGACGCAGGAGCGAGCGTCTGACCATCGGCAACCCATCCAGCCAACGTCAAGGCGGCTACCAGAAACAACATCTTTCCATGGATCGGTTTCAAATGAAAGATTCCTCCCAGTTTGAGCTTCAAACCTGGAAGGAAGACGTTCACCGTGTCTCGCTTGTTCCGGCGCCTCGCAAATTTCTGTGGAAAACCTACCGGCAACCCGCTCGCTTGCAGAAGGACAGCCGTGCTGACCTTGCTCTCCAGGGAGACCGGCTGAACGCGGCGCTCCTCTGCAATCCATCGTCCATCGCCTCGCGGCAGGTCGGCCTCAAAGCAATCTCCGCCAGCCTCTACGTATCTCTCGCTGGCCGCGTCTCAAATCATCCCCACCAGCGGGCTATGCCCGTCATAAGGCTTCAAAGAAATCTCAACTCGCTCACCACCCAGCCGGCCCCCGTAACCAGAAAGGTCTCGGCGAGTTCAGACCAAAGGAAATGCGCCTTGGGGCTACCGATAAGCTGCGGCGCCCACACCAGCAATCCGAAAAGGCCCACCATAAGCGTCATCAGGCGTATGGCGAGCCGGGTATGAAGATGAACCAGCATGGCGGCTGCCGCAAGGGTGAAGGCGGCGGTTGTAGCAACCGCCCAAAACATCTGCCCCGGTGGAATCCACTTGGGAACGGCTCGCGCTGTCTCGCCAGGCAGGAGCCCCTGCCCCAACGCAAAAGAGCTGGCGCAAAGGCCCAGTCCCAGGCGCGCCACGCCGGCCAACAGCACCCCCCTGCCCTCGTCCGTCTCCGTGGACGCCAGGAGCGCGACTGCTCCGAAGAACATGGACAGAAACACGAAAAAGCTGCCGCCGTATTTGTCATAGACGTTGGCTGCGGCGAGGATGTCTGGAATACAGGCCAGCGAGAAACATAGATAGACGCCGCAAAGCACCATCGACGCTGGACGCTCTGTTCTTGGGAACTGAACTCCCACTCCTCCCGCGATCTGAGCAACCATCATGCACTCTCCCACAATCGAGCCTAAAGGTAAGCTCCAGATGTGGTACAGGTTTTGCCACGATGCGGAGTCATGCCACAGCAAGGCGATCACGCTGAAGTACACCGCAGACGCCCCAAAGAACACCCGGCCGCAGGACCCAGATTTCATTCAGCCCTCCACTCCATGCCGCACTCCAGACACCTGAATCAAGAACATATCAGAATCCACCATCGAGCCTGGAATCCAGCACAGCCAGAGAGCGTTCTGCATCAGCATCCACTACCTGTTCATCAAGCGCTTTGTTGATACCATACGGAAAGGGTGTAGCAAGAAAACGCTTGTACGGAGCCGGAAGAGCACCATGGATGCGCTAGGCTTTCGTTATCCAAAGCTCAGGTTCTACATCAGCAAGAGCCAATTGATTCTGCGCATTCGACCTCAATCGCAATCAGGCGCCGGACCGGCTTGCCTCCAACCTATGGCTGTGAAAATACACTCAAAGCGCGTTCGCGGCGAGACTGCCGTAACAGCAAACCTGTAGGGAGAACCCCAAAAACATGAATCTTCTCACACGCACGCTCGCCGGCATTGCCATCGCCGCCACGGGCCTGTTCCCTTTCACCAGCCACGCCCAGAACACAGACTCCGCCAGTAGTTCCGCATCGCCCCAACAAACGGCCGCCCAGCCTCCGGACGCCCCACCCGTCCAAACGGCCGCGGTTCCATCAAGCACGGAACCCATCTGCGGCATCCTGCACTTTGGCCGCTGCCTTGACGATCTGGGCTCAGATGAGAAAGGTGTATTCGCAAGCCCTTTTCACCTTCAACCCAAAGACGCCTACTGGTTGCTTCCCCTTGGCGCAGCCACGGGCCTGGCCTTTGCCTATGACGCAGAAGCCTCCAAAACCGTGGGAGTTGACCCAAATCGAACCAAAATCGCCGACGATATCACCGACTTCGGTTCTTACTACGCAACCGGCTCAGAAGGCGCTGGAGTTTACTTCCTGGGCTTGGCCAGACACGATCCGAAGCTCGCCGAGACCGGACGCCTCGGCGTGGAAGCCATCGTGGCCTCTGGAACAGTCACTGCGGTGCTCAAAATGGCCACAAATCGGCAGCGGCCATTGCAAGGCAACCAACAGGGAGATTTCTGGGCAGATGGTACCAGCCATTGGGAGTTTGACTCATCCTTCCCATCCGACCACGCGACATCGAGCATGGCTCTGGCTCGCGTCTTCGCCGGCGAGTATCCGCACTGGTATGTCGTCATTCCAGCCTACGGCTTTGCTGAAACCATCGGCATCGCTCGCATCCTCGCCAACCAGCACTTTCCATCCGACGTCATCGTCGGTCAGACCATAGGCTTCCTCGCTGGAGGTTATGTCCTGCACCATCACGCCCAGCACTGCTGTGGAAGAAAACAATCCTTATCCAGCAGGATACTGAGCACCCTGAGTCCCATGGCAAACCCGAAGACACATGTTGTCGGGGTCTCCATGGAGATCCCCTTGGGTCCGGGACCGGAGTGATCGCCACGGCTTCGCGTCAAAAGTTCACCTGCAACCACCGAACCAAAGGATCTTTCGATTGCACATGCTTCACCCTCCTCCTGCAACAAGACGATGCCGGCTGCATAAGGTTTGATCGTAAAATACTTGGAGTGCATCTCCATCACCCCATCATCGCGCTCCCGGTTTGCCTAAGATTCGTCATATCAAAACCATAAGGACCGCACGCACTCCCGGAATCGATGCCTACAGCCTGTTCAGTCGCTGTTCCGACCCAACACAAAGGCCCCCATCGCTCACGGTCTCAGCGGGTCTCAAACGCTCAAATATTCCGTCTTTCAGGTTTCACCCACAACGTCCAGATCCAATCTTCGCTTTGCCGGCTTCCATTGTGTGCGTGAATTCGATAGGGATGGCTGTGCCAGGCGGTAACGTCCATTCAAGCTCTGGTCTCTCTGCGCTTGCCCTTGCACTCAGCGCCACCATCAGCGCTGACGCGATTCCAACAAGCCTCGTCATCCGTCTCTGCTGAAACAAATGCGCCGCTTCGATGGCAGAGTTCTCCATAACAGATCTAGGGCCCGATTCAAGTTCTCCATAACAGATCAAGGGCCCGATTCAAGGCTCTCTATAGCAACACCCGGCGCCGCTGTGCTTTGGCAGGAGTTTCCCGGTCCTCAGGCAAGCGCAGGGAGTCGATCAGCGCGGCCAGCGCCGCCGGTTGATTTCGCCGGCTCGGATAGTAGAGAAAGTAGCCCGGAAATGAAGGACACCAATCTTTCAGCACTTGGATCAGCCGACCGCTCTCGATCGCATCCCGAATGCTCTCTTCCATGGCGGTGCCAATTCCAATCCCATCGAGAACTGCCTGGATCACGAGCTCCGGGTCGTCGAAGGATACAGGCCCCTGCGGGCTGACCGTCAGCGGCTTGCGGCCCTTTTCGAACTCCCAGCGGTAAAGACCCCTGGTAAAGCGAAAGCCGATGCACGAATGATGCTTCAACTCGTGAGGGTTTCTCGGGATGCTGTGCGACTCGAAGTACCTTGGAGATCCGACGACAGCGAGGCGAAGCGCTCGCGTCACTCGCACGGCGACCATATCCCGCTGGATAAACTCGCCGATTTGTACCCCTGCGTCGTACTCCCCCGCGATCAGGTCGACCGGGTCGTTGGAGGATGTCACCTCCAACACAATCTCGGGATAGGTACGGAGAAAATGGGCAAGCTTCGGCAAAAGCACCATCTTGGTTGCCGTTCTGGGAATAATCAGCCGTATCCGGCCCGAAGGCGTCTCCCGTTGCTTCCGGGTGTCTGCGAGGGCATGTTCGATTCGTTCCAGCGCCGGCGCGAGTTCCTTGAGCAACGACAGGCCCGACGCCGTTGGCGAGACGCTGCGCGTGGTTCGCGCCAGCAACTGAAGCCCAAGCCTCGTCTCAAGACCTCGAATCGAGTGGCTCAGCGCGGATTGTGAGACGCCCAGACGCGCAGCGGCGCGCGTAAAGCTACGCTCTTCGGCCACCACGGCAAAGGCTGATAGTTCGCTAAGGTCATTTCTCATGATTCATGAATTGTACTCATAAGTCTTTGCATCGAACACCAGCTAGTCTCATAGACCGAGTCTCCTTACACTTGAAGTTGCTGGAACAGTGCACAATCAGCTCAGGAGAGATCATGGAAAAGCGCACATTGGGAACAAGCGGTCTTCAAGTTTCCTCACTCGGGCTCGGCTGCATGGGCTTGAGCTTCGGGCTTGGCCCCGCTACCGAGAAGTCAGAGGCAATCAAACTCATCCGCGCCGCCGTGGAACGCGGAGTCACCTTCTTCGACACGGCGGAGGTTTATGGTCCGTACGTCAATGAAGAAATTGTCGGTCAGGCTCTTGAGCCATTTCGAAAAGACGTTGTCATCGCCACCAAGTTCGGCTTCCAGGCCGATCCCGAGAACGACAACCGCTGGACGGCGACCAACAGCCGTCCCGGCCACATTAAACAGGCAGTCGAAGGCTCCCTCAAACGTCTCAGGACCGACGCCATCGACCTGCTCTATCAACATCGCGTCGACAAAGGCACGCCGATTGAAGACACTGCCGGCGCGGTAAAGGACCTTATCCAGGAGGGCAAGGTAAGACACTTCGGCCTCTCAGAGGCTGGCGCGCAGACCATCCGCCGGGCCCATGCGGTACAGCGCGTGGCTGCCCTGCAGAGCGAGTACTCTCTCTTCTGGCGGGAGCCCGAGCAATCTGTGATTCCGACGCTTGAAGAGCTCGGCATCGGCTTTGTTCCATTCAGCCCGCTGGGTAAGGGCTTCCTCACCGGCACAATCGACGCCTCAACCAGGTTCGATAGCACCGACTTCCGTGCCATCGTGCCGCGCTTCAGTGAGGACAACCGCAAGGCCAATCAGGCGTTGGTTCAGGTCATCACCAGTTTTGCGAAGCAGAAAGGAGCCACGCCTGCGCAGATTGCTCTCGCATGGCTCCTTATCAAGAAGCCATGGATCGTTCCGATTCCTGGTACAACCAGGCTTTCGCGCCTGGAGGAAAATCTCGGCAGCACCACCATTCATCTCACCGCGGACGATGTGCGCACAATCGAAGAGGCGTCCTCGGCAATCAACATTCAAGGCGAACGTTACCCCGTGACCCACGCAAAGCTGATCGACCGCTAACGCGACTGGGCGGAGAGCAGACCCACCTCCGCCCTCGCCGCGTCTCTCGTCAATCCCCGCACGTGGGCGAGCCCAGTCCGTATGCCCCGCGCACCAACGGCAACACCCTACGCTTCACCCAGACCGCCCTACCCAAATGCGGCTCGTTTCCCCCTTATCAGAACTCCGAAGAACCGTTCCCAACCTCGACCCCTGGCTGCACAACGATCACTTCCATCGCCCTCCTGTCGGCGTTCAACGCAATACACCCGCCTCTCGCTCAGGCTTGAACCGAAACAACTTCTTGACCCTCCGCAGCAATAGAATTGCCGGTGGACGCCTGACGCGGCGCCTCGGCTTCAGCGGACGCCTCCCCCACTGCACGGGTCTCCACAGCCACCGTGCGAAGATAAAATGAAGTCAACTTGGCGCGCTCTCACCAACTCCTATCCACTGCGAAAGCATTCTTGCGCAACGCTTCCTCCGCGTAAGCGGAATCTGGCGGCCCTGCTCGGACGCGGGAACTCGTTTTCACTCTCGCCGAAGCAGCGATTCAACTTCTGAAGCATGCCGAAGCAAAGCGTGGACTTGGTACGCGGCAGACTGAATCGGGAACAGGTTCCGTACCGGTTTTCCTCATCCCAATGCAGTCGGACTCCCTTTTTTCAACGCGCTCGTATCGCGTAATCTTGAGATTATGATCATCCCAGTTCCTGCTTTTGTGGCTCCGGAGAAGATGGACGTTTTGCTCTCTGCGGAGCAGATCGCCGATCGAGTGAAGGCGATCGGCGATCAGATCTCCCAGGATTACCAGGGGCAGTCGATCGTATTGATCGGCGTGCTGAAGGGTGCGGCGATCTTTCTGGCGGATCTGGCGCGGTCCATCAAGGTGGACAATACCTTTGACTTCGTCGCTGTTTCCAGTTACGGACGGGCGCGGGTAACCTCCGGCGCGGTGAAGATGATCAAAGACATCGACAACCCCATCGAAGGCCGGCACGTGATTCTAGTCGAGGACATCCTCGACACCGGGTTGACTCTCAGCTACCTCCGCGGGCTCATGCTTCAGCACCGCCCTGCGTCGCTGAAGATCGCCACCTGCCTGGATAAACCGGAGCGGAGGCTGGTGCCGATCGAAGCCGATTACGCCTGCTTCAAGATTCCCAATAAGTTTGTGATCGGTTATGGAATGGACTATGCTGAGCGCTATCGTGGCGTTCCAGACATACGCATCTACCCGGATAATCCGCCTCCGGGACATTGAATCTCATTTCCAATAAGCCAGAGTGGAGAAGCCGCCTGTTGAGTAAACTAGCAGCATGAGTTCTCCACTAGACTCTTCCTCTTGCTCCACTGTGATCGTCTCGCCCGCACGTGGATTCCGCGGATCGGTGATGCTCCCCGGCGATAAATCGATCTCGCATCGCTATGCCCTGTTGGCGGGGTTTGCTGAAGGCGTCTCGCGACTCTCGAATTTTTCCACAGGAGCCGATCCGCACAGCTCGCTGGCCTGCATGAGCGCAATGGGAGCCAAGGTTGCGACTGTTGGAAAGACAATCGAGGTCACCGGTACCGGCGGCAGGTTGCGGCAGCCAAATGGCGACCTGGACTGTGGCAACTCCGGCTCAACCATGCGCATGCTCGCCGGCCTGGTGGCCGCGCAGCAGGGATCGTTCCGCTTTGTCGGCGATGCGTCCCTCAGCCTACGGCCGATGGAGCGCATCCGCAACCCTCTGCAACAGATGGGTGCACGGATCGAACTGACCAATGGACACGCACCCATGATGGTGCATGGCGGCGCCCTGACCGGGATCGGCTTTGAGGCTCCCATTGCCAGCGCGCAGGTGAAGACTGCGGTACTTTTTGCCGGACTGCAAGCACAAGGCATCACATCCCTTGTGGAGCGGGTGCGGACGCGAGACCACAGCGAGCATGCGCTGAAGGCCTTTGGAGCCAGGCTGAACCGCAAGGACGCCCGGCTTTCGATCGCCGGAGGACAGAAGCTGACCGCAATCGACGCTACTGTCCCAGGCGATATGTCCTCAGCCGCATTCTTCCTCTGCGCGGCGCTGCTCTTTGAAGACTCCAATCTGGTGCTGGATGCTCTGGGAATGAACCCCACCCGGGCAGCCATGCTCGATGTGATCTCGGCGATGGGTGGAACCATCAAGGTGCTGGATGTTCAGGAAACCCATGGAGAGATGGCAGGGACGATCCAGGTGAACCGCGGTCGCGCTCTGCTCGGCATCGATATCGCCGGCGAACGGGCGGCGCAGTTGATCGACGAGCTTCCAGTCATTGCGGCCATCGCACCCTATACCCAGGGAGGGGTGCGGATCCGCGATGCCAAAGAGTTGCGGGTGAAGGAGAGTGACCGCATCGCGCTGGTGGTGAAAAATCTGCGCGCCATGGGTGCTGAGGTGACCGAACTCGAGGATGGAATGGATATCCCCGGCGGACAGCGGCTGCACGGCGCGGTGATTGATTCCGGCTTGGACCACCGCATCGCCATGGCGTTTTCCGTCGCTGCCCTGCGAGCCGAGGGCGATACGGCAATTCGTGGCGCTGAGGCCGCCGGCATCTCCTTCCCAGAGTTCTTTACCTGGCTCGATGATCTGGCGATCCGCTAACGCCCGGCCTCAGCGGCTCTATACCCAGCCCCGCCTCCAGCCGCGGCGGCCAACCGGGCGGTGGATTCCATGCCCAAGGCTCTCCAGGCCGCGGCAACTTGAACACGACCGTAGAGTCCACTGCCCGCCTGCACACTCCGCAGATCCTGCATAGATCGCGTGATTCCTCTACGCGCGATGGCTGAAGGTGCGCGGAGGATAGATCCGCAGCAGTTCGGCGAGGTTTTGTTGCACCTCGTCCACCGTCACCTCGTCGATGATATAGTCCTGCGGAGCGCTGGGTAGTTCGGAGTTCTTGAGGATCCGGGCGCGGGGATTGTTCAGCGGAAGCCACTCGACCTCCGGAGACCAGCCCGGCGCGATGATCACCATGGGAAGCCGTACGGCCCGAGCGAGGTGCATGGGGCCCGTGTCCAGGGTCACGGCAACGTCCGCGAGCGAGAGAATCGCGGCGAGTTCCAGGGGGAGGGTCTGGCCAGCCAGGTTGGCCGTACGGAAACTGAGGCCGGCGCGGAGGACATCGATGGCAACGGCCTCTGCGCCGGCGCCTGCGAAAACAATCTGCATCCGGTACATACGGCGGAGCTTCTCCGCTACCGCGCGGAAGCGTTCCGCACGCCAGGATTTTCGCTGCGTGGGACTG
>DAHXNO010000146.1 GCA_027365345.1 Granulicella sp.
TGGGCAGTAGACCCTGCCCATTCTTGACCAGAAACCTGGTCAGCTCCTGCTCGTTGATTTTCCCTTGCTTGCCGATGGTGCGATAAGCTTTCTTCACGGCGGTTCTCCTTTTCGAAGGTTTAGCAACCCGATTCTTTCAGACCCCGGGTCGAACCGCCGCTCAACTTTCAACTATGGGTGGGACATCCTCGGTGCGAGCCCGGTTGGCGCACCTCGGCGTTGAGGAAAAGGACGTTGCTGCCGCTGTTTCCTGGGCGCGTGAAACGCTGTGAGCCGACGTGTTGTCTTTGAACGACAACGGTAGTCTCCGCTCTTCTATTTGCTAATGGCCGCCTGGCATGGCTGCGACAGCACTGGAAAGAAGCCGGCTGTATCCCTCTGCTTTCCCCGTCGAAAGCGGCGGAACTCACGCGTGTTCCTGGGCATCCCAAGTTTCATCTATCGCGGCAAGACCGCCGGGAGTTGCTCGGCGACTATATGCCGTACTGCGAGATCGCCGAACAGGTGAAGCGATGCCCACAAACGTGTCGGGATAGAAAGGATCAAATGTTTCTTGATCTGGTTCAGAGCCGGTCGCCTGGCCCGTCCTGAGCAGAGAGCGCTATGGGGCCAGGGAGCGGAGGCGAGCCACTGCGGCTGGGATGATCTTCAGGGCGCGGTCGATCTCCTCGCTGGTGGTCAGGCGAGAGAGCGACAGGCGGAGGCTGCTTCGAGCCTGTTGCGCGCTGAGGCCCATTGCCAGCAGAACGTGCGAAGGCTCGGTGGCGCCAGACTGACAGGCTGCGCCGAAGCTGGCCGCGATCCCCTGCATGTCGAGCGCGATCAGCAGAGCCTCCGCATCGACGCCCTCAAAGCGCAGGTTGGTGGTGTTGGGAGAGCGGCGGTCCGCGTCTCCCACGGGCCCATTGACGCTACTGCCAGGGATGGCCGCCAGCAGGCCGGTTTCAAGACGATCCCGTAGCGCGGCCAGTTCGCGATCCCGATAGGCGCTGAGCCAGTCCTGCGCAAGTTCGGCTGCGCGGCCGAGGGCCACGATGCCGGGGACGTTCTCTGTGCCGGCGCGGAGCTGGCGCTCCTGTGGGCCACCATAGAGCAGCGGCGCAAGATAGGTTCCACTGCGGATAAACAGGATGCCCGTGCCCTGCGGAGCGTACATCTTGTGGCCGGAGATGGAGAGCAGATCGACGTTCTTCAGCGCGCCACTGAGATCCAGCGGTAGCTTGGCCGCGGCCTGCACCGCGTCGCTGTGGAAGAGGATGGCCGGGTTATACGCTTTGGCGATGCGGGCCAGCTTGCCAATGGGCTGAACGGCACCAGTCTCATTGTTGGCGGCCATGATGGAGACCAGTTCGGTGTCTGGGCGCAGGGCGGCGCGGAAGGCCTCCGGCTCGATGACGCCTTCGCGGTTTGGCGCCAGCAGGGTGACGTTTGCGCCCCGGCTGCGCAGAGCCTGCGCGGTGTAGAGGATGGCGTGATGCTCAATCTCGGTGGTGAGCAGATGCGCCGGCTGGCGTTTATCCAGGAAGGGTTTGAGCACGCCGTTGAGCGCCAGATTGTCGCTCTCCGTGCCGCCGGAGGTGAAGATGATCTCCTTGGGCGAGCAGTTCAGCAGGCGGGCGATCGATGCGCGCGCCTGCTCGATGGCGGCGCGAGCCCGCTGTCCGGCGTGATGTGCAGAGCTGGGGTTGCCAAACTTCTCCTCCCAGTAAGGACGCATGGCGTCCAGCACTTGAGGAAGGACCGGGGTTGTGGCGTTGGCATCGAGATAGATGCGTTCCATCTCTCCATTTTAGGTCCAGCGCGCACGGCGAGGAGATCCGCGGTGAGATGAGGCCGGCACTGGCCGCGGCAGGCGGGGTCTGCAGCGGGGTCTAGAGCATTTTCCCCCGTTGATGGGTATCGAAACGCGATTGTGCCGTGGCGTTTTCATTGGGAAAGACGCCCATCAATCTCAATCTGCCGGACTACACCTACGGGGAAAATGGTCTATCGGCTCGCGGCACCGGTGCTGGTTTTCGATGGCCGCAAGGGACCCTCATCAGCGCCGGAGACCCGAGCGAGGTCTCCGGCGCTGATGGGGTTTACCTGTTCGGCTCGATCACCGCAGCGATGTCGATGCGGTGGGTGCTGCCCGGAACATCCATAGAGCCGAGCATGACGGGCTTGTCGAGGGTGAGCTTGGAGGTGGTCTGCAGGACGCGCTGGCGGACGACGGGCTCCTGCACATTGGAGATGGTAACCGGCGTGCTGAGACTCGAGCGCTCAATCTTCAACTTCAGGATGAAGCCTTCGGTCGCGGATGCGATGGTGGATTCGATGTTCATGCCGACATCGAGATAAGTGAACTGCGTCTCCGTACTACCGTTGGAATAAGAGCCGGTCGCCACCGGGACCTTGTCGCCCTCCTTCAAGATGCTTTGCTGCCCGGAGGTGAGGATCGTCGAATAGTGCTCGGTGCTGGTGGTCTTGCCGGCATCAACTTCGGTCACGGTATAGGTGAGGCGGTAGCTCTTGTGGGGACGGTTCAGTTCGCGGACGATCTTATCAGCGAGATCGAGCTGGCTGGGTGTTCCTTGTACGAAGAGAATTTCCCGAGGATAGTCCAGGTAAACTTTGGCGCTGGAAGGGAGCATTGTTTGCACGGATTTCTCCACAGAGGTCAGATCCGCATAGTTCTCCGGGATTGGGCCGGAAAGTTGGAAGGCCCTGGTATCGACGGCCAGTTGGTGCGTTGATGGACCGGACGCCGATAGTCCGGCGGGATTGCGATCGGAGGAGACGGTGCTCTGGTCCCCCTGGGCGTTGGCCCAGCCGCTGAGCAAGAGCAGGGTGAGTCCGAGGGCGATGGTGGGTAGGGCGGCGTGGCGGCGCGGCGGCGTTGGCTTCATGCTGGTTGTCTCCATGGTTTGCGGTCCGGTTGGCAGGTTGCGGTAGCGCAAGCGTTGCCGCAACCTGGAAAGGTTGATGGGGCCCTCGGCTTCCTGCCAGCCGCTCCGGGTTGCGTGCGAAGTTCGGGGATCGAGCCGTTCGCGACTAGTTGGTAAGAGAGGCAGGTGGATGGGGTAAGGGCGCCAAGGTGTTGATCTCCGGGGGTTCACTGAACTCCGGGGAGGAGAGCGCGTCGGTGAGGGCGATGGGGGCGAGCATGCGCCGAACATACACCCGAATCTCGGCGTCCAGGCGAGCCTGAGCCATGGCGCGAAGGGCGGGAGCGTCGGCCTGTTCAAAGACGACGACGTGGACCGATGGACCGGGACGGGTGACAGGGAGCAACAGCGCCTCCTGCGGTTGCCTTTGCTCGTTGACAGACATGTCTGGCGCGGGGCGACTGGGGGCCAGCGTTTCAGCTCGGGCTATGGCGTCTGGAGTCGGTACGGCGACTGCCGCGACGATAGGCCGACGCAAGCGCGTGAGCGCGACACGGGGCGCCGGCAGAGCGACTGCGACGGATCGATGTGCAAAATGGGATGGGCGGGCGGAAACGCTGGGCTGGAACGCGCTGGAGCTCCATGGGATTGGCGTCGTCGCACGGTAGCGCAGGGTGCTGCCAACCAGTGCGAGCAGCAAGGCCAACGCTGCCGCGAAGGCGAGATGGGGGCGAGTCGACGTCTGCCAGATGCGAAGGGAGTGCTGCGTTGGTCGCCGCTCGGCGGCGGCCTGATGAAGACGCGCGGAGATGCGCTGTTCAAGCCCGCCTGGGGCCTGGGTGGCGCGCAGGGCGGTCAGAATCTGCTCCACGCGGTCGGAGCTGCCGTCGGATGGGTGGCTCATCGGTTCACTCCTCTCTCCAGCCGCTGGCGCAGGTGGGTGCGAGCGCGGAAGAGCAACGCGCGGACGGCAGACTCGCTGCGCTGAAGAATTGCAGAGATCTCTTGAATGCTCAGCTCGTCGATGGCGGAGAGCAGAAGCGCGTGGCGCTCCTGACGCGGCAGACCTTCGATGGCGCGGAGCGCGTCGGCGATCTGGCGGGCCTCGACGAGGATCTGGTCAGCCGGGATGCCGGGGCCGACCAGGGACGCGGCGAAAGGCTCGTCAAGCTGCTCGGGCCGGATGCTGCGCCTGCGGTCCAGCGCCAGATTCCAGGCAATCCGCACCAGCCAGACGCGGTGGTCGCGCACCTCGGCAAGTTTGCGCTGCTGCTGCACGACGCGGAGGAAGACATCCTGGACCACGTCTTCCGACTCTCCACGGTTGCGCAGAACGGAATGAGCAACTCGGAAGAGCAGCCCGGAGTATGTCTGCACCAGGGTGGAGATGTCGATGGCGGTGAGACTCGTGTCCGGAGTGGAGTCTGGCGCCGATCCGAACACTGCGTCCCAACTCCCTTCCCAGTGGCTGCTGGATGCCATGTGTGTCCTCTATGGAGAAAGACGGGCGAGGTTGAACTTCGCTCGGAGATATTTTCGCACCCACGCCCGGCTCCCGGCGTGCTTGCTGACGGGCCGTGCGTGCGCGATCGGCGCTGGTGACCTACACTGTGTTGCGTAGGGAGCAGGCCGGGCTGCCCCATAAAACCAATGCGCGGACAGATAAGGTGAGGTGAACCATGGTGGACGCAGAGCGGGTGCTCGCGAATCTGGACGAATTGAGAGCGCTGACCGCGAATGAGCATGGGGCGCAGCGAGTGGCGTGGACGCCCATGTGGCAAAGGGCGCGAGAGTGGTTTCAGACCAGGCTGGCGGAGCTGAGCGCACAGACCGGAGCGGCGCTGGAGGATCACTATGACGCTGCCGGCAATCACTGGGTAACGCTGGCCGGAGCGAGCGAACGAGCCCTGGTGGTGGGCAGCCATCTGGACTCGGTGCCGAATGGAGGGTGGCTGGATGGTTGCTTGGGCGTACTGGCCGGTTTGGAGGTGCTGCGCCACGCGGCCCAGGTGTATGGCCGCCGGCCGCCGGTGACGCTCAAGCTGGTGGACTGGGCCGATGAGGAGGGCGCCCGGTTTGGCCGCAGCCTGTTTGGCTCGGCAGCATTTGCAGGCCAGGCCACCATCGCAGCAGATCGCGGCAGAACAGACAAGGACGGAGTGACCCTGGAGGCCGCGCTGGCCGCCTGCGGCGTCGCCATCGGCCAGATTGAGCAGGCTACAGTGGAGCAGAGGAACCTGGCCGCGTATCTGGAGTTGCACATTGAACAAGGGCCCATCCTGGAGCGGCTGGGGAAACCGCTGGCTGTGGTGCAGGGAACCAAAGGCGTGGAGCGCTGGGCGATCACCTTTCGCGGTCAGGAGGCTCACTCCGGGTCCACGCCCATGGAGGCGCGGCGGGATGCGCTGGCCGCCGCAGCCAAGCTGGCCCTGGAGATTCGGCCCATCGCGCGGAGCCATCCGCAGGCTGTTGCCACCATGGGCAGCGTGAAGACCTTTCCCGGGATCGTGACCGCAGTGGTGGGGCGCTGTGAGGTGACGCTGGATATGCGGGATCTGGATGCGGGGGTGCTGGCGCAGATGTTGCGCCAGGCGCGCGCGGCCAGTGAGCGCTTCGCGCGTCAGGAGGGTTGCACGGTGGACTGGGCCCGGATCTGGTCGATCGAGCCGATTCCCTTCGATCCTGCGCTCATCGCACTGTGCGAAGAGGCCATTGTGGAGACGGTGGGGAGCTGCGTGCGCCTTCCTAGCGGCCCTCTGCACGACGCGGCGGAGGTGGCGAGGCTGGGCATTCCTACCGTCATGATGTTCGTGCAGAGCCTGCACGGCCTCAGTCACAACCCGGCTGAAGATACTCGGCGCGAGGATCTTCAGCAGGCCGTAAAGGCCTTTGCATGCTTGAGCGAGAAGACGATGGAGTGGATGCAGCGGCGCTAAGGGGCGCTTGAGCAGACAGAGCTTGTCTACACAAGGGCAGCTACACAAGGAGTGTAGGGAACATCTACAGAAGGCATGGGCGGTTGCAGAAAGCCTGCTGGCAATCGAAGCAGGAATCACCCATGCCGGCGTCAAATAGTGCATAATCTAACCTTCATCCGCCAGTTCGGCTTGAGGAACGCTGGGAGCCGAGCTGAACAGACTGGGAGACGCACGGATTCTATGAGTGAAACCAGCAGCTTCTATTCGAAGGCGAAAGCAACGGAGGAGATTGCACAGAGGTTTGCCGATCTCCGTCCGCCGCTCAGCGCCAAAGCCGCAGTGGCGGAGGCGTTGCGATGCTTGTACTGCTTTGATGCGCCTTGCATGGGCGCTTGCCCTACGCACATTGATGTGCCGAGGTTTATCAAGAAGATTGCAAGTGGGAACCTGGAGGGGTCGGCGCGCACGATTCTGGAGGCGAACATCCTGGGCGCCAGTTGCTCCAGAGCCTGCCCGGTACAGGTGCTCTGCGAGGGAGCCTGCGTGATGCACTACCAGAACCAGAAGCCCATTGAGATTGGGCGCCTGCAGCGCTTCGCCATGGATGCCCTGTATGCCAGCGGCGATCTCCATCCGTTTTCACCTTGTGACCTTTCCGGCAGGGAGACGGGCAAGGGTGTAGCCTTGATCGGCGCCGGGCCGGCCTCGCTGGCCTGCGCGGCGGAGTTGCGCCGGCGCGGCGTGCGCGCTGTGGTCTTCGATGCGCGGCCCCTCCCCGGCGGTTTGAATACCTACGGCATTGCAGAGTACAAGCTCCCGTTGGCGGAGAGTCTGCGTGAGATTGATCTGCTCACGCAACTGGGCGTAGAGTTCCACTTTGAGACCAGCGTGGACGCTGCCATGCTCGCGGAGTTGGAGGTAGACTACGATGCAATCTTTCTTGGTGTGGGGCTGGCAGGAATCAAGAAGCTGGGCGTAGCCGGAGAAGAGCTTGAGGGGGTGGTCAGCGCTCTGGACTTTATCGCAGCATATAAGTGTGGAGATCTGCTGCGGGTTCCGGAGCGGGTCGCCGTGATCGGCGCTGGAAATACGGCCACGGATGCCGCCATTGCAGCCGTTCGTCTGGGCGCAAGGGAGGTGCATGTGGTCTACCGGCGCGGATCGGAACAGATGTCCGCCTTTGCCTTTGAGTATGAGCACGCACGGCAGATGGGGGTAAGCTTCCTTTGGTACAGGATGCCGGCGCGGATCATTGGAGAAGGGAAGGTGGAGGCGTTAGAACTGGTAGAGGTGCGGGAGCGCGAAGATGGATCGCTCTCGCCCGCAACCGGCCAGAGCGTCCTGCTGGAGGTGGGTCTGGTAGTGAAGGCGATCGGGCAGGGAACGCATGCGGAGTTTGTGCAGGAGATGCAGGGAGGAAAGCCGGCCAAAGTGCGGATGGAGAAGGGGAGGATTCTGGTAAATCGCGAGACCGGGCAGACGTCGAACCCGAAGTACTTCGCCGGCGGCGACTGCACAAATGGAGGACGCGAGGTGGTGGACGCCGTGGCGGATGGCAAGCGCGCCGGAGTTGGAATGGCTACCTGGCTCGGGGGCCACGATGGCGACGCTTGAGACCACTTTTGCAGGAATCCGCTCTCTGAATCCGTTCTGGCTGGCCAGCGGTCCGCCCACCAACTGCGGCGAACAGATCATGCGTGCCTTTGACGCCGGCTGGGGGGGCGCGGTGTGGAAGACGATTGGGGCGCAGGTCACCAATGTCAGCTCGCGCTACTCCTCGCTGGATTGGAACGGCCAGAGGATGGTCGGCTTCAATAATATCGAGCTGATCAGCGATCGGCCTCCACAGGTGAATCTGCGCGAGATCGCGGAGGTGAAACGCCGCTATCCCAGGCATGTGGTGATTGCCAGTTTGATGGTGGAGTCGCGTCGCGAGGCCTGGCATCAGATGGTCAGCCGCGCGGAGGATGCCGGAGCCGATGGGCTGGAGTTGAACTTCGGTTGTCCGCATGGCATGAGTGAGCGCGGCATGGGATCGGCCATAGGTCAGGCGCCGGAGTACTGTGGACAGATTACGGAATGGGTCAAGGAGAAGGCGCGTACGCCTGTCATCGTGAAGCTGACGCCCAATATCACCGACATTCGTCTGCCGGCACGGGCGGCCAAGGGCGCGGGAGCCGATGCCTTGAGCGCCGTCAATACCATCAACTCCATCACGGGGATTGACCTGGAAACCCTTGAGCCCAGGCCCAAGGTGGATGGCCAGAGCTCCCATGGAGGCTACTGCGGGCCTGCCGTCAAACCCATTGCATTAAGCATGGTGCAGCAGATCATGAGCGATCCACAGGCAGCGCTCCCACTCTCTGGAATCGGAGGCATTGGGAGCTGGCAGGATGCAGCCGAGTTTCTGCTGCTGGGCGCAGGTACGATCCAGGTGTGTACCGCAGTCATGCACTATGGCTACCGGATCGTCGAGGATATGTGCGACGGACTGTTGGCGTGGATGCGGCGCAAGGGGTTTGCCACCATCAGCGAGTTTCGCGGGCTCTCGCTGCCCAGAATGCAGGAGTGGAAGAACCTGAACCTGAACTATCGTGTGGTGGCCAGAATCCATGAAGAGAGCTGCATCGGATGCCAGTTGTGTTACACGGCCTGCTGGGATGGAGCACACCAGTGCATCCACCTGGATCGCATGCAAGGCGGTTTGGAAGAGCCGGTAAAGGGAACTGATCCGCGCTTTGTGCAGCATCAGCCGAACCCGCAGGGCAAGCCGGCGCCGGCGATGGTGCTCGCTGAATCCATGCGGCGAATCACGGTGACGCCGATTCCCAGGCTGGACCTCCACGACGGCGGCTTGAACCGGGACAGACCGCCGTTGGGCCGCATCCCTCGCGTGGATGAGGACGAGTGCGTAGGGTGCAATCTGTGTTCGCTGGTTTGCCCGGTGCCAGAGTGCATCACCATGGAGCGCGCCGATACCGGAGTGGCCCGGGAAACCTGGGAGGAGCGTTCGGCCAGGGACCAGGGACAGAAGGAGGGGGAGATATGGGAATCCTGATCAAAAACGGAACTGTGGTCAGTGCGGCCGAGTCCAGGAAGCTGGACGTCCTGGTCTCCGGAGAGATGATTGCGCGCGTCGGCGAGAACCTTCGCGATGCGGGGCACCAGGTGGTGGACGCCACCGGGCTGCTGGTGATGCCCGGCGGAATCGACGTGCATACGCATCTGGATATGCCCTTCGGAGGGACCACCTCGGCGGACGATTACACCACCGGGACCCAGGCTGCCGCAGTGGGTGGAACCACGATGGTGATCGATTTTGCGCTGCAGCGCCAGGGACACACGATGCGCGAGGCCTTCGAGCTCTGGCGTTCCAAGTCCCGCGGCAAGGCCTGCATGGACTACGGGCTGCACATGGCCGTTACGGACCTGGGGCCGGGCGATGGATCCCGCGGACTGCGCGAGATGGAAGAGATGGTCGCCGAAGGCATCTCCAGCTTCAAGCTCTTCATGGCCTACCCGGGCGTGCTGATGATTGACGATGGCTTGATGTTCAAGGTGATGCAGAAGGCAGCCACGCTGCATGCGCTTTGCTGCGTGCATGCGGAGAATGGCAGCGCCATCGACATTGTGGTGGAGCAGATGATAGCGCAGGGCAAAACAGCCCCGCACTACCATGCCCTCAGCCGGAGTCCAAAGGCCGAGGCGGAGGCCACCCATCGCGCAATTGCTCTTGCGGATATGTGCGGAGCCACGGTCTATATTGTGCATCTGTCCAATGAGGACGCCCTGGCTGCGCTCAAGTTTATGCAGGGGCGAGGAGCGAAGGCCCTGGCCGAGACCTGCATTCAGTATCTGGTGCTGTCCCAGGAAGAACAAATGCCGGGCAAGAGTTGGGAAGAGGCGAAGTATGTCTTTACGCCGCCGCTGCGCGAGCGGTGGAATCAGGATCCGCTGTGGCAGGCGTTGCGCGATGGGCCGCTGTCCGTGGTCTCTACGGACCATTGCCCCTTCCGGTTCGCGGACCAAAAGGAGTTGGGCAGGGGAGACTTTCGCAAGATTCCCAACGGCGGCCCGGGCGTGGAGAACCGGCTGCAAATTCTCTGGCACTTCGGTGTCAACTCCGGGAGGATCTCGCCGGAGAGGTTTGTGGCGTTGATGGCCACAGAGCCGGCGCGCATCTTTGGCATGCAGCGGCAGAAGGGCAGCATCCGTGAGGGGCTGGATGCGGACATCCTTCTCTGGGATCCGCAGGCGGAGTATACGATCTCCGCGTCGACGCAGAAGATGGCGACGGACTACTCGATGTTTGAGGGCTGGAAGGTAATGGGCAATGCGGCCAGAGTGTACTCGCGTGGAGAGCTGGTGGTGGACAATAAAGCGCAGCCCGGTGTCTTTTTAGGCGCCACGGGCAGGGGAAGGTTTATCGAGCGCGAAGCGAACGGCGGAGGCCTTGGTTGAGGTTAACGGCGGCCACGGCGCCGGTGATGCCCGCGCAGCGCACCTGGGGAACATATCTCTTCCTTGCGCTTTGGTTCTCCACATGGACGGACGTTTCAGGTGCGCGCCGTTGGCCAGCCCGATCGCCGGCGGTCAAAACTTTGGCCCTTCCGGTCGGTGCGGTTTGCCGGATTCATTCTTATCGGAGCAATCTAGTACTGGATCGCGCCTAGCTGGCGGATGAGACGCCAACAGGTCGAAGCGCCGGCGACGACGCCACAGGGAGGTCTTGGGCAGATGAGTTCTGGCGATGGAGGGAAGACGGGCGCGGCGATGACCACAGAAGAGGTGGTGCGGATTACACGAGAGACGAACTATGGAACCTGGAGGTTCCAGAAGGGGTGGAATCCTCTGCATATTGTGGATGCCGAGGGCTGCTACATTACGGACGCCGCAGGGAAGAGGTATCTGGACTTCTCCTCGCAACTGATGTGCATGAATCTGGGGCACAAGAACGCGGCGGTGGTGGCATCCATCGCTCGGCAGGCCGAAGAGCTGGCCTACGCAATGCCCGGCTATGCCACCACCGCGCGCGCCGAGCTGAGCAAGCTGCTGCTGGAGGTTTTACCCAAGGGACTGAACCGCTTCTTCTTTGCAACCTCTGGAACGGAGGCCAATGAGGCGGCGTTCAAGATTGCGCGGATGTACACCGGAAAGACGAAGGTGATTGCGCGCTATCGCAGCTACCATGGTTCAACCTCCGCGAGCATAGCGGCCACCGGAGATCCGCGGCGCTGGGCGATGGAGCCGGGCGGCAAGGGGCCCGGCATGATCTTTGGCCCGGAGGTGAACTGTTACAAGTGCCCCATCCAGCACACCTATCCGCAGTGTGGCGTGGCCTGTGTGGAGTATCTGGAACATATGATTCGCAATGAGAGCGACGTGGCCGCTGTGCTGGTGGAGCCGATTGTGGGAACCAACGGCGTGCTGGTGCCACCACGGGAGTACATGCCCAGGCTGCGTAAGATATGCGACGATGCCGGCGTGTTGCTGATTGCCGATGAGGTGATGACCGGCTGGGGACGGACCGGCGAATGGTTCGCCATGAATCTATGGGGCGTGACGCCGGATATTCTCACCACGGCTAAGGGGATAACTTCAGCCTATGTGCCGCTGGGGTTATGCGCCACCAGTGAGAAGATCGGCGACTTCTTCCAGGATCACTACTTCGCGCACGGCCACACCTATGAGGCGCATCCCATGACGTTGGGGCCGGCTGTAGCCACGATTCAGGAGATGAAGCGGCTAAAACTGGTGGAACGCGCCCGGGCGCTGGAGCCCTTTGTTGGGGAGAAGCTACAGGAGCTGAAGGCGAAGCACAAGAGCGTGGGCGATGTGCGCGGCAGAGGACTGTTCTGGGCCGTGGATCTGGTGAAAGACCGGAGTACAAAGGAGCCGTTCAACACCTACTCTGACAAGGTCTCCGGCAAGCCGCTGCTGGTGGATCAGATTGCCGCCAGGACGCTGGCCGAGGGCGTGATTCTGCAGGCCTGGGTGAGCCACTTTGTGATTGCGCCGCCGCTCATTGTGGAGAAGGAAGAGATTGAGAGGGGCGTTGCGGTGCTGGACAAGTGGCTGCACCTGGCCGACGAGTTGGCGAATCCATAGGATTGGCGTTGCATCCGGCCTTTGCGGCTGCAGGCAGTCGAAGTTCCGGGCGCACTTCAGGGGCAGCAGGTTTGCTTTACCCGTTGAGTTCGCGGCGGATAGCCAGCAACTCGTTGTGGCGTTCAGGGGTGGTCTTGGGGTAGCCGAGTTTGAGGCTCTTCAATGCGTCCAGGACGATGGCGGAGATAATCAGCCGGGCGTTGTTCTTATCGTCGGCCGGCACCGCGTACCACGGGGAGTGAGCGGTGCTGGTGGCGCGCAGGCACTCTTCGAAAGCCTGTGTGTATTGGTCCCAGAACTTGCGCTCATGAATGTCCGCCATGCTGAACTTCCAGTTTTTGGCCGGATCGTCGATGCGCGCCAGAAAGCGCTGGCGCTGCTCCTCCTTGGATAGATGGAGAAAGAATTTGAGGATGCGGACGCCGTTTCTGTGCAGATGATGCTCCAAATCCACAATGGAGCGGTAGCGGCTGGTGAAGATCTCCTCCAGCTTGCGCGGCTTGATTTCTTTGGCCGGATCGCCGGAGTCACCCAGAAGCCCCTCCTTCTTCAAACACTCCGGATGGACGCGGACCACCAGCACCTCTTCATAGTAAGAGCGGTTGAAGATGCCGATGCGCCCTCGCTCGGGCAGGTGTCTGTTGGTTCGCCAGAGAAAATCGTGCGAAAGCTCCTCAGCGCTGGGCTGTTTAAAGCTGAACACTTCACAGCCCTGGGGGTTGATGCCGCTCATCACATGACGGATGGCTCCGTCTTTACCCGCGGCGTCCATGCCCTGGAAGATCAACAGCAGAGCATTGCGCCCGGAGGCGTACAGCATCTGCTGCTGTTCACTGAGAGCGGCAACGTGTTCTTCAAGGATCGCATGATAGTCCTTGGGAGATTTGTAGAGGGGATGGACGCGTGTCGGTAGCCGGCTAAGTTTCACTTGCTTGCCTGGGCGTATACGGAAGTCCTGAGTATCGATCTTCATGGTCTGGTGGGTTATCCTTCGGTTTGGCCGCTACGCTCCATTTCGCCTGTGGAAGAGTTCGCGGCGGACAAGTTGACAGGCCCAGGGTGCGGGGCCTTAAGCCTTGGATGCGCTTTGTAGCCTGATGGGTCAGCGAATATCCATTCGCCGGGCTATTTTGTTTCTCCGGTGTGCATGTTTGGGCCAAGGGCGGCTTCACTCGCGGAGACCTCTGCGCAGCGCTTGCGCATCAGGGCGCAGGCGTCCGGATTCTGGTCAATCAGAATCGCATGGCGGCCGTTGCGCAGGGCCGCCACGCCGGCCGTGCCGGAGCCGGCAAAGAAGTCCAGCAGCGTGTCGCCGGGGTTGCTGTGGACGCGGACGATCCGCTCCAGAATCCCCAGCGGCTTCTGGGTAGGGTAGCCGGTCTTCTCCTTGCCGGTAGGGGAGACGATGGTATGCCACCAGACGTCGGTGGGGGTCTTCCCGCGCTTGGCTTTCTCCGCTCCCACCAGATTGGGGGCCATGTAGGGGATGCGGTCTGAGGCGTTCAGGTGGAAGGTGTAATGATCCGGATCGCGGGTGTACCAGAGGATGTTGTCGTGCTTGGCAGGCCAGCGCCGCATGGAGCGGGCTCCGTAGTCGTAGGCCCAGATGATCTCATTCTGGAAGCACCTTCGCCCCGCGCCGCCATGCAGCGCAAAGACCTCGTCGAGCATCACCTTGCCGTAGTGGACTTCGCGCGGATCCAGGTGCAGAAACAGAGAACCGGTGGGTTTCAGCACCCGGTGCGCTTCCATCATCCGAGGGCGAAGAAAGCCGACGTAGTCCTCGAAGACGTCGGCGTAGACAGGTGTGGAGGCCAGCTTCTCTGTGCGGTAGCGCCGGCCGCCAAAGCCGGTCCGATCGCCGTCGGCGTCGCGGACGGTGCGCATGCGCGTGCGGCTCTGTGTCACCCCAGTGTTGAAGGGCGGATCAACGTAGATCAGTTCAACGCTTGCGTCCGGCAGCCCGGCCAGGGCGGTCAGATTGTCTGCTTCCAGGATGCGTACAGTGGGGCTTGCCAAGGCGTGACTCTCCGTGCGTAAGTGTAGTATCGCCTGCCTCCGAAGATCGAACGGAGATGGATGTGTGCTGGATGCGTGGCCCCAGCGCCGGAAGTATAGTGGAGGATGCCCCCGCGGATGATTCCCGTAGCGGATGGTCGGCTGCGGGGGCCTGTTGGGCGGTTTGGCCTGGATCGCCGGTTCGGTGCGGCGCAGGCAGGGAGAGTGTTTGTATGAGGGCTACAGAGCATCGGTTGGGAGTGGTGGGCGCAGGGACCATGGGCAATGGAATTGCTCACGCCATGGCGCGCGCCGGCTTTGAGGTGAAGCTGTATGAGGTGAGTGAACCGGCGCTGGAGCGCGGCCTGGCTACCATCCGCACCAACCTCGACCGCGAGGCGGCCAAAGGCAAGATCGATCCTGCCGAGGCTCCCACGATCTTCGCCCGGATTCATGCCGTGCGCCGCCCGCAGGAGCTGAGCGCATGCACTCTGGTGGTGGAGGCCGCGACCGAGCGTTTGCAAGTGAAGCGGGAGATCTTTCGCGATTTGGATGAGTTGCTGGGAGCGGATGCGATCCTGGCGTCCAATTCGTCGTCGATCTCCATCACCAAGCTGGCGGCTGGAACCCGTAGGCCCGCGCAGGTGATTGGGATGCACTTCTTCAATCCCGTTCCCATGATGAAGCTGGTGGAGGTGATCCGAGGCTTGCAGACCTCGGAGGCCACCTTCCAGATGGTTCGGGCGCTGGCGCTGGATATGGACAAGACCCCAGTGGAGGTGAACGACGCTGCTGGGTTTGTGAGCAATCGCGTGCTGATGCCGCTGCTCAACGAGGCGATGTTTGCCGTGATGGAGGGCGTGGCCAAACCAGAGGCTGTGGATGAGATCTTCCGGCTGGGCATGGCCCATCCCATGGGACCACTCACGCTAGCCGACTTTATCGGACTGGATGTTTGCCTGGATATCATGCGGGTTCTGGAAGATGGGCTGGGCGACCCGAAGTATCGACCCTGCCCGCTGCTGGTAAGGATGGTGGATGCGGGGTGGTTGGGTCGAAAGTCTGGGCGCGGGTTCTATACCTATAACGAATAAGAAGCAGCGAAGAAGAGATTGCGGAGGTGAGGTTTTGGGGGATGAGCTGTATTTAGAGGACTTCAGGCCGGGGATGAAGATCCAATCGTTACGCAGCTATCAGGTGACGGTGGAAGAGATTAAAGAGTTCGCGGCCAAGTACGATCCGCAGCCGTTTCATCTGGATGAGGCTGCGGCGGAGAAGAGCTTCTTCAAGGGCCTGGCGGCCTCCGGATGGATGACGGCAGCCATTGCGATGCGGCTGCGGGTTGAATCGCTGACGGTGGCCGGTGGGATGGTTGGGGCGGGCGTGGAGGAGATCCGCTTCACCCAGCCGGTGAGGCCGGGAGATTGGCTGCACACCGAGACGGAGATCTTCTCCGCGCGGCGCTCGGTCTCGCGGCCGGAACTGGGCGTGGTGAAGTCCAGCACGCTGGTCTTCAATCAGCGTGACGAGGTGGTGATGCGCTCGGTGGTGAGCTTTATCGCGCCGGTGAAAAATCCCTGAAGCAGAGATAGGCTGCCGGGACCAACCTCGATCCCATCCGAGTGCTGATCCAGGCTCCCGAGGCAACTTCATCACAGGCTGGGAGAGTATTTTTAACGAGTGCGGATGACCATTCTGGCATCGGGGTCCAAGGGCAATGCAACGGTGATTGCAGCCGGTTCGACGCGCCTTCTGGTGGATGCCGGGATGTCTTGCCGCGAGCTGATGAAGCGGATGGCTCTGGTCGGTGAGGATCCCCGGAGCTTAGACGCCATCCTGATCACCCATGAGCATGTGGACCATGTCGCCGGGCTCTCGGTGCTGGCGCGACGATTGAAGATTCCCGTGTTTTTTACGGAAGCGACGCATCAGGCATGGAAGCGCATGCTGACGCCGCGCACAACCATGACTTATACGCAATGGGTTGAAAAGGTTCAGCGCCAGAAGCAGGAGAGCGCCAGGCCGGCAGAGGATGCGGCGCGCGCGGAAGAGCTTCAAGCTTCGGTTCGGGAGAGGCCCAGCCTGGCCTCGCTTCCTTGTGTGGAGTACTTTCGCGCTGGGCAGAGCTTTTCCGTTGGAGAGATTGACGTGAATCCGTTTACGATTCCGCACGATGCGGCCGATCCCTGCGGGTTTGTCTTCCATGCGCGCCATGAGTCGATTCGCATGGCGATTGCAACGGATCTGGGCTATGTGCCGTCCAATGTAAAGATGGCGCTGCGCGGCGTGGATGCGTTGCTGCTGGAGTCGAATCACGACCTGGAGATGCTGAAAGACGGTCCCTATCCGTGGAGTGTAAAGCAGCGGGTGCTCAGCCGGGTGGGCCATCTTTCCAATGCGGCGGCAGCGGAGTTTCTGGAGCATGATTATGATGGTGGCGCGCACACCATCGTGTTGGGGCATCTCTCCGAGCAGAACAACCTGCCGGCGTTGGCGAGTCTGGCTGCCGAGCAGGCGATTGGCCGGCGGATGAGCATGCCGGAACCACGCGTGCTGCTGGCCTCGCAGCATAGCCCGCTGGCGCCGATCACGCTGTAGATCCAGAATAGGATCTGGCGGCGTGACTCCACTCGCCACACGCCTGGAAACTCACAGAGCGAAGGGGAATCTCTAGGATCGCGCGCCATGGTTCCACTCTTGGCCGGGCTTTCAACCCAGTGGCGAATCGACTAGGATAAAAGGAGCATCATAGGTTCATGGCTACAGGAAAATCCCATCCCCGCGAAACTGGCAACGAAGTCTGCAATGATCCAGTGGTGGGCGCGATTCTGTCGGGGTGGCGCTACGATATCTCTGAGATCTCACCTGACCTGCGCGTGGACTATGAGACTCACCTCTACAACTGCAGTTACTGCCGCAAGCGCCAAAGGGTGCACCGCGCCTGGGACGTCATGCTGCTGGCGATTACCACCGTTTCCTTTGCCGCGTTTCTGCTCGCGGCGCTGGTTATGCACAGGGTGGAGGCGATCAGCCACATCAGCAATGTGCAGCACCTGCACCTGCATGACCAGAAAGCCGCCTCGCTCTTGCGCATACCCACAAGCATCTCCGTCAGCCTGGAGGCGCTGGCGATCTGCGGTGTCTTTATCTCCATGTTGCTATGGACGCTGGTAACCATTACGACCCCGATTCCGAGTATGGTCTCGGCGCTATTTCGCGAGCGAATTTCCCCGGAGTTGCGAGAGCGGCTTCGGAAGCAGGCTATCTGACCCTTAGATCTCCTAAAGATTTCACGCATGCCTCTCAGAGGGAAGCACAGTTCTCTTCTCCGCAGAGTCCATCCTCTACCCCGGACTGGATGGGCCGTCAGACAGGCGATTCCATGGACGACCAGATCGACGAGTTGAGTGCGTTGGAGATCGGCGATGCGCCGTTGCTGCCGGTTGCGGCGGGCGGAGCCCAGTCCTGGACCCAGTCCGGGGCCCAGACTCGATCGCAAAGTCCATCCCGGCGCAGCTCGTCGCGGTATTCGCTCTATGCCTATCCTGCAACCTATCTGCTGATGGGAATCAACATCGCTGTCTTTGCGGTGATGTTCTTCTCTGGGCCTCTACCCGCGTTGATTCAACACCACGATTGGTCCCGTCTGCTCCTGGCCCCCTACAGCGGACAGACCCTGGAGCGCTTCGGTGGAACATCCTCCTATCTGATTCAGAGTGGCCAGTGGTGGCGTCTGGTTACCGGCACCTTTGTCCACGTCACCGTGCTGCATATAACGCTCAATCTGTGGTGCTTGTGGAACCTGGGGCTCTTTGGTGAGCCGCTGCTCGGCAAGCGCGGCCTGGTGGCGGTGTACCTTTTGACCGGCAGCACCGGCATGTTGTTCTCCTACGCATGGAGCCTGCTCACCGGCCAGGGCGTGCTGGTGGTTGGGGCATCCGGCGCGGTGTTTGGCATCGCAGGCATTTTGATCGTGCTGCTCTCCAATCGGCGCCTGGCCGTGCCGTGGGAGGACCTGCGCAGCCTGCGACGCCAGGTGATCTTCTTTGCTGTGGCCAACCTGGTGCTCGGCATGACGCCGCAGGCGCTGGGCATGGCGTCGCGGAGCCAACTCCAGCTCCTGCACTTGCATCCTGGCATGCTACCGCGGATCGACAACACGGCTCACCTGGGCGGCTTGCTGTCTGGGTTGCTGCTCGGACTGCCGCTGCTGCCACGCATGACCGCAGGACGGGAGCGCTACCGGGCGCGCCAACGGGCCACCTTTGGGTTTGCAACGCTGCTGCTCTGTCTGTTCGGATATGCGCTGGCCAGGTTCTCCCAGGGACGGTAAGCCGGGTGACGGAGAGCGCTCCTGCGCACTCGCGCGGAAGCCATTGGAGGAACCCAGAACTCGCAACATGCGGAGGGGAAGAGCGGCCAGACTCCTAGACCTCACTTGGCTCGATCAGAGTCGCCCCAGGTACTCTCCGGCTTAGGCTCTGGCGCGGGACACTCGCTGCGCCACAGGATGCTAGCTGACCGACGTGGTCGCCGTGGCTGCGAACTTGCGCACCATGGCCAGCAGCAGCTTGCGGTCATTCTCATTCAGATGGGCGGAGTAACGCTGGATCTGGGTGAGGAAGCGGATCTCATCCTCGCCGAGAGCAACGCCGTAGGTCTCCTTTACCGGGTCTTCTGAGAAAAACTGGCTGAGAGGTAGATCCAGCGATGCGGCGATCTTCTGCAGAGTTTCCAGGGAGGGGATGGTGTGGCCGTTTTCCACCCGGGAGAGATAGCACCGCAGGAGGCCTGTGCGCTTTTCAATGTCACCTTGGGACATTCCGCGCTGCAGACGGAAGTCGCGGATCGTCGCGCCGATGTTGATTGGAGTCGGCTCAGGACCTGCGAACTGCTCTTCCAGCGATACTGTTTGCATATTTGCCATTAGCCGTAAAATAACTAGAACATGAGGGTGTGGCAAGGGCTAAGTGAGCGATAGAACAGCACTTGTACCAACTAAGATTCGTGCATGGGTGGGAACTTCCAGCTTTCCCATGGTTACCAAAGTCTATTTTAGGCGAAATTCACCCCATGTACATGCCGCCGTTTACATCCAGGGTGTGGCCGGTGATATACCCTGCGCCTACAGAGCAAAGAAAGGCGACTGCGGAGGCGACATCCGCGTCGCTTCCGTAGCGGCCCAGGGGCACATGGGCAAGGATTGCCGCCTTTTGAGCCTCTGGCAGGTCTGCGGTCATGGCGGTCTGGATAAAACCCGGGGCGACGGCGTTCACGGTGATGCCGCGGCCGGCGAACTCGCGAGCCAGCGACTTGGTGAGGCCGATGATGCCGGCCTTGGACGCCGCATAGTTTGCCTGTCCGGCGGCCCCGGTCTGGCCCACCACGGAGGTGATGTTGATCACCCGGCCCCAGCGGCCCTTCATCATCGATGAGATCAAGGCCTGGGTGAGCAGAAAGGCTCCGGTAAGGTTGGTGCGCAGAACATCGTCGAACTCGGAGAGTTTCATACGCAGGACCAGACCATCCCGGGTGATGCCGGCGTTGTTGACCAGAATCTCCACCTTACCCAGGTCGGCCAGGACCGCCCTGGCGCAGGCTTTGATGGAATCCTCGCTGGAGACGTCCAGGCTGTAGGTACGGGCCTGGCCGCCGGCGGCTGCAACCTCGGCGGCAACGGCTTGGAGCTTCTCCTGCGAGCGCGCCGCCAGTGCGACCGTGGCTCCGCAAGCAGCCAATCGCAGCGCGCAGGCACGGCCAATGCCCTGGCTGGCGCCGGTGATGAGGGCGACCTTTCCGTTCAGGCCGTAGGTGTCTTCACCCTTGGCTGCGGTGGCGCCATTCGTATCCTGCTCGTTCACTTGAACCTCCCTGTGTGCCCAACCCATTAAAGCAGAGCGTAGAGCGAAGAGGGTAGGGGGGTAAGGCAGGACGAGGCCGCGGAGGGCCGGGTAGCGATGCCGGTTACCGTGAACCGGCTTATTCACCCTTCGCTTAAGACTTAACCGTCCTGAGCGCGGTATGCTTGTGCGAGCAATGACTGACAGCCTCAAGCACCCCATCGAACTGAAGCCCATTGACCCCAGCCAGGCGGAACGGAAGCATGCCGCCGATGCGACCTCGGTTTACGCTATCCACGGTGCAGAGCCGGAGGTGCTGGCCTATGCGATGGCCAAATACTCCCGATCGGCTCTCACCATGCGCGAGTCGTTGACCGAGCTCAGCTCGCAACGTGCCGAACAGTTTCTAAACACCTTCTACTTCCAGTATGGCCACCGTTCCATCGCCGACCTGGCTCACATTCCGTTGGCTGTGGAGAAGCTGAGTCTTCTGGCCGCCATCACGCTGGTGGATGAGTCGCGCTGGGATGGACAGGAGCGCTCCACCCGTTACCAGAACTTCCGCGAGTCCGGCTGGTATACGCCGAACCAGCCATCCAATCGCCTGGACTCGCGGAGCCGCGCAGCCTACACCCATGCGATCGACGTGCTTCTGGCGGCCTATGACGAACTGAGCGCCGGGATGCATCAGGCGCTCACCAAGATCACGCCGAGGCCCGAGGAGATGAAGCCGGAGGCCTACACGCGTTCGCTCAAGGCCCGGGCGTTTGACGCGGCGCGGTACCTTTTACCGCTCGCAACCAATACCTCGCTGGGCCAGATTGTGAATGCGCGAACTCTGGAAACCCAGGTTTCGCGGCTGCTCTCCAGCCCGTTTGCGGAGATTCGCGAGCTGGGAGGCAAGCTGAAAGCGGCTGCCACGGAGCCGGCCTGGAACGTTCTGCGCGATAAGTTGGAGGAGCTGGCCGGCGAGGGTATGGTGGACGCCCAGGTAACCTCGCAGATTCTCAATGAACTGATGCCTCCGGTACACAGCGCGCCAACCCTGCTGAAGCACGCTGAGCCGAATCTTTACCAGATGCAGAGCCGCCAGGAGCTGGCAGAGGCGGCGCGCGAGCTGATGCAGGGGGTTGAGATCTACCCAGCGCCGGTGGTGGATCTGCTGGACGATGAGGAGGATTTGGAGGTCGAGCTGGTGACCTCGCTGCTCTATCCCAACTGCCACTACTCCTACCGGCAGCTTCGTGGGGCCGTCGCTGCGCTGAGTGAGGCGCGGCGAGAGGAGCTATTGAAGTTGGGAACAGCGCATCGCGGCAAGCACGATGAGCTGCTGCGCGCCTTCCACTCCGGCCATGGCTTCCGTTTTGACATCCTGATGGATATCGGCGGTTTTC
>DAHXNO010000148.1 GCA_027365345.1 Granulicella sp.
TGGGCAGTAGACCCTGCCCATTCTTGACCAGAAACCTGGTCAGCTCCTGCTCGTTGATTTTCCCTTGCTTGCCGATGGTGCGATAAGCTTTCTTCACGGCGGTTCTCCTTTTCGAAGGTTTAGCAACCCGATTCTTTCAGAACCCGGGTCGAACCGCCGCTCAACTTTCAACTATGGGTGGGACATCCTCGATCAAAAGACATCACAAAGGGAGCGGCGCCCGCAAGGGGCTCCATTGCTGTTGGTTCGCAACCGCGAAGTATGTTACGGCTTTGTTCTCTGCGTTGCTCTTCAGCCCCGCGGCAGAGGCGGCTCCGGCGACGTTTGTAACAGCGTTACCGGTTTCTGAGAGTCAGATTCTCTCCCGATTCAACTGGGAGCCGATGTTCAGCGGCAACGATCTGACCAGTGTGGGATTCCCTGTTGATTTAGGGTACGGCATTACAGCGCGATGGACGGTTCTGGGCACGTTTCATGAGGGATACGCGTCCATGAACACCTTTTCGCCGACTGGAGCGGTAGAGCCGGTACACTCGGCCGGGCTGGGAGACACGCTGGTATTCCTGCGGTACACGCTGATTAAGCATGACAAGATGCACTCCACGCTTCGGGTAACGCCGCTGGCCGGGGTCTTCATCCCGAGCGGTGACAATCAACTGCGAAGTGACGGCGAGCTGTTGCCGCAGGCGTTGCAGACTGGCGGTGGCTCGTGGTCTCCCTATTTTGGTTTGGCCATGGGCACGTTTCACTACGGCAACGGCTATTCTGGCGACGTTACCTATCGGTTTAACCCCGTTGGGAAGACAGGCATTACTCCGGGCAGCCAGTTCCGCGCGGATTGGCAGGAGCAGTGGAGGTTTTACCCGTTCCATCTGCGGGATGGGTTCCCACATTTCGCCTTATTGTCTTTTGAGCAAAACTATGTGCATAACGAGCAGAGTGACAGCCTGGGTGAAGCTGTGCCGAAATCGCAGGGGCTTTACTACACGCAAGATATTGTGCCTGAGTTTCAAAGCATGAATTACCTGGTCGGTTTTGGAGTAAGGGTTCCAGTGGTGCAGGATTACGCGAGCCCTACGGCTGTTCGGCAGCGGTGTGGGTTCGTGATGGTATTTGAATACAACTTCTCCCGGCATTAAGGAGTTGCGATGAAGATGGGTTCAAGCGTGCGCAGGTCTTTGAGATCGGTGGTTGCGTTCTGCGTGGTGATGGTTCCACTTAATCTGGCGTACTCGCAGGCTCCGCAGAAGGATGCTCGCGCGTCCACGGTGGGAGACGTTAGCAGTTATGAACGCATCACGGCGTATTTGAGAGGAGTGTATGGACCGCGAGGTTATTTCAATATGGTCGTCGGGCTCTATTGTTACAAGCTCGACGGCTTGTATGGCGCCCAGTTCAACATAAAGCCAGGTTTGATGGTACTGGACATTGCGCCGGGTTATCCGCGCGTCAGCGTTGCACAGATCCATCATGTGGAGATGATCTCCGGATATAGCCCGGGGCTGGTGGAGATTCGGGAGATCCGGCCCGACGAGTTTTCGGAGAGTGGGCCGGGCTGGAGAAAGATTCAACCGCCGCAGTCCAAACATGCAATCGTGAGATGGATTAAGCAGAACTTTGTGAACCACCATTATTAGGCGTTTGGCCGGGGCGTTGGGATTTCGAAGCGGATCTCTACGATGCGATGCGTCCAGACACGGACTGGGGTGCGGGGGATGTGGCGTCATCTGTTCGCCCGGAGAGTGGCCAGCGCCTCCGGTTCACTCGATGTGGCGCGCCGGCGCCGTGATTGCACCTGGAGTTGAAGTCGAGCGGGATCCGTTACAGTTTTGCAGGGAGTTAGGGTTCCGAGTCCGTCCGGCCGGAGGTTCCTGGCTGAGGCGTCAGGGTTTGATCAGCGGGTGCAGGAGACGGTGATACGACCGGTGTAGACATTCCATGGGGAGAGCGAGCAGCGATAGAACTTGTACCAGGAAGGTAAGCCTTCAAGCTGCAGGCCGGCAGGGGGGCCGAGGTTGTACGTCTGCGGAGTGCCAGTCGGCGCCCACTGCGGTCCCTGGTCTACACAATAGACGGAATTGGTGGTTGCCGGATTGATGGCGAGAACTGGATGTTGAGCGAGTGGGCAGCCGGAGTGGGCGATGCGATCGGCCAGCGCGTCGGCTGCCCGGATTTGTGCAGGTGTGGCTGCTCCCGAGGCGCGCGCTTGTGCCGACTGCATCTCATCCAGCTCCACAGCTGACTGTTGCACTCCCTGACGTTCCGCCAGGTTGAACCAATGTTGCGCGTCGTCCCAGTTGCGCTCCACTCCCACACCGTTTTCATAGAGCAGCCCCAGGTTGAACTCGGCCGGACCAAACCCTGCCGCAGCAGCCTTGCCGTACCAGAAGGCAGCGCGCTTAGGATCGGCGGTGACTCCGTAGCCGCTTTGGAAGTCCTGGCCGAGTTTGTTCTGGGCCGGGTGGTCACCTTGCGCCGCGGCCATCTGCAGCCAGTAGACGGATTTCTGCGGAGCTTCCTTTACGCCCACACCTGACTGATAAGCTATCCCGAGATCGTACTGCGCCGATGGGTTGCCGGCGTTTGCCTCCGCCAGTAGTTTCTGGATCCGGGATCCGCTGAGATCGTTGGCAATGACCCGGGCTGCATCCGAGCGGATGCCAAAGGCCATGTCCCAGACCAGGTTGTCCGGGCCGGAGATGTCGTCTGCCCAGTAGAGGAAGGCGTGATCCAAGGGTCCGGAGAGGCCGCGCGTTCTGGCCACGGCCACGGCGTCGGCCAGCGATTTGAAGCTCTGGGGAAGCGGAGTCGTGCCGTAGTCGGGCTGATCGACGCGCTGCATGCCAGAGCCATTCGCCCCCTGACGGACCGAGAGGCCGTGGCGGGTGGATGGAGAGTAATAGTTGACCACGGTGGCATAAGCGCCATCGCCGCCGGTCACGACGGCGGCGATGGGAATGGCGTCCGGTTGCCAACTCCGCCGCACCTGTGCCGTCTGAGCGGCGATGGATGCTGGGGAGAGGTCCGGAAGGGAAGATGGATGGATGTTTGCGGCCGGCTGGGGCCGCGCATAGTTCGATGGGGGCTGAAGCTGCGCAAGCATGGACTGCGCCATCGTCCTGAGGGCTGCGGGGCCGCAGCGCTCGACGCTCTCCAGGTCCTTTTTAGCGGCGGCTGTGTCGCCGAGGCCCTGGGCGGCTGCGGCAGCGTAAAACCAGGCTTCTCCATCGTTGGGATACTGCTGGGTCGCCTGTTTTGCGAAGGCGGCCAGACCACGCCAATCGCCTCTGGCCTCCAGGCCGATGGCGGTTGCCTCCATTTGCGGGCTCAACGCAGGGGCCGAGCGACAGCCGATGGTGATGATGGCGACCGCGGCGAGGCGCAGGGAACGCGATGGTGCGCGAGAGGGTCTAGCGGTCATAAGGTGATGTTCTCCTGACTGGACGGCTACAGCAGTGGCGTGGTCACCGGCACGGCTGCCTGGACTAATTCTGTAATGCTGGCCGAAGAGCTGACTGCCTGAATCTCTGCTCCAACTACAAAGACGCCCGACTCTGTGACCCAGACGTTGCCGGAGCCGTCGATCGCAATGCCCATGGGGATGTTGAATCCCGCCGAGCTACTGGCGAAGTTCACGGCGCTGGAAAGAGCGTAGTTGCTGGCTTTGGTCAATTCCACGATGCTGCCGCCCACTGTGCTTTGCTGAGCTGTGGCGCCAAGAGAAGCATCGGTAACGGTGAGCCAGACGTTTCCTGCTCCATCGATGGCGATTCCAGCCGGTGCGCTGACTTGCGTGGGAGATCCTGTCGCGGATAATGTCTCCCATCCGGTGATGTTCAAGGCACTTGTCGCGGAAAAGTTGCTTGCTTTGGTGAGTTCAGTGACTAAGGGAGCGTCAAGGCCTCCAGTCGCCGTTACGGTTGCCCCTGTGAGCCATAGATTGCCGGCAGGGTCCGCGGCGATATCGAAGGGAACCACATTGTTACCGTACCAGCCTGTGATGGTGACCTTGTCAGCGGGCGAATAATTGGATGCCTTGGTGAGTTCCACGATGCTTCCAGGAGTACTGCCTTGTTCGAGGAACATGGTTCCCAGATTCGTCACCCAGACGTTGCCGGAGGGGTCAACAGCAATCATGGACGCATTTGAGAAGCCGCCGATGCCGATTGCCTGGGCGGCTATGGAGTCGCCGGTGGCGCCGGGGGCCGATACGGCGCTGTAGGGCAGCTCCCAGACAACGCCGGTTGGCCCCCAATCCGCGACCCAGATGTCCCCAGCGGGATCGGCCGCAATTCCGGATGGGTCGTCGAATCCGCTGATCACGATTGCAGCCGAAGCGGAGTACCCTGAGGCTTTGGTAAGTTCGACGACGTCTCCGCTGAGGCCATTTGTGAGCCAGACGTTACCTGAGGGGTCTATCGCTACGATCTTGGTGGCGTTGTATTCTGCTGGTCCTCCGCTTATGTTGAGGGCGCTGGCGGGTGAGAATCCGCTGGCCTGAGTCAGTTCCGTGACTCCGCCCTGTGCGGATGGGGATTGGGCGGGGTTGAGGGGGTTTGATCTGACAAAGTTGGTTACCCAGACGTTGCCCGAGCCGTCCACGGCGACATCCAGGGGGTTCACGAAGTTGGTTTTTCCGCCCGTGATAGTGACATATTGAACGTTGGCGGCTCCCGCGCTGCTGCTGCCGCCTCCGCTGGTGGAGCCGGTTGTTCCGGAACTGCTTCCGCCTGCGCTGGAACCTTTCCCTGCGCAGGCGGCGAGGCCAAGGCCGAGCAGGCCAGACAACAGAAGAGCGGCACAAATGCTGTTTCGAGAGCTACATCCGATTGAAATGCCTGTTTCCATAGCGAGACCCCGAGGAAGATGGAACGTACCCGGTCCGGAAAAGGCAGCGTCTGGAGACGCAGCTCCAGACGCTGATCGCTTTTGGACTGCTACCTAGTGGTGTCGCATTCTGTGAAAACATCACGAAAAAAATTAGCCGGGGGTGGGAAGGAGCGGATGAGGGGGGCGGCGAGAGGATGGCGGGGTTCGATCCGGGCGGTTAGCGGGAGATTTGAACGGGAGATTCCGCCAGGAGCGTATGGTCGATTGCATCGGCAGCGCGGAGGCGGAAGAGGACATGGCCGGTTGGCAGGGCGTTGGCGGGGATGAGGAAGTTCGCCACGCGAAGGCTTCCGATCGCCTGCAGAGGGCCATGCTGGGGCAGGACGAAGACGTTGGAGTTGGTGGAGGCGGCCTGTGTGGAGGCAATCTCCAGCGTGCAGGCGGATGCGGTGGCGTCCGCGGGGAGGGGCCATTGGAGATGGATCTGGCTGACCCAGGGGTGCAGAGGGATGGAGAGAAGGTGATCGCCACGAACGGTTCCCATTGGCATGGCAACGGCCAGGACAGTGGCTTGGCTGGGCGCCAGGCTTGTTTGGCTGGGCGCGGCGCTTATTGTCTGTGGGACAGAGGATGCTGGAGGGACCGCGGCAGCCTGGCGTATGGCGCGCTGACGGGTATGGAAGAAGAGAAACGCCAGCACAAAACAGGCTGCCAGCGTGGAGGCAAACCATCCAATGGGGGTTTTATGGTCTTGTAGCCAAAGGAGGGTGCGGTTGGGGTGGGGCTCCTGGGGGTGGATGGGATTGGGTACGTTTGGCCGGGAGTTGAGGCGCTGCATGGCGCGGGCCATGGACAGGGCGATTTGCGCATCTTCCGTGGAGAGGATGGCCTGCTCCACTTGGCGGCGTATGTGGGGGGGCAAGGCGTCGGCAGCGTAGGCGTCAATGAGATCGTGGCGCGCTTGCTGAAACGCATCGGAGACGTCCTGATTGGCAATCAATTCTTCATCCAGCTCCGATCGCTTGTCCGGAGGCAGTTGATCCAACGCGTAACTCAAGAAGAGTTGTTGGTCATCCGTAAGGGAGATCATGGATTTTCTCGTAGAAAACTTTCATCGTTCATGATAGTGTGATGCTTTTTGTGGATTTATCTCGCGCAAGGGCGGATTTTCCCTCAGATACATCCGTCCGTAGGTCTTTTCGAGTTCGGCCCTTATGCGCATGACGCGATTGCGCAGGGCGTTGAGGGAGATTCCAAGCTCCTGGGCCAATCGCTGACGGTGTTGCATCTGCTCCTGCCCCTGGCTGCTGAAGTACCGCTCGAACAAGGTGCGATTGAGGACTGGAATGCTCTGCAAGCACTCTTCGAGGATGGCGACGCGTTCTTCCTGCAGAGCGGATTCAAGCCGGCGCTGCTCGGAGTTGAAGGAAGATTGCGCCATGATGGCCAAGGCTTCCTCCTGGCGGTCCCTGTGGCGGAGGTGTTCTTTGAGCAACAGGCGAGCGATTCCGGCTGCAAACTTTTGTGGGTCCAGTATGTCGCTCTCCGGTTGTGACAGGCGGCGCGCCAGGCGATCCAGCGTTTCGTCGGCCAACTCCTCCGGGGTAGTGGCATGGTTCCAGAGAAAAAAGCGGATGAGGCGCTCGCGCAACGCTTGATAGGTTTGACTGGCTTGTTCCCTGTCCGGATGCAAGGCGCTCAGCAGATTGTCCAGAGAACGCTGATCCAGTGTCCAACGGATTTGGGGGCCAGATTGCCGCATGGCTTGTCCTGGAGGGGAGTGGAGGGTTCAGTGTATCGCCATTGTACTGTTGCGGGG
>DAHXNO010000158.1 GCA_027365345.1 Granulicella sp.
GCCTGCCCACCCGCGTCTTCAGCGTCCGCGGCTTGTACCCGTTGCGCCAGCCCCGCCGCTCCCCGTTGCGCTCCTACGTCCCAGCTCCCAGAAAGCTCGCCATCTCCGCTTCCAACACCTGCTGCACCGTCCGCTGCACCAGCCCGCGCAGAAAATCCTCCCCGCCAAATCCGCCTTGCAACCCCTCCATCATCCCAATACCCTCTACCTTGCGAGCCATCTCCATCGTCTTCCTCCTCCATGTCGTTCTGCTAAAACAACATCCTAAGGAATCGCCGCGATGGCTCGCTTACAGACCGCCGCTTTGCTGCTTCTACAGAACTTTACGGACTCAATCAGTCCTGCCGCGTTTGCTTCCTGGATGGGCTTGTGCCCAGACAACAACATTAGCGGCGGCAAAGTACTATCGGTGAAGACCCGGAATGTCAATAATCGAGCTGCTTTGGCCCTGCGCATGGCAGTCAATTACCTTCTCCTCCGCCAAAACTGCATCCTCAATAGCGCGTATTGCCGCATCCGAGTACACTTTGCCATCCGTTGTCGGCACCATTTTGCCTTGTGTCTTGCGAAATAACTTTGTCAGCAACTCGTGCTCTGCCTTTGAAAGGCGCTTCATTACCGCGCTCGGACCGATATTCAGCAGCGCGCCGGCTTTGACGGTATCCCCCGTCTCCGTCAGAGCTACGATGGCCGTCAGTCCCTCCATATCGACTCGCGGATAACGCATACAATCCCCTTACCGCAACCATTTGTATTTCTGCCTTGCTCCCGCCGTCCTTTCAAATCACTCAATCGCTTCTCGTGATGTAGTAGCTGCCTCTGAGGGACATCTTCTCGAATCCCCACAACCCGTCGAGGTGCCGCATGAGGGGCTTAGTAACCGCTTACAATATGCGCTGTTTTACAGAAGTAGTCAGGAGGGGCGTTAAGGCAAGCCTGCCAATTTGTGATAGAAAACCTAGCTGATCAAACGCTTGCCTGTGTCCACAGATTCTACCGTCTCTGAAATAGTAAAAAGTCATTCCTTCAATGGCGAACGCTTTGCGCGTCGCGGGCAATTGTGGCAAATCTCCGAGATGCGTTCCTGACATTAGCCATCGAACAGCTATCCGTTCACTTTCAGCAACCGTCTCCCGGACATCAAAATAAATGTCTGGAAATGCGTTTCTCGTGTAGGCGACTCTTAGCCCAAATGTCTCGTGGTCTATGGCCTGGCCATTCCATGGATCGCCAGGATCGCCAAGGATTTCATACGGATCGGCAACGAGGGATTGCAGGTTGCTGAAATCGCCCTCATTCCATATCTCTCTAATGAATGTTGTCAGTACTGACTCTGTGCTTTGATTTGTCATTCCGATACCCTTGTCATCGCTGGTTTCGTAGCTTGCTGTTTATGGCCATCGCCGTTAAAGTGGTTTTGCGTCCAATTGCGCAATCCAATAAATCCTCTTCTCTTTGAGCAAATCCGCAACTCCCAAGGGAAGCAGGTCGTCGGTGAGTTTCTCTAAAATCTCGTAATGAAATGTGCGCTCGCCGTGGACGTTCCATTCGTTCTGGAGGGTATCGTCAGGATGACTTCCGTTGCGCAAACAAAACCAGAAGCGGTTTTTCGTGGCATCCAGGTTCATGGAGGAGCCAACCCAAACCTGACCGGTTGCCATGCACCGCACTGCGAACGTGCCACGGAAAGGTTTCCGTTCCTTGAATTCCCTTATGGCTTCTTTTCTTGCTGCATTCGAATGCATTTTCGCCGCTTCCTTATTTCTTAATCTGACGCCGATTCGGTGTTCAAGGCCGGAATAGTGGAATCCGGTTCGTCGAATGCAACGGCGGCCAGCCTCTTTGCATGGTTTCGTATATCTATCGGCCAAGGTTTTACAATCTCCCCGAAACGTTCCTTTTTAGCCGCAAACAGGGCTCTAGCCGCTTCCTCGAACCCTGGTTCGTTCCCCGCCATAACGGACAAAAAACGGTATGCTGCCTCTAGCGCGTACCGGCGGCGGTCTTTGCTCTGGTTTGCCAACCTAGCCTGCTCCACCAGCTTACGTAGTGCGACCGAAGCGCCTCCCGGCTGGTTCGCCAGCCAGTCCCAATGCCGCGGCAACAAGGTAACCTCGCGTGCCACAACGCCCAGTTTTGGGCGGCCAGGTCGCCGCGTAGCTTCCTCCGGCAGGATTGATTTGCTGCTCGGTGGCGCGTCGTCCGACGCTTCTGTGATACGCCGCAAAACGTCCTTGGAAGTCCCGCGAAAGTCCACTTCGATCAAATTACTGGTAGCGTCATCAAAGATCAGGACTTGTGCCCACTTGTCGTGATCCATAGCCTTCTTCGCCTTCAATACAACCTGTTTCAGGTCGCCAGAGGCAATCCGACGCGTGCCAACATAAGCAGTGCAACTCCTCGGATGCGAATCTTTCATTAAAGCGCCTCGTGTCCGATATACCCGGATATAAATATATTATCCGGATATAATTAGCATTGTCTAGTCGGACTCTGTTCCAATACAAGACGAGCCTGAAGGCGGTCTTTGATTCCAGTACAAGATGAGCCTGAAGGGTGGGTCATGCTGGGGTGTGAACATCCGCATGGACGACGCAGAAAAGTTGAGTTTGGAGAGGATTGGCCGGTTTTTGGAGGCCAGTGAGGAAATCGAGTTTGCGGCCGTGGACCGCCGACAGCTCTACGAATGGGTGGAGCAGGTACTGGTCAGCCAGGAGTACGCGCGGCTGGGCAGGGCGGAGCGGGGCCTGGTGCGGCGCTACATCGAGAAGATGACCGGGTTAAGCCGGGCGCAGGTGACGCGACTGATCGCGCGCTACAGGGCCAGCGGACAGGTCCGGGTGACGGTCTATCGGCGGCGCCGTTTCGCCACCCGTTACACGCGGGCCGACATCGAGTTGTTGGCCTCGGTGGACGAAGCGCACGAGACGCTGAGCGGCCCGGCCACGCAGCGCATCCTCAAGCGCGAGTTGGAGGTCTACAAGCGGTCGGAGTATGCGCGGCTGGCTACGATTTCCGTCGCCCACCTCTACAACCTGCGTCATCACTGGCGCTATCGCGAGCGCCTGTTGAACTACACCAAGACTCGGCCCACCGTGGTTTCGATCGGCGAACGGCGCAAGCCTGAGCCGCAAGGCCGACCCGGCTTTCTGCGTCTGGACACGGTGCATCAGGGCGATCGGCCGGGCAGCGGAGAGAAGGGGGTTTATCACATCAACGCTGTCGACGAGGTTACGCAGTGGCAGGCGGCCGGCGCCACGCCGCGCATCTCGGAGGCCTATCTGGGGCCGGTCTTGGAGCAATTGCTGTGTCAATTTCCCTTTCTTATTTTGGGATTTCACTCCAACAACGGCGGCGAGTTCATCAACAAGACCATTGCCAGGCTGCTGGAAAAGCTGCGTGTCGAACAGACCAAGAGCCGACCTCGCCAGAGCGGCGACAACGGCCTGGTGGAGACCAAGAACGGCGCGGTCATTCGCAAACACATCGGCTATGGATCCATCGACGCCAGCCATGCCGACCAGATCAACGACTTCTACCAGCAATACTTGAATCCGTATCTGAACTATCACCGCCCCCTGTGCTCAGGCCGAGGTGAAGATCGACGAGAAAGGACGCAAGCGTGTAAGTTACAAGCGCTATCAGACCCCGCTGGAGACGCTGTCGCTGTTGGATAAACCCGAACAATACCTGCGCGAAGGGCTCACTATGCAAGCGCTCGAAAGGGTCGCCGCGGCCCTCAGCGATACCGATGCGGCACGGCGGATGCAGCAAGCAAAAGCCAAACTCTTTGAGCGGTTACGGGTGACCACGCAGGATCGATGGCCAGCCCACAGGGCCGAGGAAATGGCGGTCTATGGAAAGCCCGGAAAACGATGATGCTGTTTTCCGCCCTTCCCACAGACCTTGGAAATCGCTCCCAAAGGGCAGCGGGAGAGGAAGATCACGCGGAGCGATTTCCACATTCCCTCCGCCCCGAAACCTACTGCTAAGCTGAGTTGAATTCAAAACCCGAAAGGACAAAGCCCACTTCGCCTTCCCTTCGCTCCTTCAGGCTCATCTTTCGATTGGAAATGACTGAAAGGGTGACTTGTTTGGAAACCGGAGTTTTTGTGGAGGGGCCGCAGCACTGGGCGCGGAGAATGGGGCGGTGGACGAGGCAGCGGACGAGGTGGAGATGGAAGCCTGTAGCGGCGAGGCCGCCGGAGGATGGAAGCGTGGCAGCCGTGCTCGAAGCGGGGGTTAAGCGGAGAAGGATTCGTTGCGACACGGGTTGCAAGATTTTTCCTTTGCACAGTTGTTCGAGGAAACGTGCGTAGGGGCTTGGGGTTGGCGCGCGTGATTCTTGCTCTGCGAGGGTCAATCGTCGCCGGCTCTACCGAAGTGATAGGTGACGCCGAGGATTGGGTTACTGCTGAAGACGGTGAAGGTGGGGACGAGGCCTCCTGTAATGTTGGCGTCTGAGAAGGCCGGAGCTTTATAGATTTGGGCGCGGTACTCCACGCGCACGCTGATGCGTTTGGTGAGGGAGTATTCTGTGCCAACGCCGACGATGGCAGCGGCACGCATGGAGCTGGTTTGAGAGTCGTTTTGATTCGGGACGAAGTCGAGCAGACTGGCTCCAGCCTCGACCGAGGTGGTGAGGCGGCGGCGATGCGGACCTTGTACAACGTAGGTTCCACCGAGTTCGTAGACCATGGTATTCACGAGATACGGACCGCTCGAATCCGTATGACTGGAGGTTGATGCGATGTTGGAGTATGCAAAGGTGGGGTGAGAGTATGTGGCAGTGACACGATAGCCAAGCCAGGGACGAAGTTGCTGATGGAACGAGGCGAGCGCACCGACTGCTGGTGATACGGTCTGCGAGTGCGATTGGGTGATGAGGGAGGTTCCGGCGCCGGAGGTTGAGGTTGAAGCATCAGAAGCTGTGAGATCCGCAAAGACGGCCAGAGAGACGTCCGTGGTATGCGGATGATAGAGACCATGCGCGGGGCGCAAGGTTGCGCTATGCGCGGAGGCAAGGTGCATGCCGTGATCCGCAGAGAGCTGAGCGGGGATCTGGGAAGGGGGATGGGAAGAGAGATGGGAGGGGATGTGGGCTGAGGCGGTCTGAGCTGTTCCGGGTTGCGCGGCCAGTTGCGTGGAGGCGGTGGTGGATGGTTGCGATGGTTCTGTTGTTGCGAGCAGGGGAGTAGACGAAACGGAGCTGGGGGAGGGTTGGGCGGCGGCGGAGGACGGCGGCGGTGCGAGGGTGGTCCAGGGCTGCTGTTGTGCGCGGAAAGGAAAGAGCGGGCGGGGTGAAGAGCCGCGGGGCGCGGAGCCGGCCAAGAGCGTGCTGTGGGGAAGCTGCGATGGCGAAAGGGTGTGGAGGGCTCCCGAGGTGTTTAGCGATGGAGTGGAGCTGGCGACTGGAGGGAACGGGGCGGTGAGGATGGGGCGATGGTGGCGCAGGGAGACGAAGAGCGTGGAGGCGACGAGAGCGATGCCTGCCAGGGCGGCGAGAGACCATCCGGGGGAGAGGCTGCGCGCGAGCAGGGGGCGGGGCGGGGCGACGTTTGGGGCGTGAGCAACGAGGGCTGGGAGCAGGGCGAGCCAGTATTTGTCGAGGGCGTCGGCGGTGAGCGGAGGCGCGGGCTCGTCTTTGGGGAAGGCGCGGAGGGTGGCTGCGATGGCGTCCGACTCTGACGCGAGGGCCGGATCGGTCTGGAGTGCGCGGCGCAGCGCACGGACGCGGTACCAGGGGAGTTCGTGGAGGTGGTAGGCGATCAAGTCGTCCTGGTTGAATGGGCTCATCGCGACTCCTTTGCGAGTGTGGGCGTGAGGTTTGGAGAAGAGGGCGGGGAGGGTGCGAGTTCGCGGCGCAACTTGGCGACGGCGCGAAAGACGGCTTGTTTGGCGGAGTTTGCGGGGACTCCGAGGGCGTCTGCGATGGTCTGGATGGGCTGGTCTTCCATGTGGCGAAGGATGAAGGCGGTACGTTCCATGGGGGTGAGGGTGCGCATGGCGCGCTCGCGGCGGCGCATGGCTTCGCTCTGAAGCGCGTCAGCTTCAGGCGAGGGAAGGCGGGAGATGACGAGGTTTTCCGCGGCGGGTCCGGGGTCGAGGGGGACCGCGTTCCAGTTGGGGTCGTGGGTACGGCGTTTGACGAGATTAAGGGAGCAATTCATAGCAATGCGATAGACCCATGTACCGAAGGTGGACTGCCCGCGAAAGCTGGGCAACTTCTTGTAGGCGAGGAGGAAGGCTTCCTGCGCGGCCTCCTCGGCGTCAGAGGGATTTCCGGTGACGCGATATGTCATGCGGAGAACGGCCGGCAGGTGACGGTCCACCAGGACACGAAATGCGTCCCGATCTCCGGCGAGGGTTCGCCGTATCGCCTCTTGCTCCACTTTCTCCATTCGGTGGGTTAGACAACCGGATGGGGTGAACGGTTAGGCTGTAGGTTTTCCGGCTCTACGCAGGAATCTGCAAGGCAGCGTGATTTTGGCGGATTTAGCTTGAGTGGCGGAATCCGCTATTCTTCTGCCGATGGGCGAAAGTGATTGGGCGCGGGTATTGGGTTGGCCGGGGTACAAGGTTTCCCGGCATGAGATTGATGAGCCTGGCAAGGGACTGATGCTTTGGGTTCGGTGAAAGCGGGCCAACAACGATGCTGGTTTGTTCTGGCTGCGGCAAGCCAGCGGGCGACATAGTAGCCCGCCAGGAGCGGGAAGTGCGCGATCAGCCGTGCTTCGGGTACCTGACCACAGTGGTGGTGGAGTTATGCCGACTGCGCTGACCAGATTGTGGAGTGACGGCGGAAAGGGCGCCGTTGCTGCCTTGTAAGGCACCGTTGAGCGAGCGTTTTGAAGATGCGATTGGGCAGAGGAAGCCTGCGAGAGATACGCGCTTGGGGCGTACCAGCCTGCACGTCCAGAGCCTCGGACGAGGGGGAGGCGGCGCGGCCGATTGATCTGTGTTATCTGGCGCGTTGGGCCGGGAGCGGAAAGAAGCCGGCCTTGCGCAAGCTGGGGGTGGACGGAATCTTCCTGGGGAAGAAGCAGAAGTTCATCACCGTGGCCAGCAATCTGACGACCGGGGAACAGTTGTGGTTCGGACAGGAGCGGAAGAAGAAGGCCGTAGATGGTCTTTCGAAAAGCACCTAGGCGCCTTCCAGCGCGGTACGGTCGAGGCAGCTTGCGTAGAGTATGCGGGATCCGTTTCGGCAGAGCATCGAACCATGTTTACCGAAGTGCCGCATCCTCTATGACAAGTTCCACATCATGAAGTACGCGGGAGCGGAGGTGGATGAAGTACGCCGGACGGAGTTCTTCCGCAAGGGCAGCGCGGCGCAGGAGCTGGCGAAAGGCAAGCGCTGCCCGCTCCTGACCGCGTCCAGGAAGCCACAACTCAACGAACTGTTTGCGTTGAACCGGCGCGTCATGAAGGCCTACCCACTAAAAGAAAGCCTGGACCGGCTGTGGAGCTGTCACTCCGAGGGATCCATGATGTGCTATCTGAAAAGCTGGATCGACCAACTGCGCTGGCAGCGGTTCAAACCGATGGAGAAGCTGGCGAATAGGCTGCTGAATCACATGGAAGGAATCCTCAACTACTGCCGGGCCAAAGCTTCGCTGGGCGTGGTAGAGGCGGTTAATGGGAACATCAAGGCGCTGTGGCGGAGCGGTCGCGGCTACCACAACCTCAACTACCTGCTTCTGAAAGCGCAACGGTTGGCCGCCAAAAGAACCCAACTCGTCGCTTTCCAGAAGGCCGCGTAAATCAAGTGCTTTTACAGATTCTCATCAAGAGCCTTTCCGGCTCTGGGGGAGAATCTGGGAAAAGCGTCTGATTGTGGGGATTTTGAGGTTCTGTGAGCCCGGGTACACTGGTTTCCATGATGGAGAATGACTGGACACGGGTGTTAGGGTGGCCTGGATATAAGGTGTACCGGGCCGAAATCAATGAGCCGGCGAAGCGGCTGAAGCTGTGGGCACGTCGTAAGCGTGGCAACAAGCAACTGGTCTGTTCCGGCTGTGGCCAGTTGGCGAGCGCCATTGCCGAGACCTAGGAGAG
>DAHXNO010000159.1 GCA_027365345.1 Granulicella sp.
GCCTGCCCACCCGCGTCTTCAGCGTCCGCGGCTTGTACCCGTTGCGCCAGCCCCGCCGCTCCCCGTTGCGCTCCTACGTCCCAGCTCCCAGAAAGCTCGCCATCTCCGCTTCCAACACCTGCTGCACCGTCCGCTGCACCAACCCGCGCAGAAAATCCTCCCCGCCAAATCCGCCTTGCAACCCCTCCATCATCCCAATACCCTCTACCTTGCCAGCCATCTGCATCGTCTTCCTCCTCAATGTCGTTCTGCTAAAACAACATCCTAAGGAATCGCCGCGATGGCTCGCTTACAGACCGCCGCTTTGCTGCTTCTACAGAACTTTATGGACTCAATCAGATCTGGCTCGGGGCAGAGCAAGCGTAAGATCAAAGCAGGTCATCTCCCGCCAAACCCTGTGACATGGGAAGACCCTCCCACCGCCGAAACACGTTCTGCCGCAGGTGCGCAGCGTTCACCAAGACCAACCACAACCTGAATCCGCCCTGCCTCAGGCCTCCTCACCCTCGTTCGTCTTCCAACTCTTGAGCCTCGCGCCCCAGCGGAGCCTCCCATCCGGGCCCAAGGCTTCGCTCTCTGCAAATAGACGCCCGGTCCGGGTGCCAGGCATTACGCAACTGCTGTATTCAGGCATCTTCCAACGGGCGCCTTGACAATCATTCAATGGGATATTTAGCGTCGTAAGCGTCGCACTCGTGTAAGCGATTTCAAAAGCGATAGGCTTTGGATCCGTAAGAGGCCCCGTCCTCCAAACTCTTACCCACCCATCCTCCGCTTGTCCCTCCACGACCAGTAGCAAAGGCTCGGCCTTTGCGAGGAACCGTTCCATGGATATCCGCCCAAACCATCCCGCACCACTCGAACCCATCTCTGGCGCTCCCTCCGTCACCGCAGAACACAGCCTTTCGTCCACCTTCATCACTGACGCCAGAGCAGCATGGATCATCGAAAAGGAAGGATAGGTACCCATGATCAATCGTCGTGAATTTCTAGCTGGAGCAACCAGCTTGGCGGCTTGCTCCAAACTCAGTGCGCTCACCCGGAATCCAACCCAGAAGCCCAATATTCTATTCTTCCTCGTCGATGACTGCGGCTGGGGCGACTTCGGTTGCTACGGCGACACCTTCCACGAAACCCCCAATATCGACCAACTGGCGCGAGCGGGGATGCGCTTTACCAACGCCTATGCCTCTGCTCCGGTATGTTCTCCAAGTCGCGCCGGCATCATCACAGGTCAGTGTCCGGCGCGCCTGCATCTCACCCAGTGGATCCCGGGCACCATCTATCCAAATGAAAAAATGTTGGAGCCGCCCACTCCTAAACACCTCAGCCTGGCTGTCCCCACCCTCGCAGAACAGCTCAAGGCGCTCGGCTATCGGACCGGGGCCATCGGAAAATGGCACTTGGGCGGCAATGGATATCTGCCGGAAAACTTCGGCTTTGATGTCAATATCGCCGGTGATAACCATGGCAACCCAGGTCCGCCAAACCACTACTTTGGCCCCTTTTTCTACCACAATCTAACTGGCTACACCAAAAACGACTATCTCACTCAAGTCTTGTCCACCAAGGCGGAAGAGTTCATTCGCCAGGCAGTACAGACCGGCCCCTTCTTTCTTTACATGGCGGAATATGCTGTGCATCTTCCCCTCCAGGCAAAACAGAGGCTCATCGAGAAGTACCAAAAGAAAAATGGCGGCAAGAGCGAGCCGGATCCCGTCTACGCCGCCATGGTGGAGTACGTCGATATTGCTCTGGGCCAACTGCGCGACCTGCTCAACCGCCTCGGTGTCCTCGACAACACCATCATCATCGTCACCTCAGACAACGGAGGCGTTGGCTACCAACGTAGGAACCTCCACCGCATCGCCGATAACGCCAACCTCCGCGCCGGCAAGGGATTTTTGTATGAGGGAGGAATACGCGAGCCACTGATCGTACATTGGCCCGGAGTCACCAAGCCCGGCACGGTTTGCGACGTCCCCGTAACCGGCCTGGATTTCCTGCCCACCCTGATGAGCATGATTGGAGCCAAGGATACCATCCCCACCCAGGATGGCATGGATATCTCACCCCTCTTCCGCGGTGCAGGTTCCATCAACCGCGACGCGCTCTACTGGCACTACCCGCACTACAGTGACCAGGGAGGAACTCCCAGCGGAGCCATCCGTGAAGGCGACTGGAAGCTCATCGAATTCTTTGAAGACAATCACCTCGAGCTCTACAACCTGACCCTCGATCCCGGTGAGCAATATAACTTTGCGTTCAGCTTTGCAGATAAAGCGGAGGATCTTCGCCGTAAACTCCATGCCTGGCGCAACAGCGTGGATGCGCTCATGCCCATGCCAAATCCAAACTACAACCAGGAGTGGGCAAATCTAAGAGAGGGACCGGCCGGCTGTTCGTGGGATCCATCCAAGGGCTGCTTGGAGGATTGATGCGGGACCAATGGGATCAATCCTGCCCTGAATCTGCCCGCACACCAAAACAGAAGCCGAGTCGAATGGGAGCATGGAACAACTTTCTTCGCGGCCGGCGGTCGCCCAACAACATCAGGATCAGGCCGAAGAGCCGCCTCTCTCACTCCACCATGTTCCGAACACAACGCGGTCGAACAACCTAGGGCTAGCGGAATGAAACACGTTGAACCTGTACTTCTCCACTTCCATCCTCCACACAAATCGAGCAACCTGTCTTCTGCCCTCCCACCGCCATTCCAAACACCAGAGGAGCAGACCTCTCAAAACCGGCTCTCGATCGAATCCGCCTCTTCAGGGAGCGATCGCTACTTCACGCGAAAATCCCGGTCCAGCATCCGAATCTGTTTCAATATCTAACCAAGGAGAACTATGTCCATGCCCAACCTATCGGTGAATCGTCGCGGATTTCTCAAGCAACTCGGATTGGCTGGCGCAGCCATGGCGACCCAGAAGACATTTGCCTTGCCTGCCGATAGCAGCTCCAAGCCACCCAACGTCGTCGTTATCCTGTCCGACGATGTGGGCTATGGTGATCTCACCTGTTATGGAGGCATCAACGTCAATACGCCCCACATCGACGGATTAGCCAAAAGCGGCCTCCGATTTACCGATGCACATTGTGATGCCGCTACCTGCACCCCTTCCCGCTACGCTATGCTCACCGGATGTTACGCTTGGCGCCACGATGGCGTCATGATCCTGCCCGGCGATGCCAAGTCACTCATACAGCCCGGCCAGCCCACCATAGCCAGCGTGATGAAGTCTGCTGGCTACACCACCGGCCTGGTAGGAAAATGGCATATCGGCCTCGGTGATGGAACCATCCATTGGAATGGCGAAATCAAGCCCGGACCTTGTGAACTCGGCTTTGACGATGCCTTCTTCTTTGCCGCAACCGCAGACCGCGTTCCCACCGTCTACATTCACGACCATCGCGTCGTAAACCTTGATCCCAAGGATCCCATCCACGTCTCCTACAAGCAAAAAATAGGAACCAATTACACCGATCCCACAGGCCAGGATGATCCTGAACTGCTGAAGATGGAATTAAGTGAAGGCCACGACGGCACCATCGTCGATGGCATCAGCCGCATCGGTTATATGACCGGCGGAACCGCGGCCCGCTGGAACGATGAAACCATGGCGGCCACCTTTACCGGCAAGGCCTGTGAATTCATCCAGAAGAACAAAGAGCGGCCATTCCTCCTCTACTTCACGCCCAGCGATATTCACGTCCCTCATGCCCCATCTGAGAAATTTGCCGGAAAGAGCCTGTGCGGCATTCGCTGCGACGTCATCACCCAGTTGGACTGGTGCGTGGGCCGCGTGATGGAAACCCTCATCCAATGCGGCGTTGCCGACAACACCCTCATTATCTTTACCTCTGACAACGGACCCGTGGTCAACGACGGCTACGACGACGATTCCGTCCAACTCCTGGGCGCACACAAACCCGCAGGCCCCTTCCGTGGCGGCAAGTACTCCATCTATGAGGGGGGCACGCGCATCCCTTTGATCACTCACTGGCGCGGCCATATCCAGCCGGGGGTCTCGGACGCCCTGATCAGCCAGCTGGATATCCTCCGCAGCCTGGCGGCGCTCGTCGGCCAGCCCGTGCCGGCTGGTGGAGCGCCGGATAGCTTCAACGAATTACCGGCCTTGCTCGGCCGCACCCCCACGGCGTGCCAATCCCTTGTGGAAGAGGCTGAGGTTCTTGCCATCCGGGATGGCAAGTGGAAGCTGATTGACCGCAGCCAACGTCCAGGTGCCCATCCTCCGCCGCCTCCACCTCCGCTTACCCCAAAGCAGCTCCAGCGCCGCAAGGCGATCGAGCAACTGCACATGCCTGGAGCCGTGGACTATCCCACCGCTCCTCTGGAACTTTACGATCTTGCCTCCGATCCCGGCGAGACCAACAACATCGCAAATCTGCATCCGGACCTGGTCAAACAGCTCCGTGCCCAGTTGGCGGCTCTCCGCGCAGCCGGCCACTCGTAGAACCTCTCATTCAAATAGCGTTTCACCCCATCTCGATTGCCGGGATCTGTCGGTCAGCAGGGCACAGCCAGAAAGACCATCAAACGACGGCGCAGCTCAAGTCTCAGACGGCCATCCGAAGCGCTCTGGAGCAGAATCAACCAGGCTGGCTCCAGCACGTCACCTCCCAGCGCTACAGAGCCGCCTCCTCAAACTGGCCTCAGACCCCAAGCCAATCCCTGTGCGGCAGCATCCTTCGCGACGGCCTCTCTTCCTCCCTCTGCCTCTTCTCAGAAGGAGTCTCGGATCTCGAATATGCGGCTCTTCCGCACAATCTGTGGGTATCCGAGTCCAGAAAAGCATATATGGATGCGGCTTCGCCGCGTCAGGACGGATGAGTTTTCTGAGGAATGGCGATCTATCCATCCGGTGAGGATATTTAGGCCGGGGACTGAGCGCCTGGTTGCTCCGTCCCCGGCTGCTGACCGTGTCGATGAGTCGCGGCCGGTTATTCCTTCACGGGTCGGTCTCCGCCGGAGCCCGCGTCCGCTTCACCGGCTAAAGAGAAGAATAGCCGATCCCGTCTGTTTCGATAGTCTTTGTTTACGAAGACAAAAAACATCGAAAGACAGGGAGCAGCTATTCAACTTCAAGTTAAGACCATTCTGAATAAA
>DAHXNO010000199.1 GCA_027365345.1 Granulicella sp.
CAAAGGCTTCAATCTTTTTGCCAAGGTACTCCGGGGTTCGGCCGACCATGAGGCCGGCGATGAAGACGGCGATGATGATGAAGATGATCATGCCGTAGAGGCCGGAGCCGACGCCGCCGAAGATCACCTCACCGAGAAGCATGTTGGTGAGGGGGACGAGTCCGCCGAGGGGCATGTAGGAGTCATGCATGGAGTTGACGGCTCCGGTGCTGGTGTCTGTGGTGACGGTGGCGAAGAGCGCGGAGTTAGCGATGCCGAAGCGGACCTCCTTGCCTTCCATGTTGCCGCCGGACTGGAGGATGTACGAGTTGGTCTGGTCAACGTGGTGGTAGAGAGGGTTGGGTTGAGACTCTGCCCAGTAGCAGGTGAAGACGCCGAGAAACCAGAGGATGGTCATGCAGGCCAACACGGCCCAACCATGCCGGGGTGAGCCGACCATCTTGCCGAGGGTGACGACCAGGCCGGCGGGGATAAGAAAAATTGAGAGCATCTCCAGGAAGTTGGTGAGCGGAGTGGGGTTCTCGAAGGGATGGGCGCTGTTGGCGTTGAAGAAGCCGCCGCCGTTGGTGCCTAGCTCTTTGATGGCCTCCTGGGAGGCGACGGGGCCCTGGGCGATGGTCTGGGTGGTGACGGTGGTGGTGGAGGTCTTACCGTCGGCTCCGGTGGAGGTGACGGTGGTGGGTTGGAGGAGGGTAGCGGTGGTGTAGGGCTTGAGGTTGTCGATGACTCCCTGGGAGGTGTAGGCCAGGGCGAGGAGGATGGAGATGGGGAGGAGGATCCAGAGAGTGGAGCGGGTGAGGTCTACCCAGAAGTTGCCGAGGGTCTTCATTTCGCGCCGGGCGATGCCACGGATGAAGGCGATGGCGAGGGAGATGCCGGTGGCGGCGGACCAGAAGTTATGGGTGGCGAGGCCGAGCATCTGGGTGAGATAGCTCATGGTGGACTCTGGAGTGTAAGCCTGCCAGTTGGTGTTGGTGGAGAAGGAGACCGCGGTGTTGAGGGCGAGGGCGGGAGCGACGCCGGGAAGATGCTGCGGGTTGAACGGGAGATAGAACTGGATGCGTTCGATGAGGTAGGTGAGCAGCAGCGTGGCCGCGGTGAAGACGAGCATGGCGAGGCAGTATTGCGTCCAGCGCATCTCTTCGGCGGGATCTACGCCGGTGAGGCGGTAGAGAAGCCGCTCGCAGGGGACCAGCACGGGGTCCAGCCAAGTACGGCGGCCCTCAAAGACACGCGCCATGTAGAGGCCCATGGGCTTGGCGAGGAACAGGACGACGGTGATGAAGAGCGTGATTTGCAGCCAACCATTGAGCGACATTAGAACTTCTCCGGGCGAAGGAGCGCGTAGACGAGGTAGACGAGCAGGAGAGCGCTGATGAGCAGCAGGATGATGGTCTCTATCATTTGCGGTCTCCTCTGAGGTATTCGCAGCCGTAGATGTAGAGCGCGGCGAGCGGGAATAGGATTGCGAGGGTGATCAGTGCGATGAGATCGGCCATAGGTAGGCTCCATTCGCGGATGGCTGGGTTGTGAGCTTGACGGGGACGGCTTGCAGAACCTTACCAGGCGAGGTTGAAGGGGAAGAGGGTTGCGGTGCGCGAATGCAGGAACTGGGCGGGTTGCTGGTGGAGATGACTTGGCGACCGCGGGGTGCGAGCGGGATGCGGCGGGCGAAGGGGGTGGGCAAAGCGGCGGGCAAGGGAGAGACTACGATCGCTTTCATTCCGACCTCGAATGTTATTGGAAGCGCGGAGGGCGTAGGAAGTCTGTAGAGAAGTAGTTAAGAAGTTGTAAGTTCAGAGCGCAGGCGGTAGCCCACCCAGGGTTCGCTTTCGATGAAGCGAGAGCTGTCCGCGGGGTCAAGCTTCTTGCGGAGTTGAGCGATGAGGACGCGAAGGTACTCCGGTTGGTCTTCACCGGCGGGGCCCCAGATCTGGCGGAGGAGGTACTTGTGAGCGAGGACGCGGTTGGGGTTGTTGGCGAAGAGGAGGAGGAGGTCGAACTCTTTGGGAGTGAGGTGAACTTCAACCTGGTTGACGCGGACGACGCGGGCGGCGGTGTCAATGAAGAGGCTGCCGACGGTGACCTGGGCTGGGGGTGGTTCGGAGTGGTCGATTTTGCGCAGATTGGCGCGGACGCGGGCGAGAAGCTCCGGCATGCTGAAGGGTTTGGTGACGTAGTCGTCAGCGCCTTCGTCGAGGGCGCTGACCTTCATGGTCTCTTGTTCGCGGACGGTGAGGACGATGATGGGGGTTTCGGCGAGGCGGCGGATGGCGCGGGTGAGTTCGATGCCGCCCATCTCCGGCATGCCGAGGTCGGTGATGACCAGATCCGGGGATTGGGAACGGAAGAGATCAAAGGCCTGCATGCCGTTATTGGCCACGATGACCTCATAGCCGCAGCTCTGCAGGGAGGTGCGGAGGACACGGGTGATTTGGCGTTCGTCATCAACTACGAGGATGCGCATGAGGGCAAGATGAGGGCAAGATCTGGAGTGGGAGCCAGGCGGGAGAGCGCGGACGCGAGGCTGGGGCAGAGGTGGGCCAATGGTTTGGTGGCTTATCGGTTTGCCTGGTTGATGATGTGCAGGTCGACGTGAGGCGCTTCGGAGAGAAACTTCTGGATGGCGAAGAAGTAGAGGTACTTGCGCAGGCCGTGGAGTGCTGAGCGGCCAAATAAGACTTGAGTGACGCGGTGCTCGGTAATGAAGGCGGCGGTTGCGGAGGCGACGTGCTTGCCCGGGGCGAGATGGATGATGTGAGCGCCGAGGTTTTCGGCGAATTTGACGCTGGCTTCCAGGTTACGTTTGCATTCGGCAGACTCATCCTTTTCAGACTGGACGTGAAGGACGTAGAGTTCGCCGCCGAGGCCTTCGGCGAGGCGTGCGCCGCGGGCGATGAGATCGCGGGCCTGAGGGCGGGAGCTGATGCAGACGGCAACCTTTTCTGAGACGGACCAGTGGGGGCCAAGCTGCTTGCGCTTGACGTAACTATCCAGGGTGCGGTCCACGGCGCGGGTGACGCGGTGGAGGGCCATCTCGCGCAGGGCAATGAGGTTACCCCGGCGGAAGAAGTTCGAGAGGGCGCGTTCGGCGCGGTCTACGGGGTAGATGTCGCCGCGCTTCATGCGGGTGACCAGAGCCTCGGGAGTGAGGTCAGCGATGACGATCTCGTCGGCGCGGTCCAGGACCCAGTCCGGGACGGTCTCACGGACGGGGATTCCGGTGAGGCTCTGGACGCGGGGGGTGAGGCTTTCAATGTGTTGGACGTTGATGGTGCTGAGGACGTCGATGTTGGCGTCGAGGATGAGGAAGACGTCCTCATAGCGTTTGGAGTTGCGGCTGCCGACGATGTTGGTGTGGGCGAGTTCATCGATGAGGACGACCTGGGGACGGCGGGCGATGATGGCGTCGACGTCCATCTCCTGGAAGAGGGTGCCCTTGTAGTCGATCTGGCGGGTGGGGACGTGTTCGAGACGGGCGGCCAGCTCAGCGGTGACCTTGCGCCCATGGGATTCGACGATGCCGATGACGACATCTTCACCGCGCTGGCGGCGGCGAATGCCTTCGCTGAGCATGCTGAAGGTTTTGCCCACGCCGGGAGCGTAGCCGAGGAAGACCTTGAATAGGCCGCGAGTCTTTTCGGGTTCGGCTGCAATCAGCCAATCTTCTGGAGTTTTGCGGGGAGTGGGGTCAGCCTGCAATTTATACTATCTCCTTAGTGAACACACAGCGCATGGTCGAGATCTCCCGGTGGGCGGCGGCCGCAGCGATGCTGACCGGAATTGTAGCTGTATTTCGTCTCTGGGTACATCTGAACACGACGACGGCGGCATTGACGCTGCTATTGCTGGTGTTATTTCTGGCGGCGCGCTGGGGCTTGCGCTATGCCCTGGCAACGTCGATTGCGGCTACCGTAGCCTACAACTATTACTTTCTGCGGCGGTTGGAGCGGTTTACGATCAACGATCCGCAGGTATGGCTGAACATCTTCGCCTTTTTGACGGTGGCGATTGTGGGCAGCCGGTTATCTGAGCGGGTGCGGGAGGAGGGTGCGGATGCGCGGCGCCGGCAGGGAGAGCTGGAGGTATTGTACGGCCTGAGCCGGCAGCTTCTGCAGACGGAGAATGTGCCCAGCCTGCTGAACGCCATCAGCCCCGCGATCATGCTGGTGACGCGGGCCGAGGCGATTGTGCTGTACCTGCTGGATGGAGACCGGCGGTACATGGCCGGAGACGGATCCTTGATTCAACTGGATGATATAGCCCTGCGCCAACTGGCGGAGACGCTGCCAGCGCCTGAGACGGTGGCCAAGCAGGCGCGGATTCCGTTGCGGGTGGGGGTGAGGCCACGCGGGTTGCTGCTGATCAACGGTGTGAATCTTTCGGAGGAGACGCTGGAGGCGATTGGGGGATTGATCTCCGCATCCATTGACCGGGCGCAGGCGCTGGAAGATGTGACCCGAGGAGAGGCGGCCAAGGAGAGCGAGCGGCTGCGTTCGCTGATGATCGACTCGATTACCCATGAGTTGCGAACGCCGCTGACGGCGATCAAGGCTGCGGCTTCCACGCTGCTGCTACCCAAACCGCTGGACCCTGAGGAGCAGCGGGAGCTGCTGACGGTGATCAACGAGGAGAGCGACCGGCTGAATCAACTGGTCTCTGAGGCGGTGGAGATGGCGCAACTGGATACCAGAGAGGTCCACATGACCTTTGCGCCGGCATCCATTGGGGCGCTGGTGGAGAAGGCGCTGACGTACTGCTCCAGCCTGCTGGACAAGCACGAGGTGAAGGTGGATATACCCGACCTGCCGGCCGTGAAGGCGGACGCGGACTATATCACGAAGGTGCTGACAAACCTGATAGAGAATGCGGCGAAGTACTCGGCGGAAGGAACGCCGATCTGCATCTCTGCGGAACTGAAGGACGGTATGGTCAGCGTGAGCGTGGCCGATCGGGGCATGGGGGTCGATCTATCGGAACAGAGCTTGATCTTTGAACGGTTCTACCGGGCGAACGTTCCCAGCCAGCAGAGCTGGGGGACGGGCATGGGGCTGGCGATCAGCAGAGCCATCATCGAAGCGCACCATGGGACGCTGTCTGTGACCAGCCAGCTTGGGGAGGGATCGGTGTTCAGCTTTACGCTGCCGGTGGCGTGAGACCAACGCGCGACAGGGATGAGCCGGGTGGGCGATGTTCCGCGGGCGGGTAGCGTCGTGCGGTCTGGGTGGACGAGCAACAGGCGAACAACGGGCGTTTTGCCGATGAACAGGCGTTTTACTGATGGTTGCGCCGCGCTGGGGTGAGCAGGAGTGGGGTGGGGTTGCCCGGCGCAGAAGGGCGTGCGCTGAGGCAGGAGTGCTGGGATTGGCGATTCAACATCCGCGTTTCACGCGGAGCGAGTGGCGTGCGAGAGGAGACTTTCGCCGATGACAGTCGCCAACGGGTTCCACCTGTCCGCCAATCGATCTATGCAGGTCTCCTCCATTTTTCTCAAGACAGAGTTTTTGACCCGACCTTAGGATCATTCCGTAATTCCTCTCGTGCGGATAGCGATGCCGTGACAGGTTTTCGGTCTGGTGTTTTCAAGCGGGGGGTGCTTGGCCTGGCTCGGCTTGATGGCTTATCCGCAGAACCGAAGTTGAAAACATCAGCCTACGATGCGCGAAATAGGCTGGTTGCTCTATATGACTACGCGGTTCCTTTGGTGCATGGGCTGGGTGGAGGTCCGTTGGCGCGTTCCATCCTGGGTGGATGGAACTTCGCCGGAATTACCGCGCTACAGAGCGGCTTTCCGGTGACGATTTACGACGGCGGAGTCTATAACTCGCTGTATTGCGATGAGTTCAGTTTTGTCAATTGCCCGGACGTACCCAACACATCGACGTTCCGTATTAAGACGCTGAATCCGCGACGGCCGGGAAATTACTGGTTCAATCCCGCCACGTTCTCCCAGGAGCCGATTGGAACGTTTGGCAATGTGAAGCGGAATTTCTTCCATGGTCCTGGATTCAACTACTCGAATGTGGAGATCTACAAGAATATTCCGCTGGGAGGTACGAACGCCGCGCGGTATGTGCAGCTTCGGCTGGAGGCGTATAACGTCTTCAACCACGCAAACTTTGCAAACCCAAATGGCAACTACGGCGCCGGAGCCCCTGCGTTTGGCGCCATCAGTTCGGTTGATCAACCGGTGAACCCCAGCGGTGATCCACAGCCGGCGCGCGCCATTCAGTTGGCTGGGAAGGTTTACTTCTAGTGGAAGTGGATGGAGGGGCCAAGGGCGAGTTGAGTGCATGGCCGGTATGCTGCCGACGCCTGGCCAAGGAGGGGTGCGGCGTAAGGAAGTTGCAGGGAGACAGCGTGACGCGACTGCGTGTTCCATAGCTTCTCCATGATTGGAACGATGAGAGCTTTAGCAGGAGAAAGGATAGCTTACGATGCCACATATCGCACTGCCAGAGGGCTTGAATGGGATTCGAAGCGCGATGGCCTTCCGTCCCGAGGTTGCCCAGCCACTGAGTGAACTTGCCGAGGTGCTTCTGCATGGACCCCATTCTCTAACCGCAGGCGAGCGAGAGTTGATTGCTACCTACGTATCGTCGCTGAATGGCTGCTATTACTGCCAGATGAGTCACGGGGCCATTGCGGCTGCGCACCTGGATGGCAATGAGGAACTGGTAAGGTGCGTAAAGGAAGATTTCCGCCGTGCCGAGATCTCCGACAAGCTTAAGGCGCTGTTGGAGATTGCTGCAAAGGTGCAAAGGGGCGGAAGGAACGTGACTGCGGAAGACGCGGCGAATGCGCGCCGGTACGGAGCTACGGATCTGGAGATTCACGATACGGTATTGATTGCGGCTTTCTTCTGCATGTGTAACCGGTACGTTGATGGCCTGGCTACGACACAGCCTGGCGACGAAGCCCTGTACCGGGAGCGCGGCAAGCAGGTTGCATGTGAGGGATACGTCAGCGCCGGCAAGACTTATCAGCCGCCCGCGGCTAGAACACGGTAAGGAGGAGACTATGCCACATATCACTCTGCAGGAAGGACTGCCCGGCATCAGCGCCGGATTCGCTTTTCGCCCCGAGACGGCCAAGCCCATGCGCGAATTGGCTCATATTCTTCTCCATGAGCCGGGGCCGCTAACGCCGGGAGAGAGGGAGTTGATTGCCACCTATGTCTCTGCGCGCAACGATTGCTATTTCTGCCAGGCCAGTCACGGCGGTGCAGCCGCTGCGCACCTGGGCAGCGAAGAGGTGGTGCAGAAGGTGAAGGTGGACCCGGAGGCTGCGCCCGTTTCCGCAAAGCTGAGGGCGCTGTTGAACATTGCCGGCAAGGTGCAGAGCGGAGGAAAGAATGTGAGCGAGGAGGATGTTGCCCGGGCGCGCGAGTTGGGAGCTACGGACCATGAGATTCACGATACGGTGCTGATTGCGGCGGCCTTTTGCATGTACAACCGCTATGTCGATGGCCTGGGAACATGGCAGCCGGAAGATGCATCGATGTATGCCCAGATGGGCAAGCATCTGGCGGAGCACGGATACCGGAAGCCCTGACGTTGAGCAGTGGTCAGACTGGAGTAACGCCCTTTGAATTCTTCAGCCGCTGAACAAGGTTACCCGGAGGAGAGCCTACGGTATCCGGGATGGCGAGTGGTGGTGATCTGCCAGATTGGCGTGCTCACCGGAATCGCCACGATTTTCTTCTCCATTTTTACTCTGTTTCTCAAGCCCTGGCAGGTTGAGTTTGGGTGGAGCAGAGAACAGATTGCGCAGGCGTTCAGCACTGCCGCGATTACGGTCGCAATCTGCTCGCCCCTGATGGGGAGAGTTCTGGATCGATTTGAGCCGCGGAAGGTGATTGCCGCCATGATGGTGGCCTTCGGGCTGGGTTTTGCGTCGCTTGCCTGGCTGACTCCATCTACCGGACATCTTTATAGCACTGCGGTTTTTCTGGGCGTGACTGGCACGGGAACCTATCAGCTTGGCTACGCTCGGATTGTGGCCAGTTGGTTCCAGCGCCGTTTGGGTACGGCGCTTTCTGTAGTGGTAGCCGGCTCAGGCGTGGGGTCACTGTTTTTCCCTCCACTGGTGCAGCACTGCATTACGGTTTATGGCTGGCGCAGCACCACGCTGCTGCTGGCGGCTCTGCCCGTGCTGCTCGGGGCGCCACTCACCTTCCTTTTTGCACCTTCTGCTGGACGTTCATCCGCGCCGCGGGATGAGAGGAAGGATGCAGCGCCGGGATTGGGCTGGAGGCAGGCACTGGCGGGCCGCAGTTTCTGGCTGCTGGCGCTTGGAGTGTGTGCGATGTCGTTGGCCGAGAATGGCATCACGGTGCATCTGGCTCCGATGCTGAGCGATCGCGGACTGGCGGCCTCGCATGCAGCGCTGGTCGTCTCTTTTCTGGGCGGGGCCAGCGTTGGCGGTAGGCTGCTGCTCGGTTGGGTGCTGGATTATCTTGAGGGATCCTATCTTGCGATGGGTTCGTTGCTATTGGCCGGAGCCGGATTGTTTCTGCTGGGCCACGCGCATAGCTTTCCTGCGGCGATTGGCGCTGCTGTGCTTGCAGGGCTGGGCATGGGGTGCGAGTTCGATCTGATGCCTTACATTCTGAAACGCTACTTCGGGATTCGTTCGTTTTCCACCATGTATGGGCTTCTCTACACGGGCTATGCGACGGCGGGGGCTATTGCTCCGCTGGTGATGGGCAGGATCTATGACGCAACCGGGTCCTATACCGTGATTGTCTCCATCTTTTCGGGGTGTACTGCGGTTGCAGGCCTTTGCATGTTGGCGTTGCCTGCCTACACCAACGCCGAGGAGATTGCTGTTGGCGCAGAGCCCCGGGAACCATCGGCGAAAGTTGCGGACGCGCGGGACGACGCTGATCCGGAGTACGTCGGCTGAGCGTGCTGAGTCTTGCGGGAGATAGAGAGCGCGGGGCTCCGCTTTGCGGTTGGCGGGGGTGCGGGTGTGGGGTGCGGGTGTGCGTCTGCCTGGCCGTAACGGTTTCCTGATTGTACGCAGCAGCGGATCGAGGGATGGATGAAATCCTGCTCATTGCTCTTGTCTGGCTGTCTGAAGGTATTCCACATACCCGAGCAGCGCTCCCCAATGGTAGAAGCGGTCGCTGTTCTTCACGTCGTCGCCCTCGCCGAGGATGGCGTTGTAGTTTTCATGAACGTGGCGATGCTGTTGCCACTCGCGGAGAAACAAGGCGTAGGACCTGGACGCTAACGCAGCCTGCGCCGCCGGCAGAGGGTAGTTGCAGAGGCCAAGGTAGACGAGGTAATTCATGGGGCCCCAGATGCGGCCTCGCCAATAGTTCTGATCGCGAAATGCGGGATCGTTTCGCGCAATCGAGGGGAGCACCCACTGGCCCCAGAACTCGGCCGGGTTCATCAGGTGTTGCCGCACCATCTGGCTTGCCTGTGCCGCAGTGGGAGCATGCGCCAGCATGGGATAAAAGTTGGTGGGAGAGAGCCGCCGGCTGAACTTGCCCGTATGCAGATCCTTGTTCAGGTAGATTCCCTCGGCCGGCGCCCAAAGCGTCTGCAACTTCGCGCGAAACGCCGCACTGCGCGCTCGCAATGCCTTCGCATCCGCAGTCTTGTCCAGCACGTCGGCAATGGTGGCCAATGCATCGCAGTCGGCGATGTACAGGCTCATCAGACCGACGTCGGCGAACTCGAGTCCATGCCGCTTGGGGTCGTATACGGCATCGTCGTACATCGGGCTGTTATCGAGGCCAGACTCGAGGATCGCTCCCGCGCGGGTTCCACGCGAGCCATCTTCGAGATTGCCCGGCGGGTTCTGTCCATCGCTGCCCCAGGCCAGGTAGCCGTCCATCTGGCGATGTCTGGGCCACCACTGGTTCCACTTGAGCAGCGCGGGATAGGCATCCTGAAGCAGCCATCGGTCGTGGTACTTCTGGTACAGGCCAAGCACCGTGATGGAGCCCACAGGGGGCTCTGAGCGGTCAAAGCTCTTCCAATTTCCACCCCTGGCGTAGTTGGGGATGAAGCCCTCGGCGGTGCTGGTGCGCAACGTTTCGATGGCGTCCGCATAGGCCAGATCGCGATCGCCTACCGACGCCATGGTAGCCGCGAAGAAGGTGTCCCAGTCAAAGATGACGTACCCGCCCCACTGAACGCTCCAGATGCGGCTGACCGGAGAGACGACCCGGCCTTGCTCGGGTTCGAAGATTGTGTCCCAGCCCAGCGTGGTCTGGATCGCATCCACGATCGGACTGGTCTTTGCATTGCTGGAGAGCGACGCCTGATAGGCTGCATGCTGCCGGTGAAGGATTGCTTTGACCTGTTCCAGGCTGCGCCTATGGCCTGTGCTGATCGCCACGGGACCGGTGAGATCGGCTGCGAAGTAGGGGCCGCCGACGCCGGGTTGCGGCAGCGTGGCTGGGGATGGTGTTTGGCAGGTGCAGAAGACATGGATGGTTGCCGTGGGCGTGATGGCCTCGATGGCATCGCCATGCCAGCCCACCATTCCGGGGCGGTTCCATAGCAAGTCGACGGAAAAGAATGCGGTTGGCGCAAGTCCCCCTGATGGGATCGCCACAGGGCTGACCAGCATGACCAGGTCTGCGCCGTCGTGAGCGCTCTGCACCCGCCACTGGTCGGATTTCCAGGACACCTGCAGATCGGTGTAGCTGCCGTCCCACGCATGAGGGCCGGGCCTCACCTGCTCCGCTGTGGGATCGAGCCTCCCAATGAGCACCTCGGGCAGAAAGGCATTGCCCGATTCCGTGGTGTTGTGCTCGATGCCGAGATGGATCGCCAGACCCTCCGGCAGCAGCACCTGAGTGGTGACGCTGCGCGTATCCCAAGTGTTCCATCCCCGCGCCAGACGCTGCTGCACGGCCTTGTACTCCGCCGACTCCGGCGGCAGCGGAACCGCTGCGGCGGCGCTTGGATGCGCCTGGCCAAACATGGGCAGCGAATACCCGAATGCCGCAGCCAAAGCAACTCTGCAGAGAAACGCCGCAGTGCCTCTGGAAGCAATGCCAACTCTCATCTGAACTCCTTGCTTGCGCAGGCGTCGGCTACCTTCCCATCACTTTCGCTGCCTGGCTGTCTGGTGTATACCGTGCTGTTGGGCGTTGGCGAGTGAGCATCGATTGCAGCATGCTATCGATACCAGCACGCTGTCGAATGCAGGCCGCTATCCATAGCAGCAAAAGGGTACCACGAGAAGGGCCAGCATCGCCGGGATCTGCGCCCGGAGCACAGTCTCCTAGACCGTCTGATCTGCGAGCGCCTTCACCTCATGTCCTGCCTTCGTCAGACCGAGCGCGAGGGCGCCTGGTGCGTCACCATTGCCAGTGATGCGAATTTATTTGTAATTTTATTTCGCTTTCAAACTTTGAAATCTTTGTCTTCGTTTGGCGGTTGCGCCATGGGTCCGGTGGATTGGCGTGGGATGGCCGAGGATTGGATCGGCCTGAGCAGGAACAAAATAGTCCCGGGCTCTATGGCTTCAGGTGGCCGGCGTACTCCGCGTCGACGATGTTGCGCTGTACGGCCTTCAGGGTGTCAGGGCCTGGCATTCCACGGGTCATGACACCCTCAAAGAAATAGCCTGTGGCCCAGTTGCTGTTGTCGCCCCCCGTGCCGAGGATGATCGCTCCTTCCTGCTTCATGGGTTGATAGCCCCTGGGAAGGGGAATGACGCCGGTGGTGGTGAGGCTGCCGGATTGGGCGTTGCCCTGGTAGATGGCGTAGGAGTGCTGACCGTCATTGGCGCCCATGTCTGTGACAAAGGTGGCTCCGGGGGGCACTGGCAGACGGCCGTAGATGCCGTTCTCCATATCCAGCCCCGCGAGAGGTTTGCATGGGTCACCCTTGCACATGATGTTGATGGCGTCCATGTGGCCGGCGTTGTTGTCGAGGTTGTTGATCTCGGCGTTGCCCAGGTCAAAACAGCATTTCGTGTTCAGGTGGAGGGCGGAGGTGACCATGTAGACGCCTTCAGGCTGACCGTTGATGGCTGTGCCTACAGGAGCGTCGTTGCGGTAGCCCTCGCCCGGAGAGATGGCGACACCATAGACGTGGTGTCCATGGACGGTTGCGGGAAGAGCGTTGGCTGCGGCGGGCAGGTCATAGCCGTTGGGGCCGGGACCGCGCGCGGCGCCGCCTGGAGGCGCTGGGATCAGGTCGTTATGGTTCGGAGATTGGTCGTAGATCTTAACGATGGCGCAGGTGGTATTGGCGCAGAAGTTCTCCTGCTGAGAGATGTCGGCGTATCCGTCGCGGAGAAGGCCGACGTTGATGGAGGCTTTGTCGGACTGCCGCATGACCTGGTAAAGCGGGCCGGTGTAGTTGTGGTACAGAGCGCGGGTGGTGCTGTAGGCGGCAACGCAGGGAGTCTGGGTGGCGAAGATGTCGCAGGGGCGACGTGCCGCCGCAAAGGCGGAGGAGGCGCTGATCGGGGTGATCGCGGCGACGACGAGAATCCCTTTGATCCACGGTGTTTTGGTGAGAGATGACTTTAATTTAAATTGCATAGGGTGCTCGCCACTTCCTTCAGGCTTTGAGGCTTGTCGCTTCTGCCGTACCGCTTGAGCGGGGCAACTGAGTTGCAGTGTTGGCCAGAAGGCAGAAGGTACATCAGGTCTGGACCGAGGCCATGATAGCCAATGGTTGACAGCGTTGTCCATACAATCTGAGATGTGTTGTCCGTGGATCCGAACGCTTTCGCCACGGGCTTCCCAGCGCATCGGATGGCCAGAGTGTTTTTCGCGTTTGACGTTGATGAGGTTCGCAGCTTGCATCATGCCGTTGCCCGCCAGGCGAAAGGGCGCCGGATGAGCCGGGTTGGAAGATCTCCTCCTTTTGGTGGATGCGGTTTCTCTATCGGGGAGGATAGACTGCGACGTGAGTTTCAAGCCTCTACGGAGACGTTCCGTTGTTTATCCAAATTGCAAAGGACCGACGAAGATGCCGCATATCGCTCTGCCTGATGGACTTTATGGTATTCGCAGCGCCATGGTGTTCCGCCCCGAGACAGCGAAGCCGCTGAATGAGCTGGTTCAGGTTTTGCTGTGTGACGCAAACACACTCTCCCCCGGGGAACGCGAGCTGATCGCGACCTACACCTCTTATCTGAACGGCTGCCATTACTGCCAGAGCATTCACGGGGCGGTTGCGGCGGCTCACCTGGAGGGCGACGAGGCGCTGGTGAAGCGCGTGAAGGCGGACTTCCAGTATGCGACTATCCCTGAGAAGCTGAAGGCGCTGCTGGTGATTGCAGCGAAGGTGCAGGAGAGCGGCAAGAAGGTGACCGCGGCCGATGTGGAGCGGGCGCGCAGCCTGGGGGCGACAGATCTGGAGATACACGATACGGTGCTGATCGCTGCCGCGTTCTGCATGTACAACCGCTATGTGGATGGCCTGGCGACGGTGCAGCCGCAGGATGATGCGATGTATCGCGAGCGGGGAAAGATTGTTGCGCGCGATGGGTATGTCAACGTCAGCAAGACGTATCTGGCCCAGAGCGCCAAGGCTGAGTGAGGCAAGGCGACCGTGAGGAGGCGCAGGCGCTGGTGGACGAGGCGCGGCGCTGTAGAGGCTGCGGCGCGGTCTTTGATGAACCTTCAGGTGGTGGAGGTGGAGGGGTCCAGCGCGGAGGCGATCGCGGTTCCAATGGGAGAGCCGAGGCCGGTGCAGGCGTTCCATCCCGGACCTGCGGAGAAGGCTCCATTGTTGCCGGAGGTGATGGGGCTGAAGGCGCTGGGGTTGGCGTAGAGCGTGGGGTTGAGGAAGCCGGCGGAGGCGCTGCGTCCCTGGTTGATGAGCGCGATGAGCGCGGCCCAGAGCGGAGCGACGGCGCTGGTGCCGCCGACGATCTCCTGTTGGCCGTCGACGAAGATGTTGTAGCCGGTCTCGGGTGAGGCGTCGCCGGCGACGTCTGGGACGCCGCGTCCGCCGGAGGCGGTGGTGGGCGGGGGAACGTTGGCTCCGGTTTGCCAGGAGGGTAGGGGAAAGTCGTCGCTGACGCCGCCGCCGGTGGCTCCGCCCTGAGCGCCGTCATTCCAGACGACCTGACTGACGATGGTGGAACCGCTGCCGACGAGTTGGGTTCCTCCGCAGCCGGTGACGTAGGGGCTGGAGGCAGGGAAGTCGACGTGGTTGCCGCTGAGTCCGTCGCTTGATCCCTGATCGCCGGAGGCGACGGTGATGGTGATGCCGAGCGCGGCGGCGGACTTGCAGGCTTCATTGAGGGCGGAGAGCGAGGCCTGGGTCCAGCTCGACTCTGGGGCTCCCCAACTGATGGAGAGGATGGTGGGGTTGTGGGTTGTGTCATGGACGGCGGTGGTAACGGCGTCAATGAATCCGCGGTCGGTGTTGGGCGTGAAGTAGACGGCGATGGCCGCACCGTTGGCGATGGAGCCTGCGACCTCAATGTCCAGGGCGACCTCGGCGTCAGCGCTGTTGGGGGTGGTGGGAGCGTTGGCGGCTCCGTCGACGGAGATGGAGGAGACGCTGGGTGTGACAAGGCCAAGGCCGGAGAAGTAGGTGGAGAGGTCGCTGGGATTGTAACCGCCGCCGAGTTCAATGATGCCGATGGTCTGGCCTGCGCCGGTGACGCTGGTGGGAAAGCGGTAGAGCGCGGCAACCTGGGGAGGGTTGTAGCTGGCTCCGGCCTGCTGCGCTTTGAGTTTTTCGTCCGGACTTAGAATTCGCAGGTGAGGCTTGGCTAGAGGCCGCTCGTCCAGACCGAGCACCGCCTCCACGAGCTCGGCGTGCTCCTGCGGCAGGGAGATGGCTCCGGTAAAGGCGCAGAAGCTGCTCTCCGCGATCTGGTAGTTGCGCAACTGGATGCTGAAGGCCTGCTCGAGATTGCGCACGGTTCCACGGAGGACCAGCGTGCGGCGTGACAGGCTGGAGGCGCTCTCCTCTACGGAGAGGCCATGTTGATGGGCAAAGCTGCGCAGCGCGGCAAAGCTGGCAGGATCGGCGGCGTATTTTTGATTAAACTCCTCGCGCGAGACTCTGCCGCCCGGCAGTGCTTCGAGAGAGAGCGGCGTTTTGCGCTTCACCAGAACGGAGACGGTGAGGATCTGACTGGGCGCGGCCGGTCCAGTGTCAGAGGCGCCGGACGGGGCGCTGCGATGGCTGCCGGGAAGCGGGACCTGGGGAGAGATTTGCGGCATGTCACCTCACGGTTGGTGCGGATAGTTGGAGTTGCAAAGAGGGGCGTGAGGTTGCTCCACTGAGGCTGGCCGCGGCGTGCGCTTAAGGCTCATCCTTATAAATGGCGATCTGGGGCGCGCCGCCTTGCGCGAGCCTCGCCCGAAACATTCCCGGCGTGTTGAAGCTCCACGCCATCTGGCCATCCGGCGAAATCGCAATCACGCCGCCGTCGCCGTGTACGGCTACGAGCTGGCGCTGCACCACTTCATCCGCGGCCGCTTGCAACTTCATCCCCTTGTACTGCACCAGAGCGCAGATGGTTCGAGCTACGGTATAGCGGATGAAATATTCGCCGATGCCGGTTGCCGACACGGCGCAGGACTGGTTGGAGGCATAGGTGCCCGCGCCAATCAGGGGAGAGTCACCCACGCGATTCCAGCGCTTGGCTGTCAGGCCGCCGGTGGAGGTTCCTGCCGCAATGTTGCCGTACTTATCCAGCGCCACCATGCCGACCGTGCCGTATTTGTGATTGTCCGGGGTCTCCAGAAAGGCGAGGGGCTGAGTCGGCGCCGGCGGCGCACCCTCTGGCCGGGGCGGAATCGGCAGATGCTCCCTTTGCAGCTCGCGCAGCAGCGCCTGCCAGCGCCGCTCGGTAAAGAAGTAGCTTTGCGGCTCCTGTTGCAGCCCTTGCTGGGCTGCAAACGCATCCGCGCCCTTGCCAACCAGCAGCACGTAGGGCGACTTCTCCATCACCAGCTTCGCTGCGGAGATAGGATTCTTGGTGTGCTGCACGTCCGCCACCGCGCCGGCCTTCATGGTTGCGCCATCCATGATGGCCGCGTCCATCTGGATGGTTCCATCGGCGGCAAATACGGCTCCCTTGCCGGCATTGAACAGGGGATTGTCTTCGAGGGTGCGAATGGCCGCTTCAATCGCATCCACTGCTGTGCCACCCTTGTCCAGCACCGCGCCTCCTGTTTCAATCGCATGCCGCAGCCCGGCGCGATACGCGGCCTCCGCCTGTGGCGTCATGGAGGAGCGCTCGATGACGCCTGCGCCTCCATGCAACACAATGGCCCAGTGGTGCGCGGCGGGTTGCACGGTTCCGGCCTTCGCGCCCGTCTGCGTCCCTTTGACTGCCTGTCCGCTCGCAGGAAGCGAAAGCGCCGCGATGGCGGCTCCTGCCGCCAGCCAGCCCGTCGCATGCCGCCGAAGTCTGTGGTTCATTGCGCACCTCTATCGACCGTAGCCGTTGCCGCATCGTCGCGAAAGACGACGCCATTCTTCATCACGAAGTTCACCTTTGTCACTACGTCGATATCCGTCAGCGGATCGCCGGGCACGGCGATCACATCCGCATCATATCCGGGTTTCAACTGGCCGATCTCGTCCTGCCAGCCCAGCAGTTGCGAGCCATGCAGCAGATCGGCGCGAAACACATCCGCTGTGGGCATTCCGTTCTGGTGCATGAGCACCAGTTCCCGCGCCTGCGTTCCGTGCGGAAAGGGTCCCACGTCAGAACCAACAGCCATGGGTACGTTCGCAGCCAGTTGCTTGTGAAACTCCGCTACGTGATAGGCGTATATGGCCTTCATGAAGGCAGCTAGCTGCGGAGTGGGGGCGTGGGAAGCAAAGTATTCGCCAATTTGAAACGTCGGCACAGCATAGATCTGTTTTTCGCGCATCAGGCGCATGGTCTCCGGGCTTAACTGGTAGGCATGCTCGATGGACGCCACGCCGGCCTGCGCCGCATAGAGCGTACCCGGCTCGCCCATGGCATGCACGCCTACGCGCGTGCCCATGCGCGCGGCCTCAGCAACTGCCGCCGCCAGTTGCGCCGCCGTGTACTGGTAGGGCGTCACCAGCACGCCGTTCACCATGCGATCGTGGCCGGTCTGGTAGATCTTGATGAAGTCCGCGCCATCCTTCAACTGCTGGCGGATGGTCGCAATCAGCTCATGGCGGTCATTGGCATAGTCCGCGTTGGGGAGGATATGCTGCGCAGGATTGAAGTGGATGGCATCTTCATGGCCGCCCAGAATGCTGATCGCATTCGCGCTGACGCGCAGCCGCGGCCCTGGGATAAGCCCCTCATCGATGGCGTTGCGCACGGCGACACTCGCTGCGCCCACGCCCTCAGTGCCCATGTCTCGTTCGGCAGTAAAGCCGCCCATCAGATCGGCGCGCGCGGCCAGGGTTGCCAGAATGGTGCGCTGCGCTGCTGACTCCACCACGGTCTGCATATCTTCCGCGCCGGGATGCAGGAAGAGATGCACATGCGCATCGATGAGGCCCGGCATCAGCGTTTCGCTGCCCAGATGGACGACGCGAGCGCCCGCCGGATGGCTGACAGAGCTACCTGCTTCGGCGATGTGGTTGCCGCGCACCAGCACTTCGCCGGGCGACACCAGCACGCCCTGCTCCACATCCAGCAGATGCGCCGCATGCAAGACAATCACGCTGGTCTGTGGCGGCGATGCGAGGGTGAGCCCTTGCTCGGCGCCGGGTGCCTGCGCTCCTGACAGGCTAGTAAAGACGAGTGGAACGAGAACGGTGACCAGACGACGTGCGAGTGGTAGCATGGCGAGCATCATACCACTCGCGTCCTGCGGCTCGCCCTTGGAGCCGATAAGATGTTGAGGCGTCCCGAGCAGGAGGGACGATAGGAGCTTTACGCGTCTCCTCGTTGCCTTGCCATGCGCCGGATTGCAAATTCGCCTGCCACTTTCCTGCTCAGAATCGAAGTGGGGAACCGTCCACCGTCCATCGCGTGATGGGCTTGCCCACTTCTGTCCCTTGTCTAGAGCATTTTCCCCGTTGATGGGTATCCAAAGGCGATTGTGCCGTGGCGTTTTCATTGGGTAAAACGCCCATCCATCTCAATCTGCTGGACTACACCTACGGGAAAAATGCTCAAGTGTTCAGGCGCGTGGCCAGGTTGAGGCGCAAATCCCCGGCATCTGGGATGCGTTCAGCACCTTCTCCGTCACTCTATCTGGCCCTTTGAATGACTTTTGAGCCGGTAGACGCGGAGATAGTCAACCTTCATCGACTGGGGAAACTTTGTTGTAGCGTCAGGATTGCCGGGCCAGTTCCCTCCGACGGCGAGGTTCAGGATAAGGAAAAACGGGTGATTGAAGACCCAGTGCCTGCCGGGGGGAAGATCTTTCGGCGTTTGCGTTTCGTAGAGTGAGCCGTCGACGTAAAACCGAATGCTGCGCGGCGCCCATTCCACGGCGAAGATGTGATACCCGGCGCTGAAGCGCTCTCCGCCAGAAAGCGTATACACGCCGGTGAGTGGATGGCTCCCGGAATAGCCAGGACCATGCAGGCTGCCATGCACCTTGGAGGGTTGGTAGCCCACGTTTTCCATGATGTCTATCTCGCCGCACTTTGGCCATCCGACGCGTGTGTAGTTATTGCCGAGCATCCAGAAGGCCGGCCAGATTCCCTGACCCGCAGGGATTTGGATCCGCGCCTCGGCGCGCCCGTACTTGAACGCGAAGCGCCCGTGCGACTCGATTCGGCCCGATGTGTAGAGCCTTACCTGTCCGTCCTTGCCAACGTACCTTTCTCGTCGAGCGGTGATCCTAAGCGACCCATCCTGCTGAACAACATTCGCAGGGCGGTTGGTGTAATACTCCAACTCGTTATTGCCGTAGCCGGAGTCATTGCTTACGACCACCCATTTCTTCGGATCGGGAGGGCTTCCGTTGGGTCCGTTAAAATCGTCGCTCCAAATCAAGGTGCGCCCATCGGCGGCATGGTTCGCCGCAGGACCAGGGGGACTCTGCGCTGACGTCAGCGTAGAAATCAAGAGCAGAGGGATGCAAGGAAGGCACATCCATCGAAACATTATCTTCAATCCCCCTCCAGCATCATGCTTAACCGCGGATTCGTCGCGCTCCGCCGTGGCTCCTTGCCGCGCAACATCGCCGGCACGATGCGGAACAACTCCATAAGCGTTGCTTGCACTATAACCTATCAGTTTCAGTGCAGGAAACTTCGTGTCGGCATGAGGAGCGTCAGGTCAGGAACTGCCCACCGCAAGGTTGCCAAGGATAGAGGCTGCTCCATTATCCGGCGGCCGGACCGAGCCGGTAGGACCGTTCAGGTTGGCTGGGGTCGGGGCCGCACGTTGTCTGTGCGCCGCAAGGCGCGGCATGCGAGGCCGTTCCTTGCCGCCCTCTTGCTTAAGGGAGCGGAATAGCTCGATTTCAGGGGATGTTGTTTGTTCGTCCGCCCGCCGGAAGTTGGCCCGCGGCCGCAGTAGAATCGCTATTGTATGAGCAAAAGCCGCTTCATTGCCGGGCTGCTGCTGGGTGGAACGGGCGCTGCGCTTGCTGCCAGATTTGCAATGCGCTCAAGGGGCTCTGAGAAGGTTTCTGTCGCGCAGGATCATGCGCCTGCGGAAGGTTTCTTCGTCACCTTTGGCGATCCAGTCCAACAACACAAGTTTGCTCAGGACTATATGGGGTTTCTTCTCGAATGGCGCGAGCTTCAGGAGTTCACGAAGGAAGTTATGCTCAATCGCATGATCCATCCGCCGGATCTTGAGCCGCTGAGGGATTTGGCCGACGACGACCCAATTGTGCTTGCCGCTGAGGACCGCTACAAGGGCGATATCTATTCCCTCATGCTGGCGCGGATCGCGGTCGATGATTTCAGCGAGTTGCTTACACTTGCGAGCAACGGCTGGGGCAACGGCGCAATGAAGATCCTACGTGGAATGTATGAGCGCGTTGTCACCTCTGCCTATGTTGCACTATTTCCTGAGGTGTCACGCGAACTTGCCGGCAGTATGTGGATACAAGAATGGAAAGTTTGGAGGCGAACTGTCGCGCTTAGGCCGGAAATTGAGGATGTGGTTTCGCAGGGAACGATTGAGGCGTTGCGGCGGCGGGCTTCCGAAGCGCAGGATCGCCACAGAGAGTCTTTTTGTAAGAAGTGCGGGCAGTTGGTCCAGGTGCATGCGTGGACCAAGGTTGACCTAGAGACGATGGGAAAAAAAGTCGACGAGAAGCTGTCCCAGTTGAACTTGCCGCACGGGAGGCTCGCCGACTACTATCTGCGCTGCTACCTACAGCCGACAGCGATTGCCCATGCCACGGGCGCCAGCGTGAGCGAGAGGTTTGAGGCCGTGGACGGGCAGTGGGCCTACAAGGTAGATTCGTCGCGGGAGGGGAGGCGCGCCGTCATGCTTGGCCACGCCATCTTGCTGCTTTTGCTGCGGAGGCAAATACAGCATTTCAACTATGGGCTGGACGGTCGCCTTGAGCAACGGGTCCAGGCGTTCTGGAGGATCTGGGGGCATTTGCGGCAGGGAGAGATTTAGTCCACGATCTACCGGGCAGGCTCGGACAACGAGAACAGACTCAAATCCGCATGCCCTGCCATTTCGAAAATTGTGACCGACGCTCACGGGCTGTCTGGGCTGATTTTGAGCTTGCGTCTGGTGGAGGGGGACGGGTCAGCCGGAGAGAGCCTGGAGCGCTGGCTGGACCGATTGGATTTGCCATAGGCGTCTGCTCCGTTTCAGGACATGTCTCATGAACCGTCTTGCTTTACCGATGACACGATTTGAGGGAGTGTCATTATGGGGGCAAGCGCGTCTGTGGGCGCAACTTGGTTGGAGGCTCCGAGTGTGGGGCTCGAAGCCATGCAGGTCGTGTCCGCAGTCCGATGGGGGCAGGATGCGATCGGTCCACAACATTTGGCGCAAAGGGGGTCCGGCAAGGAGACGCCACGTGAGACGCTAAAAGAGATGCTTGTTGGGACGCCGCATGAAGCGCCGATTCGGGCGACGCAGGCGATCTCCGCCATGCGTGGCGGTTCGCAGAGCCAGTTGATGCTGGGCGAGGATGGGGAGCTGTGGGTGGTCAAGTTCAGGAATAATCCCCAGCATGCCCGGGTGCCGGCGAACGAGTATCTGGCTAGTCGCATGGCCCAGGCTGTTGGGCTGAGCACGCCCAGGATCGCGAGGATCGATGTAAGTGCGTGGCTGATTGAAAGCAGTCCGCAACTGGTGATCGATTTTGGCCACGGGCGGCGTGAGCCGTGCTCCAGCGGCTTGCAGTTTGGCAGCAGGTATGGCGCTGGGGTGTTGCAGCGGCAGGTCTTCGATCTGCTGCCTGGTGATCGGCTCCAGAGCGTCTGCAACCTGAGGGAGTTTGCTCCCATGCTGGCCTTCGACCAATGGACGAGCAACACGGACCGTCGCCAGGCTATCTTCCAATGGAACGCTCCGAAGCCGGAGTACCGGGTTTTGTTTATCGATCAGGGATCCTGCTTCAGCGGAGGCCGGTGGGAGTTTGCTGACGATCCTGGGCTGGGGCTATGCGAAGACAGAAGGGTGTATGCAACTGTGACCGGATGGGAGAGCTTTGAGCCCTGGCTGACGCGGATGGAGGAGTTTTGCCCGGAGGTGCTGTGGCGGCTCGCCCAAGCTACGCCGAAAGAGTGGCATGGGGCAGATGCGAATGAGCTGGAGCAGCTTGTGGAGCGCCTGCTGGCCAGACGATCTTTGTTGCGAGAGATGATTGCGCAAGTGCAACGATCGAGCGACTCTCCCTTCCCGAATTGGAGAGAGAGACGTCCGGTCACCAGTTCAGGATCAACGAGCGATGCAGAGTGAGCGCTCGATATGGGACTGAGGTGCGGGATCAACAGAAAAGATCGACGAGCGATGCAGGATCGACGATGATGGGCTATGCTCCAAACTATGCTCCATTCGGAGTAGGAGAATGCCATGCATCGACGCAGGTTTCTGGCCACGCTTCCGATGGCCGCGGCAGGGTCTGCCGCGCTGGTGAAGGAGAACATACCGGGAGTGGAGGCGGCTGAGGCTCCTCTGACCGATGAGCCCACGGAACTGCCCAAGTTCCAGGCGGCCGGAGCGGAGAAGTTTGTGCGGCCGGATGTCCACGCCGGCGACCGGCCGGCCGGAGCCAGTTTTGCTTCCCGCTCGCCCGCGCTGGGTTGCTCCGCAGCAGCCGGAACGGCGCATCCACTGGCGACGCAGGCGGCGATGGAGATGCTCAAGAAGGGCGGATCCGCGGTGGATGCCGCCATTGCCGCCAATGCCATGCTGGGGTTTGTGGAACCCACCAGCAGCGGGTTGGGCGGAGACTGCTATGCGCTGTTGTGGGATCCCAAGGCGAAGCAGGTGATGGGCATGGCGGGGTCCGGGCCGTCGCCGCGCTCGCTGACGCTGGAGACGGTGCGGGCGCGGGCGAAGAATGGCGCGATTCCGCCGCTGGGAGCAATTTCTGTCTCTGTGCCGGGGGCTTTGGATGGTTGGTGGACGCTGCACCAGCGCTATGGCCAGTTAAAATGGGCAGAGCTGTTTGAGCCGGCGATCCACTTCTGCCGCGCGGGCGCGCCTGTGCCGCAGATTATCGGCTACTACATCAAGCGGAATATGGCGGTGTTTGTGCGGCCGGGGTCCGGCGTGGAAGAGACGGCCAATGCCGTGCACACCTACCAGGTGGATGGGCATCCGGTGAATGAGTATGACGTGTTTCGCAATCCCGACCTGGCGAACACCTACGAGATGATCGCCCAGGGCGGGCGGGATGTGTTCTATGACGGGCCGATCGCGCAGACGATCGCTGCGTACTTCAAACGCATCGGCGGATGGATGACGGTAGAAGATCTAAGCGCGCAGCACGCCGAGTGGGTGAAGCCGCTGGTGACCAACTATCGCGGCGTGGATGTGTATGCGATGGGGGCCAACACGCAGGGGTTGGCGACGTTGCAGATGCTGAACATGATCTCCCAGTTTGATGTGCGGCAGATGGGGTTCCAGAGTCCGCAGGCGCTGCATGTGCAGATTGAGGCCAAGCGGCTGGCGTACGAGGACCGGGCCAGATACTACGCCGATCCTCACTTTTCCAAGGTTCCGGTGGAGTGGTTGAACTCCATGGAGTACGCGCGGGAGAGAGCGAAGCTGATTCGGCTGGACCGGATTCTGCAGCCGGTGTATCCGGGGCAGGCTCCGAGCCATGGAGACACAACGTACTTTTGCACGGCCGACGCCAACGGGATGATGGTTTCGATGATCCAGTCCAACTTCCGCGGGATGGGGTCAGGGCTGGTGGCCGATGGGTTGGGATTCATGTTTCAGGATCGGGGGCAACTGTTCTCGTTACAGGATGGCCATCCCAATATCTATGCACCGGGAAAGCGGCCCTTCCAGACGATTATTCCGGGCTTTGCCATGAAGGATGGAGCGCCGTGGCTGGCCTTTGGGGTGATGGGAGGGGATATGCAGCCGCAGGGGCAGACGCAGGTGATGCTGAATCGCGTGGACTACGGGCTGGATGTGCAGGCCGCCGGAGATAGCCCGCGCTGGCATCATGAAGGGTCTTCGCAGAGCATGGGTGAGGATGCGCCGGGGCTGGGACCGCTGGGAATTCTGCGGCTGGAGGCTGGGGTTCCAGAGGCGACGCGTAAGGCGCTGATCGCGATGGGATGGCCGATGGGCCGGAGCGACGGGGGATTTGGACGGTACCAGTGCGTGGAGCTGCGCGAGCAGGGCGGCAGAAGAGTGTATGCCGCGGGAAGCGAGATGAGAGCCGACGGAGTGGCGCTGGCGTATTAGGGACGAAAGGTGAGGCTGAAGGCTGGTGAGGGTCCGGGCGCCAGCGCGCCGAGGAGTTCTCCTGGCATTTTTACGGCGTTTCTCCGGCGTCCCTTATGCGCTGCCGGCTGCGTTTCCGGATCCGTGGTAGTGGATTTGAACTACGGTGCAGTCGTCGTCTGCGGGTTTGCCGGCGCAGAAGTCCATCATCTGCTGGAACATCGGTTCGAGGTCCATGCAGAGCGCGGTTGCGTCCAGGCGGGCTTCCCCGAAGAAATCTCCCTGCGGGTCTTCGGCTTCGGTAAAGCCATCGCTGACCAGGACGATGCGAGCGCCGGGAGAGAGTTTGGTGACGCCGCTGGAGTATTCGGCGCTGCGGCGCAGGCCTACGGGCAGGTTTGCAATCGCCAGCCGGGAGATGCTCTGGTTGCAACAGAGCCTGGGTTGAATGTGGCCGCAGTTCAGGTACTCGAGGGTTCCGTCCTCATGGAGCCGCAGCAAGAGCATGCTGGCGTACTTGCCGATGCTCTTGCGGCAGAGGTATTGATTGGTGGCGGATGCAATGGCCTGCAGCGGCTGCCGCGCCTGGAGTTGAACGTACAGCATGCCCTGCAGGGCGGCGGCCTGGATGGCGGCCGAGAGGCCCTTACCGGAGACATCGACCAGGGCGACGTTGAGCATGCCCTGGTCAGGAACCACGTCGAAGAAGTCGCCACCGACGGCGCTGCAGGGTATGCTCCTGGCCTGGACGCCGGCAAAGGAGAAGGTGGGGATCTGCACGGACAGCATGCCCTGCTGAATCTCGGCTGCGATGCGCAGCTCTTCTCTGTGTTGCCGCGCCTGAGCTTCCATGACGGCCAGTTGCGCATTTTCCACCAGGGCCGCGGCTTCGCGGGCGATGGTGCGCAGGAGTTCCTGGTCCGTCACGGCGTGCGGCTCGGGGTGAACGCGGCTCTCCAAATAGAGAGCGCCGAAGACCTGGGTGAGCTGGTCTTTGGCTGCGGAAAGGTGACCGGCCGGGCGGGAGCGGCGAAACGGAATGCAGATGATCTTTTGGATGTTTTGCGGCAAGGCTCCGGCAGGGGGGTGGGCTTGGGCGCTGAGGGTATCGGTGACCAGGAACTGCTCCGTGCCGTTGATCGCCTGGCGCATGATGGTGCGGGAGAGAGATGGGGCGGTTTTCAGGATGGCTCCGGAGGCATCCATGCCGAGCGCCAGCTCCAGCACCCCTTCGCCGTCGGCTAGAAAGACGTAGCCGCGCTCCGTCCCGGCCAAGGCCAAGGTGGACTCCAGCAAGGATGCCAGGACGCGATCTACGCCTGCGGCGTTGTTGAGGCTGCGGGCTACATCGAGGAACCAACGCAGTTTTTCGAGGTCCGAGGTCTGCTTCTGAAGCCCCTGAAGCTGGGAGCGCATCTGGGCCTGCATGTTGGCCAGGATGGTGAATCTTGAGGAGATGTGAGAGTCCTCGTCGTCCCAGCGGAGTTCCGGTCCGTCGAGAGATCCGAAGTGGATGGCGTCCCTGGGTTGAAGGATGCGCCGGGTGATCCGTTCGCCATTGACGAAGGTTCCGTGGCTGCTGCCGGTGTCCTCAAGGATCACCTTCATGCCGTCGACGAGGATCTGGGCGTGGCTGCGCGAGACATACGACTCAGGCAGCATGAGATCGCTCTGCGGGGACCTCCCAATGAGGAAGGGGGAACGTTCGATGGTGACGAGGCGGCGGTGGGGGCCGTCGCTCAGCTGCATTGAAAGCTCACGAATCTGCGGGAACTGTGCGCTGTCCATGGTGCCCGTGTCTCTGCCTCCGCGAATGGATCTACGCCGGCTATTGCCGGGAAGATCGATGAGTCCTGGCATTTCGCTGCAGAGACCCTTGAGCGCTTCTTCCCGACCGCTAGCGTCGATTGGAATGGAGTGCGAAGAGTCCCGCTTTGGTGCGTTCAAGCAGGAAGCCGTTGGATCATAGATATCATAGCTCCCTGCGGCCTGCGCTGCATGGTGGCTGAGGATCCAGTGGTTCCAGCCGCTTGGTTCACTTCACTTAGTTCAGGTGAAAGTGTTGCCACACCTTGTTTCATTTTGGTACAGAGGTGTTCGGTGAGCTTCGGGGGTTCTGCGGTGAGTGGAGATGGGGGCGGTAGACGGGGCGCGCATCCGAGCCTCGGCACGATTCTGGTGAGAGGATGGCGCAGTGCTCTGTTCCAGAGCCGACCGCAGCGCAGGGCGGTGCGCTGTGCTGATGGTTGGGCAGGTCTACAGCCTGGCGTCAAGGCTGAAGCGGCCGGGGCCGGCGATGAGGAGAGCGATGAAGGCGGCGAGATAGAGGACGATGAGTTCGCCATGGTCCGCGCCGCGGCCAAAAAAGGCAAAGTGGTGGATGACCGACCAGGCTCCGAAGATGTTGATCACCGCGACGAGCGCGGCCCAACGCGTGGCGAGCCCAACCAACATGAGCAGAGAACAGATGCCGTCACTGAGGGTGGAGAGCAGGAGCAGAAGCGAGATGCCGTGGATGTTACTGCCGGGAAAGTGCGCGTTCATGGCGGAGAAGCCGAAGAGTTTTTCTGTTCCATGTTTGAGAAAGAGGCTGAGGCCAGCGATAAGACGCAAGGCGAGCAGGCCCGCATCCGTACTTTGGGGCAGGAAGCGCATGCGCAGGAATCCAGACATGGGTATCTCCTTGTGGTGGGTCAGAGTGGTGAGCGAAGTTTGGTCCGGCTTGGTTGATGCGGCCCGGCTTGGGTGAAGCGTCAAGGACGGCCGGTTGCAGATTGCCTGCTACCTTGAAGTTCCCGTTGCGGGGTTGGGTTGATGGACAAGGTCAAGGTTCCTGGCTGCGGTTTCGCTTTAGGCGTCCCCCGAAGGCGACCCCCTGGATGGCGTTGATGCGACGGATGGGTGGAGTCTGCTTGCTTCGATTATGGTCCGCCGGATTTACCGGTTCGTCAAGCTGAACTTTTCCGGGTGTTTGCCCTTCCATTGGCAACTGACGGGAGGGTCTGTTGGGACGAGAGGTGAGGGAGGCTGCGGCAGGTTTGGGAGGGCATGGAGCCGGTGGCGCTTCGCCCCTCGTCCGGCGGATCGGCAGGCTTGCGGCTGTGGCCGGCGGGGCGAGGAAGCGCTTGGAACGGGCGCTCTTGACTGGCCAAGCCTCAGGCTGATAGTGGTCAGACCAAGCGAGTGGGCAAGGATCTTGCGGGCGCCGAGAGTAGGGTGACGGCGCGCCCTGTTCCGGAGCCTGGGACGCAGAGAGCGAAGAGGGAGATGGCGGAAGATGAGGATGAGTGGACCGCGCTGATACCCTGTGGCCGGGAGAGGCTGTGGAAGAGGATGAGGGTGCGCCGTTGCGGCATGCGGGCGAGCGTTGCAGAGGAGATGCCGAAAGAGGGCCGGGAGGGGGCGAGGTTAGACCTCTGATGGCCGGTGGCGGACCATCGGCGGGCTGGGGCCTCTATCGCACCACCTCTGTTCTCCTCTATACTCGACAGGATCGCGCTTGCAGGGAGCCTCCATTTCCATGTCGCTGGTAGCATCTGAATCGAACACCAAGGGGTTTACCTCGCGCCCCACCGGATCGAGTGTGCGATGGTTTGTCTGCCTGTTGCTTTTTCTGGCTACAACCATCAATTACATGGATCGCTCCGCGCTCTCCTTGATTGAGCCGTTGCTCCATTTGCATTTTATGGGTTGGATTCCGGGCGTGAACGCGGAGTTCCAGACCGCATACCACCTGAACTACGGGCACATTGTGGAATGTTTCCAGATTGCCTATGCGGTTGGGTTTTTGGTGGCAGCTCCGCTGATCGACCGGCTGGGAACGAAGATTGGGTATGCGCTGGCCATCGGGATCTGGGCGGTTGCGTCGATCAGCCACTCGCTGGTGCATTCGGTTTTGGGTTTCTGCATTGCACGAGTCTGCCTGGGATTAGGGGAGTCGGGAAACTTTCCGGCGGCGATCAAGGCGACCAGCGAATGGTTTGCCAGCGAAGAACGGGCGCTGGCGGTGGGGCTGTTCAACTCCGGGGCCAACGCCGCCTTCTTTATTGCTCCCGCATTGATTCCGCTGGCGACGCTGCACTTTGGCGGATGGCGCGCCGCGTTTCTTTGCACCGGCAGCATGGGATTATGCTGGCTGGTGCTGTGGTTGGTGTTTCCGTACAACAAGCTGCGCCGCGGGCTGACCACGACGCAGGCCAATCTGCAGCGGGTGGCTCCGAATGTGCCGGGCAGGAGGCTGTATGCGATTCTGCTGCGCCATCGCGGGCTGTATGCGTTTTCGATCGCCAAGGGACTTACCGATCCGGTGTGGTGGTTCTATCTGTTCTATCTGCCGATGTATCTGAACGACAACTACGGGCTGAGCCTGGAGCAGGCGTATTGGCCGATTGTTCTGGTCTATGCGGTGTCCTCGGTTGGTTCTTTTTTGGGCGGGGGGCTTTCCGGGTTCCGGATGAAGCGTGGGCATAGCGTGAATAGCGGACGCAAGTTTGCGCTGCTGGTGACTTCATTGTGTGTGCTGCCGCTGATGCTGGCTCCGCACATGCACAAGGTGTTTCCACACAACGCCTGGCCGGCGGTGGGGCTGTTTGCGCTGGCCGCGGCGGCTCACCAGGGGTGGTCCGCGACGCTATTTACAACGCCGACGGATATGTTCCCGTCGACCGCGGTCTCGACGGTGGTGGGCATAGGCGGTGCGGTGGGATCGTTGGGTGGGGCGTTGTTCACGCTTGCGGTGTCCCATCTGCTCTCCTTGCATCCGCTGGTGATCTTCAGCATGGCGAGTTTTGCGTATGTCACTTCGCTAGCGATCTTTCAACTACTGGCGCCGAGGATTGGCGTGATTGAGAGACCGATGGACGGAGTGGAAGCAGGCGGCGCGCTCTGATCCCTGATTCCTTTGGTGCTCCGGCAGTCGGCAACGGCGAGTTGCAGCGGGGGATGGGCATGGAAATGGTTTGTGTGACGGCACGAAGGGCGTGCCGCTGGCATCGTCCGTGTCGCTCGTGTTCCTCGCTTCGCCTGTATCCCATGGAGGAGCGCTGCAAGCGCTCCTCCATGGGATGCATTCGCACCAAGCGGCGTTAGTACACCTTATACGCAGGATTGAACTTTGGCCGCGGTTTGGTGTGAATGTATGCCGAGACGTCGTAGGCCTCCTGGGGTGTGAGAATGCCAGGATGGGTCTGCGGCATGGTGTAAGCGACAAAGCGGGCCATCTTGGCGGGATTGTTCATACCGGCCCCATCGTTATAGGAGTTTTTTCCCCAGACTGGGGGAAGGATGGGCGGAACGCCTGCTCCGTCCACGCCGTGGCAGGCGGCGCACTGCGAGTCGTAGATCAGTTTGCCTCGCCCAGGATCGCCGGTGAGGGCCGGGAGATTGAGGAATCCACGGCCTGGATAAGGTTTTGCCTTGTCTTCATCGCGTGATAACCAATCGATGTAGGCGACCATGGCCTTCATCTGTGGACTGTCTACGGGCAGCGGTTTTCCGTTTTCGCTGCGTACGAAGCACTCCTGAATCCGGTTCTGGAGCGTGATGACGTGACCAGCTCGTTTGCTGAATGAGGGAAACAGTCCAGCGATATCAATCATCGGAGAGACGTGGGGGGCTGTTCCACTCTGCAGATGGCAGTCATTGCAGGAAAGTTTGTTGCCCACATAGGCCGCTGCGTAGACAGGTGTCTTGTCAAAGATTAGCTTGCCTTGCTGGACCAACGCCGGCTGTTGCGCAGACGGGTCGCTCGCCTGCCCATTTGCCGTGGATGGTGTGGTGGCCGGGTTGTGGGCGTTGGAGTAGCCGCCGGCCAAGAGACAGAGCGCTGTGGCCACGAGCAGGGTAGCTGTAGCGAGTGTTGGAACGGGTTTCTTGAGATCCATGGTGTTTTCCTATTGCGAGGACGCCGGCAAGGAGCGGAATCCATATTGGTGATAGATGGCTTGTGCAACGGGGCTCTTGAGGAAGGCGACCCATTGCGCGGCGATGGCAGGATGAGGCGCCGTACGCATGACGCCGGCTGCGTAGATGGCGGTGACGTTCTGATCGTCAGGAATCCTGACCCCTTCGATAGGATTTCCAATGCTCCGTTCAAAGCGGACCTCGGAGGCCCAGGTTACGCCTGCATCCGCCTGCTTGTTCATGATGCGCATTGGAGTCTGGCGGTGGTGAATTTCGGTGAGAACCGTCTGTCCGTTCTTGACTTTCTGCTGGTAGACGGATTGGTAGAGTGCTTCGCCGCCGGCCTTGCGAAGAGAAGCTGCGATCTGGTTAGCGACGCCCTCCCATTCGGGGTTGGGCATGGAGAGGCGGAGCCCGGGCCGAGCGAGATCTTTGAGAGACTCGATGTGCTGCGGATTTCCCGCCGGAACCATGATCTCCAGATTATTGGTTGCATATTCCATGACGTTACTCAACTCTCCGCTCTGTTGCATTTGGAGAATAGTGCGTTTTCCGGCTTCATAGACATCCGGCTTGACCTGAAGCGTGAGATTACCGAGCGTGATGGTGTCATCGGCGGCGATCTGTTTGCGCAGGATGCCGGGCGGCAGACTTTCATAGTAGATGGCTCCGGCAAGCTCCGGATGCAGCTTGCCAAAGGCTGCGATCAGTTTTGGAAGAACGAAGAACTGATTGCCGCCGATGAAGACTACCAGCTTTGCCGTGCAGGGATTGCCGTGCAGATCCGGGATGTTGTCTACATCCGGGACGTGAAAGACATAACCCTTCTGTGCTGCGGGATTGTTGGCTCCTTTGCTCCAGGGAGGATTGGCCTGCGCAAGCGCAAGAGGCGCGCAAGAGAGTGCGAGCAGAGCAGGTACGAGCTTTGAAGAGACTTTCATGGTTGCTCCCTTTCCTGAGGGCTATACGGTGATATAGGTGTAGTGACCTTCCGCCTGGAGGAGGGCGATGGCCGCCACCATGGAGGCAACGACGAGAATGCCGGGGACGGTGTGGGCGAGCATGTCCTTGACCACCTCTTCCGGTGATTGAGAGAGTTTGTTGCGGCGAACCAGGATACGCGCCTGTTCTTCGGTGGCGGTATGGCAGCAGAGAAATTGCACGCCACGGGCCTGGAGGTTCTGCATGCTGGTTGCCTGGTAGATGGAGTGTTCGTTGTTCGGGTCAGAGGAAGCGGATGGGCCGGACGAAGGAGTGGTTGCCGGGTAGAAGATGTTCTTCTCGGCCGGTTGGCCGGTTGCCGGATCTTTGACGTTGAGCCATTCGCCGATTTGATATTTCTTCCAGACGTAGTCGTCGTAGCTGAGCATGTTCGTGGGTCCATGCGCGGCCACCGCGATCTTGATCTGGTCTTTGGGGACGCCGAAGCCAAAGTGCAGGCCATTCAATGAGTTTTTGACGTTGTTGAGGAACTTGCCGTTCCCAATCTGCACGACGTCATAGACCTGCTTGATCCGCGCGGGATTTTGCATGAGGCGATTGAACTCTGTGAGATTCCACTCCGAGCTGGTCCACACGAGCTGAGACTCCGCTGCGGGTGTGGAACCGCTCAGGAGTCCGAGAGCCGTCATGCTGGCTGCGGCGCTGGAGACAAAGGACCTACGAGTCAGGCTATTCATGGTGATTCTCCTTTGAGGATGGATGGATTGGTTCTCGCCGGCGGGATGGAGACCGAGGCTCTGGAGAAATTGGATCTTTGGGCGCTCGGCGCGCTCACGAAATATCTTTGAGATTCTGCGGCCATGTTCTAGATTCAAAATAGGACTCATCCGAGGCGTTTGCCGGGCATGCTGTTTCTGGTGAGCAGGGGAAGTGCGTAGTACAGGAGCGCGATGCAGGCGCTACCAAGCCAGACGTAGAGGATGCGTTGGGTCTGGTTGTAGCGCAGTTCGTTCCAAGTATCCCAGCGGTAACCGCTCAAGAACGCCGGCGCAAGAGACTTGAGGGATACGATGAGGCCGAAGAGGGTGGACAGGATCCGACCCAGGAATGCGGCGAAGGTGGGAGATCGATCCAGCTTATAAGAGATCGAAGGGAAGTCCTGGGTTGCCCTCATGCGGGGATGGACCTCGCGACGACGGGCGAATGCCATATCGGCGCCGGCCCTTTGGATGCTGTTGAGGTAGTTGGATCCACAAAGCGCAGAACGAGATAAGAGACAAACAGAGCGAACAAGAGCAGCAGGACGACCACGGCCCGCTGCCTGCTATTCAAAGAAGGGCTGGGCTCCGTTGTCCGTTGGTCGGCATTGCTATTCGTCATGATTGATCCTCCTACCGTGCAGCCTTTCCTGCCATAAGGATCTCGAATCGATGTCTGGGCGTCCAATCTCATTTTTTTATTGCAGATAAGCAGATTTGAGCTCCGTTCCCCGGGGAGGGCGGGGGGGCGCAACCCTCCTCAAAGTAAAGTTGGGGCTCGATCGGATGGCTTTGAGGGGCGGGGAAGGATGGGCGAAAGCAGAGCGAAGGGCCTGTGGGCGATGGATCTCTCCAGACGCGTTTGAGACGGAACGGTTCGGACGACGGCCGTGGGCCGCTCATTCCGCGGGCGGATGCGGTAGGGAGGGAGGATTGCAAGCAGGCGGTTCGCATGTTCCGGATCGTGGGTGTTTCAGTACAGAGCCGAGGCGGATGCGGGATGGAAGGATGTTGCGAAGGCGCGAGGAAAGGGGGGTATGGTGCGCCCGGAAGGATTCGAACCTCCGACCTACTGGTTCGTAGCCAGGCGCTCTATCCAGCTGAGCTACGGGCGCACATTGCCTTGGAAGCAACTAGGTAAGAATACCGGAAGGTGGCGTTGCAAGCAACCGTGGGTGGGTGATGTCAGTTCGCCGCCGGAGCTGTGGCCACCGGTGGCGGAGGGATGGGAGGAATGAGGGAGACACGCTCCAATATGTCGATTCCAGCCTGACGTAGGAGTTGATGGATGACGGGTTCCGAGAGCCGGGTTGCGTCGTACTCGACACGAATCGTCTTTTGGGCTTCCTGAACTTCCAGACGACGAACTCCGTAGACTTTGCGAATCTGACCGAGGGCCTTCATCGCGGATTCACCGGGCGCCTCGCCGTACAGGTACATCACATCGAGCTGGGTCATAATCTACGATTTTAGCAGCGTGGCGTGTGCGGCGTGTGCGGTTTGCGTTGCGTGCAGGGACGGCTCATGCGCCGAGTTTTTTCAGATACCGCTCGAAGCCCGGGTTGGTGAAGTCCTGAGCGCCAATAAATTTTCTACGGATGACGCCGCGGGGGTCGATGACGTAGGTCTCAGGGAACTTGAAGCTACCATAGAGCTTGTTGGAGGTCTGATTCCGGTCCAGCACGGTGAGTAGCGTGATGTGCCGGCGGGTGAGGAACTGCTGATATTCGGCGAAACTCTCCTGGCTGGCGATCGCGATTACCTGGACCTGCGGAACCTGCTGCTGCAGGGCCTGCAGGGTGGGCATCTCCTCGACACAAGGAGCGCACCAACTGGCCCAGAAGTTCAGAACGACGACTTTGCCGCGGAAGGCGGCGAGATTGACAGAGTGCCGGCCGTCGCTGATGGAGAAGACTGGCGCGGGCCGCCCGATCTGGTCGGAGATGGTGCCTCGGTTGCAACCGGTGGCCAAGGCGCAGGTGAGCAGGATCAGAGAGCAGGCGCGCAACGTCCGCATGATCATGATCGATCCTCGCAAGCCGCGGTTCGGGCATCCATAGGCCTATATTACGATACGAAGCAGTGAATGGCGGGGCAGTGAACGCAAGCACCATCGAGAGTGGCGACGAGCAGCGGGCGGACGGCGCGGAGGAGCCGGCTTGCAGGCTTTCTGTGATTATTCCGGCGCGCAACGAAGAGCGCAACCTGCCTGAGTGCCTGCGGAGGTTGGTGGCGCAGAGCGAGGATGGTTTTTGTCTGGGGCGGGAGTGGGAGTTGATGGTGGTGGACGACGGCTCCAGCGACCGCACGCGGGAGCTGGCGCTGGAGGTGGCCGGCGAGCATGAGGGGGTGCGGGTGTTGACGGCTCCGATGCTGGATGCGAGTGCGGGATTCTGCATCCTTACCGGGAAGAACAATGCTTGCTGGGCGGGCGCGCAAGAGGCCAAGGGAGAGTGGCTGCTGTTTACCGATGCGGACACGCTGCACGAACCAGGGAGCCTGGTGCGCGCTCTGGAGGAGATCAATAGGCAGCAGGTGGGGCTGCTGTCTTATTCGCCGCGGCAGAGGGTGGCCGGCTTCTGGCAGCGGGCGCTGATGCCGCTGATCTTTTCTGAACTGGCCAGCGTCTATCCGCCCAAGCAGGTGAATGACCCAGGCAGCAGGCTGGCTGCGGCCAACGGACAGTTTCTGATGGTGGAGCGGGGGGCTTATTTTTCCGTGGGAGGGCACCGGGAGCTGGGTGGGGCGGTGCTGGAGGATGTGGAGTTAGCAAGCCGAGTGAAGCGGGCCGGCATGGGGCTTTGGTTCCGTTATGCGCCCGATGCGCTGAGCACGCGCATGTATTTTGGATTCAGCGATATGATGGAAGGTTGGACGAAGAATCTGGCGCTGTTGTTTGGGCATGCCCTGGCGCTGGCGGCCTGGCGGCTGCTGGATCTTGCGTTGCTGCTGCTACCGGCACTGTTGATTGCATTGCATTTTTTGCTGTGGTGGCAGAAGCTGGTGATTCTTCTGATCTGGGTGCGAACGCTGCTGAGGTACTACCGGAGGGTGGCGCGATCGAACTTTCAGGCGGGGGATTGCGTGCTGTCAGTCTTTGCCCTGCCGTTGTTTGTCTGGCTGCTGGTATGGAGTTGGACGCGGCATCGCGTGAAGCACCAGGTGAGTTGGAAGGGGCGGGAGTACCGGGTTTGAGCCGAATTCCGGGAGAAGGCGATTGTGGGGCAGCAACCAGGTTGGTCTGGGAGCATCCAACACAGAGCCGTGCAAGATTCCAGAGCAGCGCAAGATTTCCGTACCGCATTGGCAACGCAGCGCCAAATTTTTCTGGTTGAGCGAGATTATGATCCTGCTGACACGTAAAGCCGAGTTTTCTTCCGCGCATTTCTATTGGAACCCCGACTGGAGCGAGGAGGAGAATGTGCGTGTGTTTGGCAAGTGCGCCAACCGGCAGGGGCACGGGCACAACTATACGCTGGAGGTGACGGTTGCCGGGGAGATCGATGCGGTGAGCGGGTTTGTGGTGGATTTGAAGCGTTTGAAGGAGATTATGGAGCGCGAGGTGGTTTCCGTGTATGACCATCGGCACCTGAACTTCGAGGTTCCGGAGTTTGCGGAGATGATTCCAACCACGGAGAATCTTGCGCTCGCGATCTGGCGGCGGCTGGAGGGAAAGATGGAGAACGGGAGGCTGCATCGGGTGAGGGTGTATGAGATGCCGGACCTGTTTGCCGATTTCTATGGGGAGGGCGCATGAGCCGGGTGATAGCTCACCTGTCGCGCAGGTATCGCTTCAGCGCGTCCCACCGGTTGCATGTGGACGCCCTCAGCGAGGAGGAGAACCGTGCGATCTTTGGCAAATGCAACAACCCGTTTGGGCATGGGCATGGGTATGTGGTGCAGGTAACGCTCTCCGGACCGGTAGACCCCGCGACCGGAATGGTGGTGAATCTGGCGGATCTGGACAGGTTTGCGCAGCGGGAGTTGCTGGATCAGTTTGATCACAAAAATCTGAATACGCTGGAGGCGTTTCGAGACCGGGTGACGACCACAGAGAATCTTTGCCTGGAGATCTGGAGCCTTTTTGCCCAGTTTGCCGAGACGGCGGAACATCCGCAGTTGAAGCTGGAGCGGATTCACATTGAAGAGACGGGAAATAACTCCTTCGATTACTTTGGGGAAGGAGCGCCGACGCAGGGCCGTCTGATGTAGGGGCCGTCGCTGCGCGGGCGGGAGACGAAGCAGATGCGCGGCGAATGATTTGCAGCGCGGAGGAGCGGGAGCGCATCTGTAACGAGATGCGTGAGAGGGGACGGCGATGTCTATCAGGTTGGAAGAGGATTACGGTGAGCCGTTGGGGGCCATGGGTCCATTGACGAGTGACGCGAGCAGAGATGGCGGCGGCGGGCAGTTGACGCTGAGCGACGCCAGTGTGCAGGAGATCTATGCGGAGCTGCTGCGACGCATTGGTGAAGATCCGGAGCGGGATGGGCTGAGAGCTACCCCCAGGCGCATGGAAGAGGCGATGGCGTTCCTTACCCGGGGCTATCTGCAGACGATCGACGAGGTGCTGCATGATGCCTTGTTCGACGTAGATTACGATGAGATGGTGATTGTGCGGGATATCGAGTTTTACTCTTTGTGCGAGCATCATCTGCTGCCGTTCTTTGGAAAGGCGCACATCGCCTATATTCCCCGAGGCAAGGTGGTGGGGCTGAGCAAGCTGCCGCGCATGGTGGATGCGTTTGCGCGCCGGTTGCAGGTGCAGGAGCGCCTGACGCAGCAGATTGCGCAGGCGATAGAGGATGCCGTTCATCCGCAGGGCGTGGGTGTGGTGATGGAGGCGCAGCATCTTTGTATGATGATGCGAGGCGTGGAGAAGCAGACCTCGCTGACGGTGACCAGTGCGATGCGCGGAGTCTTCAAGAGCCAGCAGCAGACCAGAAATGAGTTCCTCTCGCTGGTGCTGGAGCACCGCTAGGCTGAAGCGGCAACGTCAAGATCGGCTTCGCGCGCAGCGCCGCAGACCGGTTTTGCAGAGCCGAAATCTCCAGCATTTTCAGTTATTTAGAGGAATCCATCGGTACTGAAAAGTACGGAAAAGCACGCATCGGAATCCACACCATGGGTTGAAAATGGGTTGAAGATTTGCCTTGGTAAAGCCGGCCAGTATCCGCAGGCAACGCGTGATGTAGACACATGAAAGGCGCCTTTCCTCGCGAACCTTGGCTCGATACGGATGAGGCTGCAGCGATCATGAAAATACATCCGAAGACTCTCCAGCGATTCGCGCGGCTCGGTCGCATCCGAAGAGTCCATAGCGGCAAGCTCTGGAGGTTCCGTGCCTCTGAAATCGACGCCTGGATCGACCGACAAATCGCTGGTTGAAATTTCTTCTTTGAGAAATCTAAAGTTCCATCTAAGATTACTCAATGGGTCTTACGCAGCGAAAGCTGGCGGGTGTTCTTGAAAGAGCGGCCCGCCATTATCCGGCGTTAGTGGTCACAGGCCCGCGCCGCGCGGGAAAGACGACTCTGTTTCGCCGGACGTTTCCCCAAGCCAAATACATTCTGCTGGAAGACCGAGACATTCAGGCGCGGGTGCGGAGCGATCCGCGCGCGTTCCTGGAAGAGCTGCGCCCGCCGGTCATCTTCGACGAAATCCAGAATGTCCCGGAACTGTTCGATTACGTCCGCACGTTGATTGACGCGAAGCCGCGCCGCATGGGGCAGTGGCTCTTTACCGGCTCGCAGGAGGCGCCGCTGATGCAGGGCATCACGGAGTCGATGGCCGGTCGCGCAGCCATTCTCCAACTGCTCCCGTTCAGTCTCTCAGAGACGCCCAAGGTGAATCTGCTCTATGGAGGATTTCCCGAGGTCCTGGCTCGGCCCAAAGCGCGGGCGTTGTGGTTTTCGTCCTATCTGCAAACGTACCTCGAACGCGACGTGCGGGCCATTACGAATGTGCGCGACCTGGTGACGTTCCGCCGGTTCCTGTCGCTGCTGGCGTCCCGGCACGGACAGGTGCTCAACAAAACCGACCTCGCTGCGCCGCTTGGCGTTTCGGCGCCGACGGTCGGCGAGTGGCTGCACATTCTGGAGATGACGGGGCAAGTCATCGTTGTGCCTCCGTACTTCGAGAACTTCGGCAAGCGGATCATCAAGTCGTCAAAAGTTTACTGGGCAGACTGCGGGATGGCCTGTTACCTCCTGGGGATCACCTCGCAGAGCGAGTTGGAAAGATCGCCCTTTCTCGGGCCGCTGTTTGAGGGCTTCGTGGCTGCGGAGATACTCAAGAGCCAGGTCAATCGGGGAGAGCGCAAGGAACTGTATTTCTTCCGCGATCAACAGGGCCTGGAAGTGGATTTTCTGATTCCGCGTCCGAATGCCGGACTGTGGCCGGTCGAGGCAAAGGCGAGCAAAACCGTTCGGCCCGCGATGGCTGCTCCGCTGCTATCTCTCCAGAAGGCACTCGGAGATCGGGCAAAACGGCTTATCCTAGTGCATCGAAAATCCGCTGCCTCAGTTTCGACTAGCGCGATTGCTCCCGGCGTGGAAGCGCTGGATGTGGGGCAACTGGTGGCCGACTTAAGCCAGAGCCGGTGATGCAGTTGCGCGGTTCGCACAGACCCTCGAACTGGCTTTGGACGACACTCGAACAGGGCCGGACACCGTTCGATCTCTGTTCGATTTCAATTCAGTGCCGGATGGTGAACCGACCTGCGTAAGCCGTCAGGCTTAGGGATGGTGTCTAACCCTGACCACGGCATTCCAACTCCGCCGCCGTCGCTCTCCCATGTGTTTCTGGACACATGAGAAGAATACATTCTTCTCATGACTGGCGCTCGCCCGCAGCGGAGGCGTCAGTCAAGGCCGCTCGTTCTTGGCGCGCCGCGCAGCGGCGGAGAGCCTTTGCGGACGCCGAAGCTTCGGAGCGGAGGGTACTCGGCCACGGCTGCTCAGCGCTTCGAGCTTCGCCGAGAGAGACACGATGCGAGCCTGGCTCGCCGCATCGCCTGATAGATGTCCCGGCAGTGCATCGAGGAACCGTGACGCCGACAGAAGGCCGCGCACGGCCTCTGCAAGAAACGCGCGAAGATCGGGTGATGCTTCGCCAACCTCTTGCAGCAGCGACGGGCGTCCATCGATAACCGTGATGAAGTCTTCCAGGTCACGGCTTGCGAAGTAGTCCGCGTGGCCGCGCCCTCGGAACGCTTCAATCTTGGCGCCAAGGAATATGGTGCGGTGATGGCCTTGAGCTTTAGGCCGCTGGGCAATTCGACTTCTATAGCGGTGCGAAGCGCGTCGGCATACCAGCGGTTGGAGAATCCAAGAATCGACGCGGCGATCGGCATTACATCCAGCACCAGTTCGCCATGCTGCCACCGGCAGAGCGGCGCGCCTTCTCGGCTGTCCTCTGTGAACCCTAGCGCACGGAGCCGCTCGGAGAACGCCGCGTAATCCGCGTAAGAGACGATCTCCGAGATGACATCGACATCATAGGTCCGACGCACTGGCGCTGCGCCAGGGTCGCTGATGAGCAGTCCAGTGGCGCAGCCACCGACGAAGACGATCTCAGGCAGCAGCGGGCGCAGCTTCTGTGCCGCGCTCTCCAGAAGGTCAAGGTTTGGAAAGTCCATCAGAGGCTCCCTGTAGTCTCTTGGTCAATTCCTTCACTGCAATCTCGCGCTCCCGCGCCGTGCCGTCGCGCACGGCATCTACCAGCACCAGCAACTCATAGAGATGCGGGTCGGAGAGCGCAGCCTTCGGCACATTCTTGTGCAACGGAGAGTAGCTGTATCCGCGCACCGAGCCTTCCGCATACGGCCAGACCGGCGGCGGTTCCTTGCCTTGCTCCAGGTGCTGTTTCAGCGGCGAAGCAGCATACCGTGTAGGCACTCCGCGCGTCATAGCGCCGAGCTCGGCGGGAAAGGCGTACCGTATCCCGTGCAGCAGGAACTCAAGCAACGCGGACCGATTGAGCCTATCCTTCAGCGCCGGCCCCTGCACGAAGTGTGAGGCCCGCGCCCGTTTGATGGACGCATAGACCTCCGATGGGTACAGATGCAGATCGTTCGCTAACTGAAGATACGGAGGCCGATCCCCCTCAATTAAGGAGAGCTTGAGCAGGACGACGATGTCTAACGGCCTCAGCACGAATCTAGAATAGCGCATGTTGTACAATATTCAAATAAAAAGAATTATGTATATAAAACCAACTGAATAACTCATCCGAGCTCAAGAGGCGAGCTGAGCCGAAGTGCAGCAGCCATCGCCCGGCGTTAGATAGTTCTGGTTCGACCTGCCCTATGATGTTTCTTTCTAGTGCCAGAGAATCTCCAATGGTCGGGGCATCGGGTGAATTCTACGTGCTGGCTCGTCTTTCGTTGCTGGGCGAAATTGCAGCGCAAGCCCCTGAAGGAGCGCCGACTGCCGACATTCTGATTGCGTCGTCGGCTGGTGATCGGCTCTGCTCTGTTCAAGTGAAGGCAAGGCAGGCAAAGGGATCAGATCATGGTTGGCACATGAGCAAGAAGCACGAGGCTATCAAGTCAGCGAGCCTCTTTTACGCATTCTTCGATTTTGGCAAGCTGACAGAGCCGAAGCCGATTACTTACATTGTTCCATCGGCTGTAGTCGCTGAAGTGCTTCAGTCGATGCATCGCGCTTGGCACAGAGGGGAACTGTTCCGGCGAGAGCACGACCGCCTCTTTTGTGCGCCGGGTGACGTTCTTGATCTTGACGAGGTCGATTGGGTTGCGGCGCTCCATCGGCAGGTGCTCCCAGAGCGTCGCCAAGTCAAAGAGCTTGTGCATTAAGGTCCGCAGATGCGCTTTGGTGAGCGGTGCCAGGTCGAGGCTCTGAAACCACGCGTGCAGTTCAGCCGGTCGAATCTCCGAGACAATCTGCGTTCCCCACTGTGGCCGCAGTCGTCGCTTGATGATCGAGGTGTGCGAGCCTTTGGTGGAGGCCCGTGAGGGCAACTCTTCCGCGACGTAGCGGTCGAGCAGGGCATTGAAGGTGACATCCTTCGCCCGCGCATACTCAGTGTCTTCGTTCAGCTTGAGGAGTTGGGATTCGACCTTTTGCCGGCTGGCCTTCTCTGTTCGATAGAGTGCGCCGTCGAAGTACTAGCTACGGAGGAGGCGCTTGCCATCCTGCTCAAGCTAGTAACGAAACTCCCAGGCGAAGCCGCTGGCCCGCTTCACACGACGAATCGAACCCTGCTGATACTTGTCCCGACGAATTTTCATCAACCCATCTCCAACCCATTTTGCAAGGGTCGTTCTGAGAGCATTCTGCCTCATCCTGGGTTATTATGGGTTGGTCAAAATCTTGAAACCGTCGTAAGTTATTGAGCGCATTTTGTGGATCGAACCAACGAATACCGGTTTTGCAGACCAGGTGTGGGGTGGCCGGCGAAGCTTGCCTGGATCCAGCGGGTCTGGATCTGGCCCTTCAGATCCGCTGCTCGCAAGAGATGCAGAGCGGAAGTGAGCGACAATAGCATCTGCATGAATGGACTGTTGATTCTGGATAAACCTGCGGGAATGACCTCGCATGATGTGGTGGCGATTGTTCGCCGGGCGACGGCGGAGCGATCCGTGGGCCACCTGGGGACGCTGGATCCCATGGCGACGGGAGTGCTTCCGCTGCTGCTGGGCAAGTACACGCGGCTGGCGCAGTTTTTTGGGCAGGCGGAGAAGTTCTATACCGGCTCCATCCGGTTTGGCTTTGCGACGGATAGCTTTGATGCCGAGGGGGAACCGGCAGGATTGGCGCGTCCGCTGCTGTTGCCGCTGGAGCAGTTGCGGGCTTTGGCCGCCGGCTTTCATGGTGAGATGGAGCAGATGCCCCCGGCCTTCTCTGCCAAGAAGATCCACGGGGTTCCCGCGCATCGCCTGGCGCGAGCCGGCAAGGAAGTTCCGGTGAGGGCGGCACGGATTACCATCCAGGAGTTTGAGTTGCTGGGGTTGGAGGGTGAGACGGCAACCTTCCGCATGCGGATCTCGGCCGGAGGCTACGTGCGCTCCGTGGCGCATGCGCTGGGTGAGATGGCGGGATGCGGCGCCCATCTGGCGTCACTGCGCAGGACGCAGGCGGGGCTGTTTACGCTGGATCAGGCGATCGCTCTGGACGAACTGCAGCGGATGACGCCGCAGGAGGTGGAGGCCAGGTTGCCGCATCCGCGGTCGCTGCTGCCGGAGATGCCGTCGGTGACGGTGGATGAGCAGACTGCGGGGAGGATCCGCAATGGGATGCAGGTGAATCTGCCGGATTTCTCCAATGCTCCGCTGCTGAAGATCTTTACCGCGCCGCGGGAGTTGCTGGCTATCGGCAGAAGGGTTGCGGGCACGCTGGCGCAGCCAATGGTCGTGCTCGGTTAGGCGCGCAGGGAAGGATCAGCACGCAGCCATCGATCGAGAGATCTGGGTGCATCGACTCTTTGGGAAATCGATGCCTTTGGGATTGGGGAGGATTGCTGGAGCCGGAGTGGAGGCGAGGCGCCGGCGGCGGTCGAATCCGATTCGGCGGCATGCGCAGCGCGTGGATTGCGGATGAGGCTGCGACTGTCCTTATTTCTTCTTCAGGAGTGGGCGCAGAAGAGCTTCCACGTTGAGGGCCACCTGGCGGTCGCCCTGGGCGGTGGGGTGGATGCCGTCGTCCTGGATGTCCCCAGGGACTCCGTAGACGTTGCGCAGCAGGAAGGGGAGCAGGGGGACGCGAAATCGCCTGGCCAGTGCGGGATAAATAGCGTTGAAGCTGCGGATGTAGTCCGGACCGTAGTCGGGCGGCAGGGTGATGCCGGCCAGCACGACGCGAGCGCCGCCTTGTTGGAGTTGCTGGATGATGGCGGCGAGGTTGGCCTGAGTCTGCTGGATGGGAAGGCCGCGCAGGCCGTCGTTGCCGCCGAACTCCACCACGACGATCCGCGGATGGAGGGCCAGGATGAGCTGCACGCGATCCAGGCCGTCCTTGGTGGTGTTGCCGCTGATGCCCGCGTTCAGAACGTGGTAGCGGTAGCCCTGGGCGTTCAGCAGGCGTTGCAGATCGGCGGGGTAGGATGCGGCAGGGTCAACGCCGTAACCGGCCGTGAGAGAGTCTCCAAAACAGACCAAAGCCGGGCGCGCATCCGCTGCACTGGGTTGGGATGGTGCAGGTTGGGATGGCGCGGGCTGGGAGGGCGCGGGCTGGGTGGGCGCGGAGCGTGGGGATACAGACGGCGCGGCGGGTGCTGCACGGAAAGCTCGCCCGGCTGGGTTGGAAGAAGGTTGCGCGGCGCTGCTGGGTGCCTGCCTGCAGCCACAGAAGAGAAGGCTCAGGGTGAGTGCGGCCAGCGCAACCGATCCGGAATCCAATGCAGCAGCCAACCCAGGGCCGGATACACTAGAGCCAACGCGGGCGCGCCTTACGATCCTGATTTGCTCCACAGCTCCATTCTAGTGCCTCACGCGGTTCCTGCTGGGGCCGCACGCCGCCGTGGGACGGGGTGCAGGCAAGGGTGGAATCACCGGAAGACTCAGGCGCCAGGAATTGGAATCAAAGCCAGGGATCAAAGGGATCCATGGCTGCGCACGCCGCATCTGATCTCGAAGTGGAACTCCCGGGAGGGGCTGTTTGCCCACGGGCGTGGAGGGGTAGCCAGATCTTGAACAGCGCCGACGGAAGCAAGCAGGAAGAGCCAGGTGGGGCGGGGCTGGATGCGGTTATGGCTGTAACTTCCGGGGCTGCTGTTCCCAGAGCCGCGGATCCCGGAACCAAGATGTCTGCGCCCATGATCGAGGTGCGTGATCTGCGGAAGTCCTTGCGAACCGGCGCCGCGACCGTGGAGATTCTGCGTGGCATCAACTTCAGCGTGGCGCGCGGAGAGTTTGTGGCGATCATGGGAGCGTCCGGGTCAGGGAAGTCAACGCTGCTGGGGCTGTTGGCTGGGCTGGATAATCCCACCTCTGGAAGCGTGGCGCTGAACGGCGCGGTGATCAGCGATCTGGCCGAGGACAAGCTGGCCCTGGTGCGGGGCAGAACGATTGGTTTTGTGTTCCAGAGCTATCAACTGATCCCGACTCTGACGGCGCTGGAGAATGTCTTGCTGCCCTATGAGTTGAACGACGACCGGGGTGGATGGAAGGCCGGCGTGGAGCGCGCGCGAGGGCTGTTGGACTCCGTAGGGCTGAGCCGGCGGATGGAGCATTATCCGGTGCAGCTCTCCGGCGGAGAACAGCAGCGGGTTGCGCTGGCGCGGGCGTTTCTGCTGCGGCCGCCGATTGTGCTGGCCGATGAGCCTACAGGAAATCTGGATTCAGCCAACGGAGCGCACGTGCTGGAGCTGCTGCTGCGCCTGAATCGTGAGGAGGGTACGACGCTGGTGCTGGTGACCCATGATCCTGCGCTGGCAGCGCATGCCGGGCGAAGGATTACGCTGCGCGATGGCCAGGTAGTCAGCGACCAGACGCAGAGTGCTGCCATGCCGGAGGCTGCTTCAGGCCGGGTTGCAAGCCGGCCCGGGGAGTGAGCGGATCGATGGCCAACCTGAGCTATGCGACAGCGGCGCGAATTGCAGTGCGGGAGATGGGATCCTCACGCTCGCGATTTGCGTTTGTGGTGCTTTCCGTGGCGATTGGGGTGGCGGCGCTCACCGGCGTGCGCGGGTTCTCGTCCGCCTTTCGCGTGACGCTGTTGCTGCGCGCCCGGAGCATCATGGCGGCCGATCTTGCGGCGCGCACCATGCTGCCCCCAACGCCCCAGGAGCGGGATGGGATAGCGCGGCTCAAGGCGCAGGGCAATCAGGAGACGCTGGTGACAGAGACGCTCTCCATGGCCTCGGCGACGGGATCCATGAATCCTCTGCTGGTGTCTGTAAAGGCGGTGGATCCGGCGCAGTATCCGTTCTACGGAGAGGTGACGCTGGCCCCTGCGATTCCACTGGCGCAGGCCCTGACGGATAGCACGGTTGCGGTGGGCGCTGACCTGCTGATGCGGCTGCATCTGCGGGTGGGGGATTGGATCAAGCTGGGTGACCGGAGCTTCAGAATCTGCGCGGTGGTGGAGAATGAGCCGGACCGGCTTTCCGGGGTATTTGCCGCCGGGCCGCGGGTGCTGATCTCGCAGCGCGCCATGGCGGAGACCGGGCTGGTGACAGAGGACTCACGTGTGACGCGGCGGTATCTGTTCAAGCTGCCGCCGGCGGGGCCGGGCAAGGCGCTCTCCGATGCGGCAGTGGCAAAGCTGCGAGAGCAGTTGCAGGCGCTGATGCCGGAGGCGCAGATTGCGGATTACCGGGAGGCGAATCCGGCGTTGACCCGAGCCCTGGACGGCGCCACGGGGCTGCTCTCACTGATGAGCCTGGTGGCCCTGGTGCTGGGCGCCGTGGGGGTAGCCATGGCGATGCGCAGCCACCTGCAACAGCGGCTGGATTCGATTGCGATTATGAAGTCGCTGGGCGCGGGCTCGCGGCAGGTGATGAAGATCTATCTGCTCCAGACGCTGCTGCTGGGCGTGGGCGGAGGTGTGCTTGGAGTGGTGCTGGGGATCGGCGTGCAGATGGCCTTCCCGGTGCTGCTGGCTCGGCTGCTGCACCTGACGCCTCGATTGCAGTTGGAGCCGCACGCGATTTTGCTGGGGCTGAGCGCTGGTCTTTTGACCACGCTGTTGTTTACGCTGCCTCCGCTGCTGGACATTCGGAAGGTGCGGCCCATCCTGATCCTGCGCCGCAATGTGGAGCAGGCCGAGGATCCCTTTGCGACGCGGTGGTTGCGCAGGCTGCGCGGCTCCGGGGCGCAAGTGGCCTCCAGCCTGCTGATTGTTGTGGCGCTGGTGGCGTTGGCTACCTGGGTCTCCGACTCGCGGCGGGTGGGCTGGGCGTTTGCCCTGGGGCTGGTGGCCGCTCTGCTGGCGCTGCTGGCGGCTGCCGCAGCTTTGCTGTGGCTGCTACGGCGGTTGCTGCGCGGAACGGCGCCGGGTGGGGCGGGATGGCGCGGGGCTGGATTCCGGGGAGTCGGGCTGCGGATGCCCCCGGCGCTGCGCCATGGGTTGGCGAATCTGTACCGTCCTGGGAACCCTTCGGCGGCGCTGCTGGCTGCGCTAGGTCTGGGTGTGATGCAGATTGCGGCGGTGTACTTTGTCCAACGGTCGATTGTGAATGAGATGCAGGTAGCAGCGGCAGGCGACCTGCCCAATCTGTTCCTGATCGATATGAGCAACGATGAGGTGGGCAGTGTGCGCAAGCTGCTGCATAGCGAGCCCATGGTGCATGGAACTCCGGAGATGGTTCCGGTGGCGAGCGCGCGGTTGTTGGCCATTGATGGAAAGAGTTTGAAGCAGTGGAGGACGCAAGGCCACCCAGCGGAGCGCAGAGACGCGGGCCCGGGACATGGTGCGCCGACGCTGAACCTCACCTGGTCGCCGCAGCCCGGAGCTCTGCCCCCGGGGGACACGGTGGTGCAAGGAAGATGGTGGACGCCGCAGGAGTCTGCCAATGCCAGCCGGCAGCCGGTGATTGCGCTGGAGAGCTATCAGGCGAAGCGGCTGCGCGTGAAGCCGGGGGACACGGTCACCTACTCGATCGAAGACGAGCCTGTGACGGCGAGGGTGACGGCAGTCTATGACGTGGACAGCCGGCACGCCTTCTCTCGCGCGGGTTTTGTGCTGCCGCGAGCCGCACTGGCAGGGCAGCCGGTGGTGTGGTACGGCGGCGTACACTGCGACCCGAAGGATACGGATGCTCTGCGGCAGGCGCTTTATGAACGCTTTCCGACGGTAACGGTGATCGATGTTGCGGCGACGATGGAGGTGATCCGCCAGGTGCTGCAGCAGGTGATCTACGTGATCCAGTTCCTGGCCGCGTTCAGCGTCTTTGCGGGGCTGGTGATTCTGGCCAGCGCTATCGCCGGCACGCGCTATCGGCGGATTCGTGAGGTGGTGGTGCTGAAGACCCTGGGAGCGACGCGGAGGCGAATTGCCTCCATTTTTTCGATTGAGTTTGCGGTGCTGGGGCTGATTGCGGGAGGGGTGGGGCTGGCGTCTGCGAATCTGCTGGCGCGATGGCTGCTGGTGCATACGCTGCACTTTGCCTATGTGTTTCAGCCCTGGGGAAACCTGGGCGGCTGGCTGGCGGTGGGAGCGATGACGGTGGCGGCGGGATGGTTGGCCAGCCATCGCGTGCTGGGGCAGACGCCGTTGGAGGTTCTTCGCGAGGAGTAAGCGGCGGTGAGTCCAGCGCTTGCGGGCAGATGCCGTTCGCTGCGCGGTGACCGGAGACGCGGGTTGGCATCGGAAGACGGTGTGCGCAACGGCGTGATAAACTGGGCCGGAATTTTACCCCCCGCAAACGAGCACCACCGCAGCGCAGGACCGGTGCGATATCCGCAAGTGGCCCGAGGCTAAAGGAGTTTTCCCATGAGGCGTCTCGAACGGTATTCTCTTTTTCCGGTGCTGTCGTTGGCTTTGGCTATCAGCGGCTGTGGCGCCGGCGGCGGAGGCGGCACGGGCTCGACTGAGACCGCGTACACATCCGTGGTGGTGCTGGCGTCGAGCAGGGCGAACGATCAACTGAATCAGTTTCCCGTGACGCTGAAGAGCCTGACGCTCACGAGCCAATCGGGCGTGACCACGACGCTGTTTTCCGAGCCTTTGAGCGCCGAATACATCCATCTGAACGGCACACTTCAACCTCTGGTGACAGTGAGTCTTCCTCAGGGTGTTTACACATCCGCTACCGCAGAATTCGATGGCGCACAACCTGTGTGCATCGGCGCGAGTTTGATTGACGGCGCTATGACCAGCGGCAATACGCCGACAGTCACCGTGAACCTGCCGTCTCCGATTACGGTGACAGGGACGGCGATGGGACTTGTTTTGAATTTGCAGGTTTCGCAGTCGGCTCCATTCTCTGGCGGGTGCGTGAAGAATCTCTCGGTTCCCGTTTCGCCGGTCTTCAACTTGACTCCGTTGACCATTGCGGCGCAGCCCACCAACAGCGCCAACGGCAAGGCGCTGGGGCTTGCGGGAGTGGTTGCTTCCGCCGACGCGGCAGGGGCCGGATTCACGGTGACGGCTGCAGGCGGATACTTGAATTCCAACCCTCCCACATGGCAGGTGAGCAGCAACAGCAGCACCGTCTTTGATGGGGTTAGCAGTGCTGCAGCGCTGAGCGCCGGTATGCCTGTGGATATGGACATTGCCCTACAGCAAGATGGATCTTTGCTGGCCACCCGGGTCGCGGTGTGGGACACGGACACGACAAATCTCAGCCTCTCCATCGGCCAGGTGGAATCGCCCGGGGGGGCACCATCCACTGAAAACGGACTCGATGCTCAGGTGGTGGGCGGTCTCCCCGGATTGTCTGACGAATTCGGCTATGCCAACGCCACCTCCCAGATCTCGGATCAGTTCACCAATGTGCAGGACCTACCGTTCAGCGCGACGTTCGACTTGGCACATGCCGCTGCGGGCCAGAATGTCCTGATCGTATCCAACGCATCCCCGATAAATGTAAATGGCAATCCGCCTATTCCGCTTCCCGCAGACACGGCGACGCTGGTGCCCCAAACCATCGATGGGACGGTGAGTGCGATTTCGACCAGTGGAGAATTCACCACCTATACGGTGACGCTTGCCTCCTACGATCTATTTCCGACGCTTGCCGAGTGGGGCGGCCAAACGACGATCTTGACCAACCCTGGATCGGTTGTGGTCTACGCTGACAGTGACACGCAGATGCTCAATTCGAGTTCGATCGGAGTGGGCGGCGTCTTCCGCTTTTACGGCCTGGTGTTCAATGACAACGGAACGCTGGCAATGGATTGCGCGCAAATCAGCGATGGCGTGCCGGAGTAGCGAGCGCTTCTGAGCGATAAGGGAGCAAGTTCTGGAGCAGCGACGTTCCAGCTTGGCATAGCGTCATCGCGCACGGTCTCTCGCCGAAGGTCGTTATCCCGATCCAGTTGAGAATGAGTCCGCGTTCTCCGATGATGCGCGCCGCGCAGACACCTGCCCATTCGTCTGCACGGTTTGGTGCGGCAGGAATCAGAGCCAACGGTCAGGCGGCTACGAGAAGGCGAGAAAGTGTGCGCATTCTCAGCCTCGGCATGACCGTTGGTACGATCACAGCTCCTGGCTGTCGGGTCAGGTGCGCTTGAGGATAAAGACGGTCTTGTCGTCGATGAGGGCTTCGTCGCCGGCCTTGCGAAGGAGTTCATCCTGCTCCAGAGCGTCGTTCAGAAGGGCGTCGCAGATCTCCCGGGCAGATCTCTGATAGTTCTGTTGCAGAACGCCCTGCAGACGCTCCCGGGCGACGGGGTCGCTGCCGTCGAAGACGCCGTCGGTGTAAAGAACCAGAATGTCGCCGGGGCTCATCAGGGTGATCTCGGCGATGTCTGCGGATTGGATGGGCCGCTCACGCCAGCTCATCGAGAAGTACCGGCGCCGGTCCGGATGGTTGGCAGGGAGTTGAAGGCCGAGGGCCAGGAACTGCGCCATCTGAGCCTGACCCACATCCATCAAGCGAGCGTATTTTGCGGAGAAGACCAACGGCGGCGGATGCCCGAAGTTGACAAAGCGGAAGTAGCCGCCGGGATGGATCTCCCCATAGACCATGGTGGCGATCTCACGCGCCTGCTCCTCCTTATTGACGCCCAGAGCATTACGGGCGATCACGGACTGAGCCATGCGCAGATTGAGGTTCTCGAAGAGTTCGGGAGTGGTTTTGCCGAAGTGGTCCAGGTCAGAGAGCATCAGGGCGTGGAAGGTGTCATGTACCGTGGAGGCGATTTTGGCAGAGATGATGCTGTGACCCTGAGCATCCACAACCATCACCCCGGCGGTGCAGTAGAGGTCCTCCAGATCATGAGCCAGGCGAATCTGCTCGGTACGTTTCGCAAATCGGTACTGAGCTTCCATCTCCGGCCGGTAGTTCGGGCGGAGTCGCAGCCACTGAACGTGATCATCCACGCAGTTGCGTGGCCGGAAGCCGGGGCCGGCGTCGGCAGGTAGAGGTTCGAGAAACTCCTCAGCCAGGCGCTCTGCATGGCGAATCCGAGCGCCAATGTCATAGCGCTGGCGGAAGTTGATGTACTCGAAGAGGTCGCCGCCTACCGTGCCCGCGGGTATCGAGTGACCGTGCATCTCGATGCCGGAGATATTCGGGATGGCGCCTTCGACCGGCGTCAGGCGCTGGCGGAGGTACTCATCGATGGTGGGAGCTCTGAGTTGCTTTGCCATGGTAGCGTGTGCCGGTATCCTTACGAGTTCAGCTTCTCGTTTAAGAGTAGCGCATATCCAACGGTTGCCTGGCGCCGTGGAGGTGTGGAAGAAGATGGTCCTGAAGAGGAGTTGGAATGAAGACGCCTCCAAGGTTGACCCGTGGACGCATCCCCCGTAAACTCACAGAGGCGGCTGATTGTGGCTCTCGCCGTGCCTGCGGCTGCTGTGCATTGCTGGAATGCCCCCTCGTTCAATGGTAGGACTAGCGACTCTGACTCGCTCAATCGGGGTTCGAATCCCTGGGGGGCAACCAAAACTCTGGTTTGCTGCATAAGCTTTCACTGCCCGGAACCTCCTCGCGCCCGAAAGGCTGCGGGAAAGCCATAATTTAGAATCGCCCCATGCACGATGTGGTGGTGTATTCGCGAAAAGGTTGTCATCTCTGTGACGTCGTCAAGGAGACGCTAACGCAGGTCCAGCGCGATGCCGACTTCCAATGGCGCGAAGTGGACATCGATGCTGACCCCGAGTTGCGGCAGAAGTACAACGACGAGGTGCCGGTCATCTTCATCGACGGACGGAAGGCGTTCAAATATCGCATGGACGGGCGTGAGTTTCTGCGGTCCCTGGCAGGGAGAAGTCAAGCGGGCTGAAATTGACGAACGCTGAGGACGGAGAACGCTCTGAGCCATGCGAGGGTTCACACGCGGACGATCATCACCTCAGTGGATTTGATGAGGGCGCCAGCAGTCTGGCCTTTGCGAAGCTGCATCTCACGCGCGGCGTCGGCGGTGATGATGGAGGTGATCTGCTGGTCGCCGATTTTGATTTTGACCTGGGCGAGGAGGCCGCTGATTTTGACTTCAGCGACGACGCCCACGAGTTGATTGCGGCCGCTGACATTGCGGAAACGTTCGCGTGAGGCTCTGCGGGCGGGGGTGGGTTTGGATTGCAGGAGAGGGTTAAGGGTGGACTGGGGGATGCGGTGGTGTCCGCCGGGAGTTTTGATGGTTTTGATGGTCCCGGCAAGGATCCATTGCTTCAGGGTGGGGTAACTGACGCCGAGTGCGGTGGCAGCCTCGCGGGGCTTGAGGAGAACGTCTACATCGGGCATGAGGTGGGGTCTCCGGTGGGTGATTGGGGTAATGGGGCTGGGTTGTGAATCGCTAAAAATCGTTATATAGTATCGTACAAATATGAAGTCCAGATTTCGTTGGCCAGTGAAACGCAGATGCAGACCATGGATGCTAGCCTCTGCGGCTTTTTTCTCTCTCTTACTGATTGTGGGCGCGGTGGGCGTAAGAGCGCAACAGGCTCCGGCGGTGCAGCCGGATACTCTGTTTGAACGATTCGAGGCGCGGGCGACGGCCACGCAGAATCTGCAGCCCCACTGGGTGACGCCCCTGGTGACGGTGACGCCGAGGCTCGAACAAGAGTTTCGGACGGACTTTGTGCACTCCTACACGCCGACCGGGAAAGAGATATGGAACTACGACAACGGCAAAGGGCTGGAGTTGATTCCGGAGAAGCATACGGAGATTTTGATCAATCTTCCGCCCTTCTTTGATCGGTGGACGGGGCAGCCGGATGGGTTTGGCGATATATCGTTTCTGATGAAGGAGCGGTTGTACGCCCGTAATGAAGAGCAGGGAAATGGGATTGTGACGGTCTTTGTGGGCGGGTCCGTGCCGACGGGGAAGAATGGGAATGGGAGTTGCTGCGCGATTGTGACGCCGACGCTGGCGCTGGGGAAGGGATATGGGCTCTGGGCGTTTACGACGACGGTGGGGGGATCGCTGCCGGTGAGCAATGCCGCGGGACTGGGGCACGTGATCTCCTGGAACAGCGTATTGCAGTACCACGTAGCGGAGCGAGGGGTGGGGCGGCTGTTCTGGCCTGAGATTGAGTCGAACGATAGCTTCTATGAGGGCGCGGCGAATGATGGCAAAGCGGTGTCTTACGTGACGCCGGGCCTGTTGATCAAGATTGCGCTGCTGCCGCATTCGATGACGCCGGCGGGAAAGAGATTGGGGTTGACATTCGGCGCAGCGGAACAGATTGCGGTGACGCACTTCAATACCTACAACCACGGAACGATTCTTACGGTGCGGATTCCGTTTTAGTGGAGATGGGGAGGAGGTTGGCGCGGGGGAGGGTGGGCGAGTGAAAAGAGCCCGTTCTGGAGGGCTCACCCTGGGACTGATTCACGCCTGAAGATCGTAGAGATCGAGAACGCGGAACCAATGGACACAAGGTACAAGTTGGCCGGCGGTTTCGGGCTATGGCTTCAAGTTCCGGCGCCGGAAGGGACGCTTTGGCTTCGGCGTTATCGGTTCGCCGGCGCAGAGAAGAACATGACGATTGGGGAGCATGTCGTGCACGCAAGGTAATCCGCCACGAATCTCCGCGGTACAGGCGTAGGGGTGCTTTGCGCAGGAAGACCAGGGAGACGGCCTCCGCGCGGCGCATACTGGTCAGAAGCGATGAGAGGCCAACTTGCCAGCGAAAGGCGTCCGGCCAAGGGAGATGGAACGGGTAGTCCCGGCGGGCTTGCCCGGCTGCAAAACGTGGCTCGAAGTGGCTGGGATTGCGTGAATTAGGCCTCCGAGGGCCTTGATGATGACGATCTGGGCTCAGGAAATGGCCAGTTCTCCAAAGATCGCGGCCGTAGATCCATGAAGATGCGTCGCGACCCGGAGATGCGGTCTTTCGCGACGTTCATTCAGAGATCCCTCCTCCGCCTTGCCCCAACCCAGAGGCCGATACCCCCGTATAGAATGATCACGCTGCTATGTTGAGACGGGATGGTTCGGATGGAGCCTTGTGCTGGAAGATGGTGACCGCCGCATGCCTATGCGCGATGGTCTTCCGACCGGCATGGGCGCAGCAGCCCAAGCCGGCGGCGCATCCTTCTCCCACCCCTGCGCAAGAGGAGGCTTCATCGGATTTACCGCAGCTGGTCGATATCACAGCCAAGACCGGCATCCACTTTGATCACCTCTCCTCGCCGGAGAATCGGTACATTGTGGAGTCGATGAGTGGGGGCGTGGCGCTGATTGACTACGACCGCGACGGCTGGCCGGACATCTTCTTCACCAATGCGCCGGACGTGAATATGTCGCTGGCCGGCAAGAAGGCGCGCAGTGCTCTGTACCACAACAACCACGATGGCACGTTCACGGATGTTACCGACAAAGCCGGTGTGGGGTATCCCTGCTGGGCGATGGGTGTCGCCGTGGGCGACTACAACAACGACGGCTGGCCGGACCTGGCCGTCTCTTGCTTCGGCGGGGTGGTGCTGTATCGCAATAACGGCGACGGCACCTTCACCGATGTCACGAAGCAGTCCGGGCTGAGCAGCGACGCCGGCTGGGCCACCGGGGTTAGCTTTGGCGACTACGACAACGACGGATTTGTGGACCTTTTTGTCCCGCACTACGTTGATCTGAATCTCAACGATCTCCCGGTCCTGGGTTCGAAGATCACCTGCACGTATCACGAGATTCCTGTGCAGTGCGGGCCCCGCGGCCTACCGGGCTCACCGGACAATCTTTACCACAACAATGGCAACGGCACCTTCACGGACGTGTCCAAAGAGGCCGGCGTCGGCGATCCCCAGAAGTACTACGGTCTCACCTCTGTGTGGTCTGACTACAACGAAGACGGCAAGCTTGGCCTGTTTGTGGCCAATGACGGCGGCCCGAATTATCTTTACCTGAACGACGGCAAGGGAAAGTTCACCAACATGGCGTTCCAGTCTGGCGCCGCGTTGAATCAGGACGGAGTGGAGCAGGCAAATATGGGCGTGGCGCTGGGCGACTACCTGCATACGGGACACATGTCGATCGCCATCACGCACTTCAGCGAGGAGTATACGACGCTGTTTCGCAATGATGGCCATCTGACCTTCACCGACGTATCCTACGAGGCCGGCATTGCGACGGCAACGAATCCTTACGTCGGATGGGGCGACGCCTTTATCGATGTCGACAACGATGGATGGCTGGATTTTGTGCAGGTCGATGGGCACGTCTATCCACAGGTGGACAGCACAGATGTGGGCACAAGATACCGCGAGCCTAAACTTCTCTTTCTCAATCAGCACAATGGCACGTTTCGCAACATAAGCAAACTGGTCGGTCCGGCGATGCAGATTCCGCAGGTGAGCCGCGGCCTGGCCGTGGGCGACCTGTTCAATGACGGGCACCTGGAACTGGTGGTCGAGAATCTTGAGGGTAGCCCGATGATCCTGCGCATTGAAGGCGGCCCGAAGAACCACTGGATCAGCTTTGAATTTGCCGGGACGAAGAGTAACCGGCTTGCATTGAATACGCGCGTGCGGGTCACTGCCGGCGATCTGGTACAGATCGGCGAGGTGTTGAGCGGCGGCAGCTATCTCTCCCAGAACGATCTGCGCCTTCACTTTGGGCTGGGCGCTCACGATACGGTGGACCGCGTGGAGATCACCTGGCCGTCCGGGGAAAAGGAGACACTGAGAAACCTGCCCGCGGACCACTTCTACTCCGTGCTGGAGGGTCAGGGCGTGGTTCCGGCAGAGAAGATCCGACCCGCTGCGATGAAACATCCGTAGGAGTTGCCGGGAGGGATGGGATCGATTCGGAGGTTGTCGGCTTGTGTGTCCGTGGTTCCGGGATCTTCATTTCCGGGATGTTCGGTTCGGGGATGTTCGATTCCTGGATGTATCGGCGACTGGGAAACCTGGCAGGCGATCAGGCGGCTGAAGACGGTTACGGGCCAGGCGGCGAGGCGCTGAGCCGTAGAGGCCAAGAGCGGAGGCGGCCAAGCTGGAAGCCGCAGTTGACAGAAGCACGTTGGATCCATACAAAGAGATTATTGTGGTGATGGAGTTCACCCTTATCCGCTCCCGGTCCAATGAGGCTGTTGCCTAGCGGCTGGTAGATGATGACTCCTGACAGGGAATCCTGCAGGAGAGTTGCGTCTCGCAAAGATTCCAGGTCAGGTTTTTCGAAGGCGGTGATGGCGATGTGGCTGAGAGGGCCACATCGTGATGCCGAAGGTGCGTCTGGTATTGCCGCAGGCGAGATCACGGTCTGGTTTGCCGGGTTGTTTTGCCGAGTGGGTGATAGAGGCGCGGAAGAGGAGAGGAAGAGCTGCAAAAATATATCTGGATTGCGCTGGGTGGATCGCTGGGCGCGCTGGCCCGCGTATGGGTTGGCTCTGCCGTGTCAGGCCGAATGGGGACTCGATTTCCCTATGGCACGTTTGTCATCAATATCACCGCCTGTGTTCTTATCGGTTTCTCGCTGGAGTTTCTGGGCCAGCATGTGGAGTTGAATCCCTCCTGGAGATACTTGATACCGACGGGATTTATCGGCGCCTATAGTACTTTTTCCACCTTTGAGTGGGAGACGTTTACGAACCTGCAGATAGGGAGCTATCTGATCGCCGGGTCCTACGTTGGCCTGAGCCTGGTGCTTGGCTTGATCGGGGTGTGGTGCGGCGTCCGGCTGGCCAAGTGGATGCCGTGACCCGAGGTTCTGGGAGCGTGCGGAGTCTGCCTGCGGGGGTTGGGTTTGATCGCCGGCGGCGAGAGACGAGGGATGGGCTGGGAGAAGGAGAACGATGCTGACTGCGGGAAAGGCTGTGAAGGTTTCCATCTATCTGAGTTCGGGAGCGAGCCATCATGGCGTCTCGAATTATGCGAGCGTGCTGGATTTTCTGTTCTTTCGCGGCGTCTCCGGCGCCACGGTGCTGAAGGGGATTGCGGGGTTCGGCGCGGATCACCACATGCACTCCGCAAACTTTGTGGAGATCTCTGATCGTCTGCCGATCAAGATTGAGTTCCTGGAGACGATGGAGAAGGTGGATCAACTGCTGGGGAAGCTCCAGGAGCTGGTGGGATCGGGGCTGATTGAGGTTCAGGAGACGACCATTGTGAAGCCGGCACAGGGTTCCGCAACGACGCCGGAGGCTGCAATGGAGCGGGTGAAGATTGAGGGTCGAGCGAAGATGATGCAGATCTTCTTCGGCGAGAGCGATCGCTGGCAGGAGAAGCCGCTGCAACAGGCGCTGGTGGAGGCCATGCGGGCCAATGATCTGGCGGGAGTGACGGTGCAGCGCGGCATCCTTGGTTATGGGGCGCACCGCAGGATTCACAAGGAGAGGATCTTCCGCCTCTCGCAGGATGCTTCCATTGTGCTCTCGGTGGTGGACAGTGAAGAGAAGCTGAAGGAGTTTCTGCCACTGGTGGACAAGATGGTGCCGGAGGGGCTGGTGGTGATGTCTGACGTGGAGATTATCAAGTACGCGCATCGCGCATCCAGCGACGGCAAAGGGGAGTGAGGCGATGAGGGAAGAGTTCCAGGCGAAGATGCTGCGGGTTTACTGCATGGAGACGGATCGGTGGAAGGATGCGCCGCTCTATGAGGGCATCGTGGCCAAGTGTATGGAGATGGGTATCGCCGGAGCGACCGTATGCCGCGGTCTGGAGGGATTTGGCGCAAGCGCCAGGATCTATCAGCCGCATCCTTTTTCCATTTCGAGCAATCTCCCGATCCTGGTGAGCGTGGTGGACACGGAGGCGCAGATCCAAAGGCTGCTGCCGCATGTGGAAGAGATGATTGCAGGAGGATTGATCGCCATCTCCACGGTGGATGCGATACGGTACTTCCTACCGGAGCGGGATGAGGTTGGGGACGGCCAGCCTTGATGGGCTGCCGGATCGTTTGCTGGGCCAGATATGAGGCGCGGCAGAGGTCTGTGTGGAGAGTGGGTGCGGGACTGGAGCGGGCTGAGAGGGGATGGGCTGGGCGAAGCAAGGCGCAGTGGATGGGCGTTGCTTGAGCGCAGATCGTCAGCGCAGATCGTCAGTGCAGTTCGGCGGTGCGGAGGAAGTCAAAGCTGCCCCCGGGCTCCAACATGAGGTGATGGAGACGAGTGGAGTGAACGACTACGTTATCCGGATACCAGAGCGGGATGGTGGGTAGATCCCGGGCAAGGATCTGCTGGATCTGGATGTAATCCTGGCGGCGGCCGGCGTCGTTGATGGTGAGATTGGCCGCGTGCAGGAGAGCGTCCACGCGGGGGTTGGAGTAGTGGCCGCGGTTGGCTCCGCGGGGAGGGGCCATGTCTGTGGCGTAGGCGTAGTGAAAGATGTCCGGATCTTCATTGGAGCCGATCCAGCGGAGCAGATACATCTGGAAGGCTCCCTTGGTGATGTCTGAGTAGAAGGTTCCGAAGTCCGACCAGCGCAGGGCGACGTCAATGCCGGCCTGACGGAGTTCGGCCTGCAGGGCCTGGGCCTCAAGACGGGCTGTCTCATCGGTGGAGGTTTTCAGGGTGAGGTGCAGGCGGATGCCGTGGCTGTCTGGTTCCAGGCCGGCGGCGTTGAGCAGAGCGATGGCGCGGCTGATGTTGTGGGGATACTGGGCGAGAGCCTGGGGCGGCGCCTCTGCCCAGTGGCCGGGCGGCAGCAGCGTGTCTGCCAGCCGAGCGTGGCCGCGCCAGAGCGCGGCGATTAGCGCGGGGCGGTTCATGGCGAAGGCGATGGCCTGGCGAACGCGCGGGTCGCGGAGGGCCGGATCCCGGACGTTGAAGTTGAGGTAGTCCACGCGAGCGCCGGGGCCGGTGGCGATGAGCAGTTGAGGATGCCGGGAGTGGGCGGCCTTATCGGCCAGAGCGTGCACCATATCCATGGTGAGGACGTTGCTCTCGACATCGGCTGAACCCTTCTCCATCTCCAGAGCGGCGGTGATGGTGTCTGGGATCACCTGAAAGCGGACAAGCTGGATGGTGGGGCTGGGAGGTCCGGCCCAGTAGCTGGGGTTGCGGGCCAGGACAACATCCTTGTCCTGCACCTGGGAGACGAAGCGGAAGGGGCCGGAGCCGATGGGATGAAGCCCTTCGTCTGCGCCGGCTCCGTTTTCTACGACGCCGAAGAGGCCGTCACTGAGGTTGAAGAGCAGGCTGGGCTGGGGGGTGCGGGTGTGGACGACGACAGTGAGAGGATCGGGAGTGTCCACGGCGGTGACGGCGTTGAAGGCTCCGCCTTTGGGCGTGATGATGGCTCCGTTGGACATGCTGCGGATGGACCAGGCGACATCGGCTGAGGTGAGGGGATGGCCGTCTGTGAAGTGAACGCCGGGGCGAAGGTGGAAGACCCAGGTGAGAGGGTCAGGGCGAAGCCAGCTAGTGGCCAGCCAGGGTTGCAGATGGAAGTGGGCGTCCTTGCGCACCAGGGGGTCCAAGATGAGTTCGCCGATGCGTTCGGATTGCGAGTCAGCACCTTGACGGACGTCCAGGCTGTTTGGGGAGGACTCGATGAGGAAGACGAGGGTGTGGGGATGGGGAGCGGGGCGGCAGCCGGTGAGGTTCAGAGCCGCAGTGAGCAGAAGGAGGCGCGATGCGGTTCGGGAGCGAGGCTTCATGCGAAGGTCACCTTGCCCAGGACGACGGGCCGGGCGGCTCCGGTGGCGGAGGGAACGTTGCCGGGGAGGTGGTTCCAGGTGAGCCATCCGAGCAGAGCGAAGGCGGCAGCCTCTTTGGCTTCTACCGGGAGGCCCGCCTGAGCGGTGCTGGAGACCTTGACGCCGAGCGGAGCGAAGCCCTGCTGGAGCCGATGCAGGAGGGTGGGGTTGCGCGCGCCACCGCCGGCGGCGAGCAGTTGGGTGGATCGGGCGGTGGGTGCGTGCTGTTGGAGGTGGGGACGGCAGATGCGGAGGTAGGCGTCCAGGATGGTGTCTGCGGTGAAGGCGGTTGCGGTGGCGATGACATCCTGGCGGCGGGCACCGGCTCGGCGGCAGGCGGCGAGAAGACGCTGGGCAAAGGCGCTGCCGAACTGCTCGCGTCCGCAGGACTTGGGCGCGGGCAGAGCGAAGTAGGGCGCGGCCAGCAGGCGGTTGAGGACCGGTTGCAGCACTCGGCCGCCGGCGGCGACGGCTCCATCCTTGTCCAGAGGGCGGTGGTAGAGCTGTTGCATGAGGAGGTCGATGAGCATGTTGGCGGGGCCGGTGTCAAAGGCCAGGACGCCGGAGAGAGAGCAGGCGGCGGGAAGGGCGGTGACGTTGGCGATGCCGCCGAGGTTGAGCAGAAGGCGATTGCTTGTGGGATGGCGGAAGTAGCAGAGGTCGAGCATGGGGACCAGCGGCGCTCCCTGGCCTCCGGCAGCAAGGTCGGCGGGGCGGAAGTCGCTGACGACCGGGATGCGCAGACGTTCCGCGATGACGGCGGGTTCTCCGGTCTGCAGGGTGCAGCGGATGGGGGCACCGAGAAAGTCTGCGGGCAGGGCCTGGTGGTAGAGGGTCTGGCCGTGGATGGCGGCCAGTTGCGGTCGGAGGCGGAGGGCTTTGGCGGTCTCTGCGATGGAGTGGGCATAGAGCTCGCCGAGGCGCCAGGAGAGCTGCGTGAGTTGAGCGGCGGTGGTCCGGTGACCGGCGGCGAGGCTGAGGATGGTGGAACGCAGGGGCGGGCTGAAGGCAAAGGAGCGGTGCCCGAGCAGCTTGAGGCGCGGGGGGGCATGAGGATCCGGCGCGGGACGAATGCGGCAGAGGGCTACGTCGATGCCGTCTGCGGAGGTTCCGCTCATGACGCCGGCGACGAGGAGGGATTGGGGCGGCTGGATCCGCGGCTGGAGGGGCAGTGTGGAGGCTGGGCTGGAGGTGCGGGGCGGGCTGGTGCGGGGGCTCATGGGTTGCCCTTGAGTTCGCGCTGCAGTTCGGCCAGGAGATGGAGAGCCTCGCGCGGGGTGAGGCCGTCGATGTCGAGTTCTTCGAGGCGGTCGACGATGCGTTGGGATAGGGGAGTGAACATGGTCATCTGGAGGTTGAGGGGGCGGCGTTCGGGGGCGAGGACCTCTGCGGCCTCGCGCACCTGCTGGTCTTCCGCGCGTTCATGGGCTTTGAGGACCTCACGGGCGCGGCTGATGACAGGGCCGGGAAGGCCGGCCAGGCGCGCCACCTCGATGCCGTAGCTTTTGCTGGCTGCTCCGGCTTCTACCGTGTGCAGAAAGACGATGCCGCCGGAGCTTTCGCGCACGGTGACACGCACGTTGCGCAGGCGAGAGAGGCGGTCCGCGAGCAGGGTGAGCTCGTGATAGTGGGTGGCGAAGAGGGTGCGGCAGCCGATGACGTTGTGCAGATGCTCGACGGTGGCCCAGGCGAGGGAGAGGCCGTCGTAGGTGGAGGTGCCGCGGCCCATCTCGTCGAGCAGAACCAGAGAGCGCGGAGAGGCGGTGTTGAGGATGGCGGCGGTCTCGGTCATCTCCACCATGAAGGTGGAGCGGCCGCGGGCGAGGTTGTCGGCGGCTCCGATGCGGGTGTAGATGCGATCGACCAGCCCGAGGCGCATGCTTTCGGCGGGCACGAAGGATCCGCACTGAGCGAGGATGACCAGCAGCGCAGCCTGGCGGAGGTAGGTACTTTTGCCGCCCATGTTGGGGCCGGTGATGAGCAAAAGGGATGGTCCGGCGTCGGGCGAGTCGAGGTTTGCGGGGTGGGCAGGGGTGGGGTTGGCGGAGCTTGCGTGGCTGGAGTCGAGGAGCAGGGAGTTGGGGATGAAGCGGCCGAGGCCCTGCTCTTCCATGCGGCGCTCGATGACCGGATGGCGGCCGGAGAGAATCTGGAGGATGCCGCTGGATTCGACCTGAGGACGCACCCAGCCGCGCAGGGCGGCGAGGTGGGCGAAGCAGCCGAGCAGATCAATGTGGGCGACCACGCGCGAGGTTTCGCGGATGCGGGAGGCGTTGCTGAGGAGTTGGCGGCGGAGCTCGGAGAAGATGCGGCGCTCGATCTCGGCGGAGCGCTCCTGGGCGGTGAGGAGTTTGACCTCGAGATCTTTGAGTTCCGGGGTGGTGAAGCGCTCGGCGTTGACCAGGGTCTGCTTGCGCTCGTAGTCGGAGGGGACGGATTTGGCGTTGGCCTTGGTGATTTCGATGTAGTACCCGAAGACGGAGTTGAAGCGGACTTTGAGGGAGGCGATGGAGGTGCGTTCGCGCTCCCGCTCCTCGATGGCGGCGATGTGTCGGCGAGCGGTGGAGGAGAGGGTGCGGAGATCGTCCAGGTTCGGGTCGACGCCCTCGCGGATGGCTCCTCCGTCGCTGAGGGCTACGGGTGGTTCGTCGATCAGGGTGCGGGCGATGAGCTCACTGAGGTCGTCGAGGGTATCGAAGGAGGCGGTGAAGGTGGCCCAGGGGCCGGAGGGGTTGGCGGTGACGAAGGCGGCGACGGCGGAGTGCAGGCCGGGAAGGCGGGCGAGTGTTTTGCCCAGCGCCACGACCTCGCGAGGGCCGGCGGTCTCCATGGAGACGCGGCCGAGGAGGCGCTCGATGTCCAGGATGCCCTCCATGGAGCGGCGCAGACCCTCACGGGCGCGCAGGTCGGTGACGGCCTGTGCGACGGCTTCCAGACGAGCCTGGATGGCAGGGAGCGATTGCATGGGGCGGAGGAGCTGGGCACGGAGGAGACGCTTGCCCATGGGCGTGCAGCAGGCGTCCAGCGTCCAGAAGAGGGTGGTCTGGGGGCCTTCGGCGGAGAAGAGCGGTTCCACCAGTTCCAGGTTGCGAACGCTGACGGCGTCGAGTTCGAGGGCGTCGTTGCGCTGGTAGAAGCGAAGGATGTCGAGGTGCTCCAGGGCTCCCTGCCTGGTGGCGCGGAGGTAGTGGACGATGGCTCCGGCGGCGATGGCCGCGGCTGTGTGGTGTTCCAGGCCGATACCGTCGAGGGAGTGCAGGCGCAGTTGCTGGCGGAGGAGAGGAAGCGCGTAGTCTTCGGTGAAGGCCCAGTCTTCCAGTTCGGTGCGCACTGCGCTGATCTCTGGTGCGGGGGAGTCTTGGGGGAGGGGTTCGGTTGTGGCGGTCTGCTGGAGTACGCCCTGGCGGGCGGCGGCGAGGCTGAGGTTGCCGAGTGCGGAGCTTTGGGAGCAGAGGATCTCTGCGGGGCGCATTCTGGACAACTCGTCCAAGGCGAGGGCCCAGGCGGATGGGCCGCTGAACTCGGTTGCGAGGAAGTCGCCGGTGGAGAGATCGAGCGCGGCGACGCCGACGGCGGCTGAGGATCCGGCGCCGGCGGCAGTGACGCCGGCCAGCCACTGGCTCTGGCTGGCGTCCAGGCTTGCATCTACGGCGGTGCCGGGGGTGAGGACGCGCGTGACCTCGCGGCGGACGATGGATTTGGCAGTCTTGGGGTCCTCCATCTGTTCGCAGAGCGCGACCCGGTAGCCTTTGCGCAACAGGCGCTGGAGGTAGGTTCCGGCGGAGTGGAAGGGAACGCCACACATGGGAACGGCGCGGGTTTTATCGCGAGAGGTAAGGGTGAGTTGCAGCTCTCGGGAGGCGACCAGAGCATCGTCGTAGAAGAGTTCGTAGAAGTCGCCCAGGCGGAAGAAGACCAGAGCATCCGGGTGCGCATCTTTGGCGGCGCGGTACTGGCGCATGACCGGAGTGAGATCGCGGTCAGTTTCCGCAGCGGCTATGGGGCTGGACAGGGACATGGACGGTCAGGTCTAGGTGCCCAGAATATCGTAGATGGCGGGGTTGACGTTGCGCGTGGGACGAAGGCGGTGATGGGGCTGGACGCAGGAACTCGAAGCAGAAGTGCAACTTCTGGAAGAGGATGGGCTAGCGATTGAGTTCAGCGAGGTCCTGTCGGATGTTCCGCGGGAGATGGTACAGATCGCGTGGAGCAGTGTAGTATTTTGGGACAGTTTCATGTGCTGCTCAGGAGGAAACTCTGATGGGTGTGCATCTGGATATCTGGCATGGAGGACGGCAGCGGGCGCATGCGCGGCGGGGAGGGTTCCGGCCTGTCCATTCGCTCGTCGAGATACCTGAGAAGGGGGCGTTCGTCGATCTGAGTGGATGGAAGATCGTCCGGCTGTCGATCGTGCTGCTGCTGGCGGTTCTGGGTTGGGTGGGGATACGTGTTCTGATGGCGGAAGTAGCGCGGCTGGTGGTGGGTTGGGTGTCCTGACCGGGTCAGTGAGCGATGGAGTGCGCCGCGTTGGTGAGAGGCTTTTGCCGGGCGAGCTGCTGCGCTGGTGCGTGGCCATGGGCAGCAGGGGAGAGATATACTTAAAGCTCGCGCGGAATGAGTGTGCGGTGCTGAACGTATGACTCTGGTTTGGCTTCGAGTTGCGGTGATCCTGTATGGCGTAGCCGCACTGGCGGTGCTACCGGCGGCGCTTTTTGACCGGCCTCGCTGGCGGCACATTGCCCTTCCAGCCGCTTTCATTGGGGCGTTTTTCCATTTTGTCTCCATCGCGGAGACGATGTATGCGGCGCATCGCGCGCTGCCTGTGGACACGCACGAGACGCTCTCCATGCTGGGTTTGCTGCTGGTGGCAGGATTTCTGCTGCTGGCCGCGCGTTACCGGACGATGAGCTTTGGAATCTTCCTGTTACCGATTGCCATGCTGATGGCGATGGTTCCGGCGTTTTATCCGGGACATGAGCGGATTGCGTACGCACCGGTGCGCCCGGGATGGATTCTGCTGCACGTTGCGCTGCTGCTGGCGGCCTATGCGGCGATGGTTCTCTCGTTGATTGCGAGTCTTTTGTACCTGATTCAGGAACGGCGGCTGAAGAAGAAACAGATGGAGTCGAAGCGCGGGTGGTTGCCTCCGTTGGAGACGCTGGATCAGATTGGGCTGAACTCGCTGCGCATGGGGCTGCCGTGCATGACGGCCGGACTGCTGATAGGGACGGTGCTGGCGTTGGTGACGAAGGGCACGGCGTTTTTTGCCGATCCCAAGGTGCTGCTTTCGTTTGCGATGTGGGTTGCGTACGTGCTGATGATCTTTATCCGCAGGCACAGCGGGTTGCGGGGGCGGCGGGCGGTTTATTTGTCGAGTTTTGTGTTTTTGGTGATGATTGCGGTCTGGGCGGCGAACTCATTCTCTGCCGTGCATAGGTTCAAGACGCCATGAGTCCATTGCAGGATGAAGTGCGAGAAGCGGGGAAGACGGAGACGCCGGCGCAGAGTGCGACGCCGGCATCCGGGCTGCTGCTGCTGGGCGTGAACCATACCACGGCTCCGGTTGCCATGCGGGAGCGGCTGGCGATCCCTACCCACCGGCTGGCGGATGCAACGCGCACCCTGGTGGACCAGCCTGGGATTCGCGAGGCGATGATTCTCTCCACCTGCAACCGGGTGGAGCTTCTTACGGTTCACGACGAGGTGCTGAACGGGCCAAAGGCCGAGCAAGTGGTGAGGAGCGGCGCGCTGGCGGCGAATGGGCGAGGGCTGGCGATGAGGCTGGCTCGCTTTTTCGACGAGTATCTACAGGTAGGGATGACGGACATTGAGCCGCATTTGTACCAGTACCGCGAGCGCGAGGCGATCCGGCATCTGTTCCGGGTAGCCAGTTCGCTGGATTCGATGGTGGTGGGCGAACCGCAGATTCTGGGTCAGGTGAAGCAGTCGTGGACGGTGGGCCGCGAGGTGGGAGCGGTGAAGTCGATGCTGGATCCGCTGCTGCAACGGGCCTTCTCTGTAGCCAAGAAGGTGCGGACCGAGACGCAGATCGGCAATACGACGGTATCGGTGGCGTCTGTGGCGGCGGAGTTGGCGCGTAAGATCTTTGGGTTGTTGGAGGGCAAGACCGTGCTGATGGTGGGCGCGGGGAAGATGAGTGAACTGACGGCGCGGCACTTGATTCGACAAGGCGCCACGATGCTGATGGTAAGCAATCGCACCGAGTCCAGGGCGCAGGCGATCGCCGATGATCTGCGCGGGGCGAAGGTGAGCACGGAAGTGATTCCTCTGCACAAGATGCAGGAGCAGGCGCATCGCGCCGATATTGTGATTACCAGTACGGGCGCCGGACAGATTTTTACGAAGGAGCAGGCGCGCGGCCTGATGCAGCGCCGGAAGAACCGGCCCATTTTCTTTATCGATATTGCTGTGCCGCGCGATGTGGCTGCGGAGGTGAACGACGTTGAGGGCTGCTTTGTTTACGACATCGACGACCTGCAGCAGGTGGCGATCCAGAACAAGGCGGTGCGGGGCCGCGAAGCGGAGGCGGCCGAGTCGATCATAGCGCGGGAGGTGGAACGCTACGCCGACCGAATCTCGCATGCATCAATGACCGAGGCGATCAAGGAGTTGCTGCTGGAAGCCGAAGAGGTGCGACAGCAGGAGCTGGTTCGGATTGAGCATCAGCTTGCTCATCAACCGCTGACCACGGAGCAGATGGCTGCTGTGGAGCGGTTGACAAAGTCCCTGACGGGAAAACTGCTGCACCCGCAGATTGCGGCGCTGCGGGCGTCGGCTGAGGAGCGGGAGTTTTAGGGCTCGACCGGTCTGGGATGCCGGCGTGGGATGCCGGCTTGGGGGGTGGTTGGGGAGACGAATTGCTCTGCTGGTAGAGCCTCTTCTGCGGTTTGGGTGCGCGCTTTTGGATTGCGGGAGGCGACAGGGGCGGGCGATCTCCTGGAATGCTACACCTGCTGGATCTTGCGGGCCTCTGCCTCGATGAGCGCCTTGGGCTTGCGAGTGAGCAGGAAGATCATGCCCGCCAGGATGAAGAGGGTGACGAAACCGGCTACGGCGAGGATGCGCAGGATGGATACGGAGTAGCGGCCGATGGCTGGGTTGTAGCTGCAGCAGTAGAGGATGAGCAGGTCCACGGGGTTGCTGATTTTTTTGTCGCCAGCCTGGAGGAGAGCCATGCGGAGATCACGTGCGGGGTAGTCGATTCCAGCCAGATATTTGGAGAGGATGCCGTCCGGCGTGGCGAACATGATGACGCTGGAGTGGGCAAACTGGTCCATCTTGCCGTCGGGGCCGGGCACGCGCACGTAGTTGAAGCCGGTGGCGGCGGTGATGGCGTCAATGCTGGCCTGGTCACTGGTGAGGAAGTGGACGGCGTTGGCTGCGGCGGGGTTGTTGGTCCAGCCAGCCTCGCTGAGGAAGGTCTTTTTTTGCTCGACGGCAGCGGCAGGCTTGTCCATGGTGTCGATGCTGAAGATCAGCACCTGGTAGTCCTTGCCGGCGGTGAGTGTGGTGTTGGCCAATCCAGTGGCGAGCCCGTGCTGCACCTGCGGGCAGAGCATGCCGCAGCTATAGTAGACCTCTGCCATGACGATGGGTTTGTGGTGCAACCAGCTACGCAGAGGCCCGGTGCGTCCGGTTTCATCGGTGAAGACGGCGGAGAGAGGAAGAGGTTGGCCGAGGCGCTGCGAGATCCCGGCGTGGGCCAGGTAGGAAGGTTTCTGCTGGGCGGTAGCGCCGATGGGTTGGTCGGCAGCGTAACCCTGCGCACGTAGGGAGGGCGAAGCAGCTACGCATCCCAGAACGATGGACAGGAGCGCCTTCGCCCAACGGTGAGCCGGACGGATCTGCATGTTCATGGTGTCCCCCCTTCTGGTGGACGGATCCATGGTAGCTCCTGGGGGCAGGGTTTGTCTGGCAGGCTGCTGCGCCGCCAGGGTGTCTGGGATAGGATTTGACGGCCTGGCGGCATGGAAGCGCTGCTTGAGGCGTCGGCAGCGATCAGGCAGAGCTTGGGATGCGGGTATGCTAGAGGACGTGAATACTTACACCATACGCATTGGATCGCGCGGTTCACAACTGGCTTTGTGGCAAGCCAACCATATTGCCGGAGAGCTTCGTGGGCGGGGACACAACGTGGAGATCGAGGTGATCCGCACCGTAGGCGACCGCATGCAGGATCCGGGGTTTGTTGCTCCGGAGACCTGGGAGGATGGCAAGCCGCTGGATGGCAAAGGGATCTTTATCAAAGAGATTGAGGACGCGCTCTTGGCCGGGCGGATTGATGTTGCGGTGCACTCCCTGAAGGATCTGCCGACGACGCTGCACGAACGGTTCGCGCTAGCGGCGATTCCGCAGCGAGCGGATGCGCGGGACGCATTTGTGTGCGAGAGGTACTGGGGGCTGCACATGTTGCCGCTGGGCGCGAGCATTGCCACCACCAGCCCGCGGCGGCGGGCGATGCTGCTGGCGCTGCGGCCGGACCTGCGCTTTGTGGAGATGCGGGGCAATATCGATACGCGGTTGCGCAAGTGGTCAGAGGGGCAGGCGGATGCGCTGGTGCTGGCCTCGGCGGGGCTGGACCGGTTGGGACGCACGGAGCATGTGCACGCCAGATTTGAGGTGGAAGAGCTGACGCCGGCTCCGGGGCAGGGCGCCCTGGGGTTGGAGACGCGCAGCCTGGAGCATCCGCTGGATAGTGAGGATCCGCAGCGTGATCCCTTGATCTATGCGGCTGTGAGAGCGCTCAATGACCCGGATGCGGCATTTGCGACCGAGACGGAGCGGGTGGTATTGAATGCGCTCGGCGGAGGCTGTCAGCTTCCTCTGGGGGCCTACTGTCATCGGATGGATGAGATGTGGCATCTGCATGCCATGGTGGTGGCGAGGGATGGGGAAGAGGCCATTCATGAGGTGAAGCAGGCCCGGGTGGGTGTCTCCGCGGCGGAGTTCGGCGGAGAGATGGCGGAGGCTCTGATCGCCGCCGGGGCGCGCGAGATGCTAGAGAAAGCTGTCTGACGGAATGTTTAGAGCAGGTTGAGGATCTCGGCTTCCGGCTGGGCGCTGCCCAGGCGCAGCAGAGCGCAGGTGATGGGGAGATGGAAGCGGCGCGGACCGGCGCTGCCGGGGTTGAGGTAGAGGACTCCGTGGCGGCGTTCGATGGAGGGATGGTGGGAGTGTCCGCTGATGACGATGCCGATGCCGGCAGCCTGCGGGTTCAGATCCAGGTCCTGGAGCGCGTGGATGATGTAGATGAGGCAACCGGCTAGCTCGACGATCTCCGTGGCGGGGAGTGAGGACCATGATCCCCAGGCGCGGATGTCGCTATCGATGTTGCCGCGAATGGCGGTTACGGGCGCGATGCGGGCGAGTTGGGTCAGGATCTCCGGGTTGCCGACGTCGCCGGCGTGGAGGATATGTGAGACGCCGGCGAGGGCCTGGAGAAGTTCCGGGCGGAGGAGGCCATGGGTGTCTGAGACGACGCCGATAAGGGTAGAAGAGAGCATGGGAGGGCTGAGGTGAGGATGCTTCCAAGGGGTGAAATGCCTTGGCGGCTAAAGACCTTCGCGAAGGCGGCTGCGGGGGTCGAGGTAGTTGCGCAGGCCATCGCCGATGAGATTGAAGGAGAAGACACAGAGGGCGAGGGCGATGGCGGGAAAGAGCATGAGGTAAGGGGACTCGAAGATGTGGGAACGGGCGTCGTTGAGCATCGCTCCCCAGGTGGGGGTGGGTGGCTGAATGCCCAGGCCCAGGAAGCTGAGCGTCGCTTCAGAGAGCACGGCGGCGGCCATGCCGATGGCGGCCTGCACCAGCAGGGGCTGAACGATATTGGGAAAGATGTGCCGGACCATGAGGTGGAGGTCGGTGGCTCCCATGGAGCGGGCGGCCTGGACGTACTCGCGCTGCTTGACGGTGAGGACCTGGGCGCGCACCAGACGGGCGTAGTTGACCCAGCTTGCCAAGGCCAGAGCCAGGATGAGATTGACCAGCGAGGAGCCCAGAAAGGCCACGATGGCGATGGCGAGAAGGATGCCGGGAAGGGCCAGAAAGGCGTTGGTGAGGTAGATGTTGACGAGGGTATCGGTAAGACCTCCGTAGAAGCCGGCGAGCATGCCCAGTGCCGAGCCGAGGATGAGGGAGATGCCGACAACGGCTATGGCGACCAGGAGAGAGACGCGAGCGCCATAGAGGATGCGGGAGAGAACATCGCGGCCCAGTTCGTCGGTTCCGAACCAGTGTGCCGGTGACGGAGGCAGGAGGCGCGCGGAGAGATGGAGGTGGGTGGGATCATGGGGCGCCAGCCAAGGAGCAAAGAGGGCGCAGATGAGGAAGAGAAGGAGGATCAGGGCTCCGGCAAAGGCCAACGGCTGGCTGTGGGCGAGGCGCAGCAATCGGTTGAAGCCGGAGCGGGAGGCCGAGGGAAGGCCTGAGGTACGCGAGTTGGGTTGGGGAAGGGGTTGCGCCATACCCTTGAATCGATGATAGCGCCAGATCGCGGTTGGGGTGAGACAGCACCGCGATGGCGGTCAGGATCAGAAGAAGAGGGAGGGTGGAGTATAGGGTTTGAGTCTGTGCTGATTCTTGACATCGGGTTGCGCGCACATACACTGGACGAAGAGACCCTTTGGGCATGAAGACAGGCTGCGGAACGGCAGCCCTGATGAAGGACGCAAGAGAGCGGGGAAAAAGAGACTGCCAAGGCAAAATGGTCACCCGGGTAGATTGGAGTTTTGAATGAATCAAAGAGCGGAGACCGCATTGGTATGTGGTGCGGGTGGGTTCATTGGCGGGCATCTGGTGAAGAGCCTGATGGCAAGTGGAATCAACGTGATTCGGGCAGTGGATGTGAAACCGCTTGAAGGTTGGCACCAGAGAACCGAGGGGGTTGAGAACCTCAGTCTGGATCTGAAGGACAAAGAGAGCTGCCTGCGGGCAGCCGATGGGGTTGACCTGGTGTATCAGTTGGCTGCCGATATGGGCGGCATGGGTTTTATCGAGAACAACAAGGCGCTGTGCATGCTGAGCGTGTTGACCAACACGCACATGCTGATGGCGGCGAAGGCCAAAGGGGTGAAGCGGTTCTTCTACTCCTCTTCGGCCTGCGTCTACAACGGCGAGAAACAGACCAGCGAGGACGCAGTGGCGTTGAAGGAGTCTGATGCGTATCCGGCGCTACCTGAGGATGGGTACGGTTGGGAGAAGCTGTTCTCGGAGCGGATGTGTCGGCACTTTGAGGAGGACTTCGGTTTGGTGTGCCGGGTGGCGCGGTACCACAATGTTTACGGGCCGCATGGAACCTGGGATGGGGGCAGGGAGAAGGCTCCGGCGGCGATCTGCCGGAAGGTGATCGAGGCGCGGAACTCCGGGGTGCATGAGATCAATATCTGGGGTGACGGGCGGCAGACGCGCAGCTTTATGTACATCGACGATTGCTTGAAAGGCACCCAGATGATTATGCAGAGCGAGATTCGGGAGCCGATCAACCTGGGTTCGAGTGAACTGGTGACGATCAATCAATTAGTAGACATCGTGGAGGAGATTGCCGGGATCAAGTTGAAGCGGAGCTACGATTTGAATGCTCCCAAGGGAGTGAATGGGCGGAATAGCGACAATACGTTGATCCTGGAAAAGTTAGGGTGGGAGCCCTCGATACGGTTGCGGGATGGGATGGAGCGCACCTTTCGCTGGATTGAGCGAGAGATTGCCGACGGAGCCGGCGGAAGGTAGGGGCGAGGGTGGCTGGACGACCGAGGAGAGAGATGGGATGAGGTCAGCGGCGGCCGAGGACAGGAAGACAGATGAGCGGACGATACTAGGCATCCGGTTTTTTGTGGGCACGGCCGCAGAAGCGGTGGAGCGGATGGGTGGAGGAGGCCTGTTGGTGGTGCCGGCAGCCCCGGCCCTGAAGGATCTGGGGACGAAGGACCAGTATCGGGAGGCGCTGTTAAATGCTGATGTGGTTATTGCAGATTCAGCCTATATGGTGATGATATGGAATGGCTTGCAGCGTGATTCAATTCGGCGGTTGTCGGGATTGGAGTACCTTTGCGAGTTACTGAAGCAGCCAGAAGCGCGACGTCCGGGCGAGGTCCTGTGGATTATGGCCGGGAGGAAGAGCGCGGAGCGCAACCTGGAGTGGTTGCGGCGCCAGGGCATCGAGGTGCCGGAGGAGTGCGTGTATCTGGCTCCGCTGTATGGAGAGGAAGAGATTGAGGATGTGGATCTATTAGAGCGGATTCACAAGGTGCGTCCCCGGCATGTGATTCTGACACTGGGTGGAGGGATCCAAGAAAGGGTGGGACTTTACATCAAGCGGAACTTGAACTATTTGCCTTCAATTCATTGTATTGGAGCAGCAATTGCATTTTTGAGCGGAGATCAGGTGCGGATTCCACGCTGGGCTGACCGGAGCTACCTGGGGTGGTTATTCCGGTCGGTCTCTCATCCAAGGCGGTACGCGCCAAGGTACTGGCAGGCGCGCAAGCTTTTGTACCTGCTGGTGCGTTATCGGGAACGGTTGCCGGTTCCACCGGTTTAAGCGCGACATGAGCCCTGGTGGCTTTGATGCAATAACTTCTACGGAATTTGTGGGTCCTTGCAGTTATGAGAGTTGGGATGGTTGTGTTGGTTGTTTGCCTTGGTTGCGGTGTGGCGCGGGGTGCGTCGTTGCGGCCGGTAACGCAAGGCCCTTCGGTGGCTGAGCAGTATCTTTTCTCCGCGGCCAATGAGGCCAGAGAGCAGGTGGGATTACGACCCCTGCGCTGGAGTGGTGGCCTGTATCGGGCAGCCAACTATCACGTTCTGCTGGTGGCGGAGCGGGGTGTGATCTCTCACCAGTTTCCGGGAGAGCCGGATTTGACCGAACGCGGGGAGGAGGCCGGACTACGGTTCAGTGAGATCGCCGAAAACGTGGCCGAGGCACCGACGGCGATTCAGATTCAGCAGGCTTGGCTGAACTCCCCAGAGCATAGGAGAAACATGCTGGATCCGGCTGTGGATTCTGTGGGAATCCGGGTGGTGCGGGGTAGGGGTGGAGAGCTGTTTGCCGTGGAGGACTTTGATCGCACGGTACGTAACCTGTCGCTTTCGCAACAGGAAGCGATGGTGGGACGCATGCTGGAGTCTAGCTCATCCATACAGGTGCTGCCGACGACGGAGGAGGCGCGAAGGACCTGCATGATGGACTCGGGCTATGCCGGACCGCGGCAACCGATGTTTGTCATGCGCTTTACGGCGGTGCAGTTGAACCGCCTGCCCAGCGAGCTGGAGCAGCGGCTGGCGACCGGACGGTATCACCAGGCCGAGGTGGGGGCCTGCTCGGCGGGGAGTTCGCAGGGCTTTTCGATGTACAGCATCGCCGTGCTGCTCTACAAGTAGGGAGCGGGGCGGGTCGGTCCGGGGATGGGGTGGGTCGAGGACCGGAAGCGCGAGGGCGGGAGATCCGACGGGGGGGATTCTCCGGGCCGTTGATCCAGGAGTCTTTTCTTTATTTCACGATAGAGCCTGTGAGTTCGCCCATTGAGGAGTCCTGATCTGTGATGAGCCGGTCAGGTGGGCCGGATCGTTTGCAGAGAGGATGTGCCTCTGGAGGGGCGAGCTCTGCTGGACTGCGATGCAGCCGTGTAGCGCAGGAGCGAGCTTTTCCGGAGATAGCGTAGAGGCGGGCTCCGAGCAGGGGGCTACCTCTTGCAAGGGGGTATTGCCTCTCTTGGTTCCCGGCCGGATGAAGAGGCCGAGGCGACTATTTCCCTTCCGGCTGTAGTAACCTGTCCAATGTGACTATTGAGCTATTTTTAGGTTACTTTAGAGCGATAAAGTAACCATAGGGTGCGCCGATAGTCCCAGTGGCAGGGATCTATGAGGGTTTCGATCATTGCGGCATTGCTCTCTGTAGGCTCGGGTGTAGTGTGGGCGGCTTCGATACCGAAGCTGAACACGGGGCCGACGTCCACCGAGCAATATTTGTTTGCTGCGGCGAATGAGCAGCGGGAGCACCTGGGCCTGCAGCCGCTGCATTGGGACGCTGCGCTCTACCAGGCGGCGGAGTACCACGCCGAGCAGATGGTGGGGCGGGGATCGATCTCGCACCAGTACGAGGGTGAGCCGGATCCGACGGCGCGGGGTGCTGCGGCCGGCGCCCGATTCAGCCTGATCGAAGAGAACGTGGCGGAGGCGAACTCGCCGACGATGATTCAGCTTGGGTGGATGCTCTCGCCGGGGCATCGTGAGAACATGCTGAATCCGCAGGTGGATTCGGTAGCGATTCGGGTGGTGAAGGGGAGCGACGGCGAGCTTTTTGCTGTGGAGGACTTTGGGCGATCGGTAAGGGAGATGTCGCTCTCTCAGCAGGAGGAGCAGGTGGAGCATCTGCTGGAGTCGAAGGCCGCGGTGCATGTGATGCGGCAGACGGCGGCGGCGCGCAAGACGTGTGCGATGAACTCCGGCTACGCTGGGCGCAAGGAACCGAACTACGTGGTTTGGTACAACTCGGCCGATCTGAGCGTGCTGCCGAGCGAACTGCAGCAGCGCCTGGCGACGGGCAGATACAAGGAAGCCGCGGTGGGCGCGTGCCCGGCCCAGGACGGGGATGGTTTTACGGAGTACAACGTCGCCGTTCTGCTCTACCGCTAACGGGAGTATCCGAGCTGAAGATGGAGCCCTTTGCCAGTGGCTGGGTTTGTTGGTGGGGTTAGACGATGAGCGGCTGGACGCCGGCTTCGGCCAACTCCTCTGAGCCGGCGGGTTGGGTGGGCTCCATGCGCAGGAGATTGTTGAAGCGGTTGAAGTAGTTGAAGAGGCCGATGGCGGCCATCAACTCCACCACCTCGCCTTCGGAGTAGAAGCTGCGGAGTCGAGCCATCTCCTCGTCGCTGTACTGGTGGGAGTGGAGGGTCATGGCCTCGGCGAGGTGAATGGCGGCCTTCTCGGCGTCGCTGAACAGAGGGCTGTCTTTCCAGGAGTTGAGGGCGGTGAGGTGTTCGGGAGTCCAGCCGAGGCGAAGGCAGATGGCGGTATGGCTGGCCAGGCAGTAGCCGGTGCAGTTGAGCTGCGAGGTACGGACGACGACCAACTCTTTGAGGCGGGTGGGCAGGGAGCCTGTGGAGAGCACTGCCTCCATATGGGCGATCATGGTTTGAAAGATCTGGGAGCGGTGGGCCATGGTGCGGAAGAAGTAAGGAACATTGCCGCGTTGGTGGAGATAACGGTCGTAGATGGAGCGCAGTTCGGGGGAGACTTCCGAGCGATTGAGCCGGCTGATTCGGGGCATGAAGCAGTTCTCCTGGCGGTACGTGAAGGTATGGATCAGAACGCCGCCCGCGGAAAGAAGACGGCTGATTGAATGTCTTTGTGCTGCGTGGCGGTGAGTGAGCGGGTCTAGCGGGCAACTCGGTTCTTAGGATAACCCTGATGGCGCGGGGGCGCTGCGCGGTGGGCCATCTGTTGGGCAAGGCGCGAGGGGCAGGTTGGGGCGTGATCGATCTGTGAAAATGTTGTCCGGGCGCTTGGAGTGGCCAGGAAGTTGCGTACACTGGCTGCTGGTGGCCTAGGTACTTCAGAGAGTGGAGATGGCGCGGACTGAGCGAAAGATCAAGCTGCGGGAGCGGCTGGAGAACCTCTTGTTGAGGATGGTGGCGGGTGCGGTAGGAGCTTTGCCGCGTGGCGCTGCCCGGGCGGTGGGCGCCGGGTGGGGCGCCGTGGTCTGGGTGCTGATGGGCCGTCTGCGGCGGGTGGGGCTGCAGAATCTGAAGATGGCCTTCCCGGAGAAGACCGAGGAGGAGCGACGAAAGATTCTGCGGCAGACGTTCCGGTCGCTGGGCTGGCAGATGGGCGAGTTCTGCAAGATGAGCGGGTATACGGCTGAGGAGGCATCGAAGTTTATTCGCTATGAGGGGCTGGAGCATTACCTGGCGGCGCGGGACAAGGGCAAAGGGGTGCTGGTGCTGACCGGCCATCTGGGGGCGTGGGAGCTCTCCAGTTTTTATCATTCGCTGATGGGATACCCGATGTCGCTGGTGATCCGGCGGCTGGATAATCCGCTGGTGGATGGGTACGTGAACCGGATCCGCTGCCTGCACGGGAACCGGGTGATCCACAAGGATGATTTTGCGCGTGGGTTGTTGACCGCGATGCAACGCGGAGAGACGGTGGGGATCCTGATGGATACGAATATGACTCCGCCGCAAGGGGTGTTTGTACCGTACTTTGGGGTGGAGGCCTGCACGGGGTCAGCGATGGCGCGGGTGGCGCTGCACTCGGGAGCGGCGGTGCTGCCGGGATTTCTGTTGTGGGAGCGGTCTGAGCAGAGGTACGTACTGCACTTTGGGCCGGAGCTGGAGCTGATCCGCAGCGGCGATGCCGCCAAGGATACGGTGGCTAACACAGCGCTGTTTACAGCGGCGATCGAGCGGTATGTGCGACGCTATCCAGAGCAGTGGTTGTGGGTTCACCGGCGCTGGAAGACGCGCCCGGAGGGCCAGGAGCGGATCTACGGATGAGCGGAAGAGTGTGGAGCAAAGCAAAGATCGCCGAGCTGGTGGGCGGCCGCTGGGTTGGAGACGCGCCCAGGGATGAAGAGACGATTGCGCGAGTTGCGGGGCCGGAGGGTGCGACCGCTGATGCGGTGGTCTTTGCCGGGGATGAACGGACGTTGGAGCAGGCGGTTGGCTCGCAGGCCGGATTGATTCTGGGGGGCGAGAGGG
>DAHXNO010000024.1 GCA_027365345.1 Granulicella sp.
TCGTGGAGGCGATCAACGGCAATATCAAAGCGCTGCTGCGCCGCGGACGAGGCTATCGCAATCTCAACTACCTGCTCCTGAAAGCGCAACGGCTAGCCGCCACGAGAACCGAATTCGTCGCATTTCGAAAAGCCGCGTAAAATGCACCCCTTCCCACTTTCTTGGATAGAGCCGTAATTGTTTTGGGAGCCGATTGCGCTACGCTGACGGAGGAAAAGTCGGGGAAGTCCTGCTCGCTCCTAAATCGTCTCATCCGCCGCCGACGCCACATTCGCGTCCTTCGCCGCCCGCGACCAGAATATTCGCAAATCACTAACCTTCCGCAATGCAAAGTTCGGCTGCATCGGCGCAGTGATCGCGAAGAAGTCCGCACGTTCGACATCCTCCAGCCAGAACGCCGGCCGCGGATCCGCCGTCTCCGGCGCAATCTCCACATGCGACATATCCAGATGCCTCAGGTGTCGAACGAAAAATCCATTGGCAGGTGTCGGCCCAAACCGCAGCAGCTCCGGATACCCATCCGTTAACTCCGGAACCTGGATTGTCCTCCAGTCCGGCATCGGCTTCGATTGGTCGCCCCAACCCACCCGCGCATTCTTCGGCAACCCCCTGTGCCCGAAGTAGCAGTTCGACAAATTCACATCCTCAATCGCGTTCCCCGCAATCCCTGAAAAAATCGAGGCCGTCGACGAGGCCGAGTGATGCGACACCACATTCGCGATCGTCACCCTCCGCAGCTTCCCCGGCCGCATCGTTTGCATCGGGCCGCGGTTTCGCGCATTCAGCCGCAGAAACAGCGGCGCATCCACGGTATCCCGCAGCGTGATATTCGAGATCGCTACATCCTCCAGCCACGCTCCGTCGCTGGTCTCCAGCGCAATGCCCTTCGACCCCTCGCACACGCAGTTCGTAATCGCAATATTTCTGAACCCGCCATTCGACTCGGTCCCGCACTTGATCCGTCCATTGCGCGGCACCTTCGCGTCCTCGGCGAACTTCTTCCACGTCCCCGCAAGCACCGACCCCAGCTCATAGGCCCCTGTCACATAGCAGTTCGCGATCGTTACGTTATCCGTCGACCGCGCATACCCCAGTGCAAAGCTCGACTTCGGACAGATCCCGTCATCCCACGGTGAGTTCACCGTGCAGTTACTCACCCGCACGTTCCTACAGCAATCAATGTCAAACCCGTCCCGGTCCGTATCCACCAGCAGATTATCGATCGTCAGGTTATCGACACCCGTAGCCAGCAGCGCAAAGTGCCCACCTTTCAGGACCGAAAAATCCCGCAGCAGCACATTGTGGCAGTTCTTCAGCGCGATCGATTTGTTCCCCACCCCCGCTTGCTCCGCCGTAAATGACTTGTTTCCGGCCCCACGAATCGTCCCCGGCTTGCCCCCATGGGACAGCCCCCGGCCCCAGATCATCCCTGGCCCGACAATGGAAATATCCTCCAAGCCCTCACCGTAGAACAGCGAATTCGCCCAGTGGTTATGCCCATAATCCTGATAGGCCTCCCACGCCTGCGCGGGCCCCGCTGGATCATACGTCCCTCCTCGATACCCCGTTGCTTCCCCCGGCTGTGGCGAATCCGCCGCCACAATCACGCACCCCCGCGATAGATAAATCTCTACATTGCTCTTCAGCCGAATCGTAAAGCAAACATAGGTTCCCGCCGGGAACGCCAGCGTCCCGCCGCCGGCTGCAGCCACAGCTTCAATCGCTCGATTCACCGCCGGCGTATCGACCGTCTTCCCATCCCCGGTTGCCCCATAGCTACACACATCAAACAAGACCTTTGCGTCACGAGCCTTCCGTGACTCAGCCGTGGCAACGTAGCCAACCGTAGACGCTAGGGCAATAGGAGAGAGCTTCAAAACTTCGCGGCGATCCATAGTGCTGCGAATAGTAACAGGACTGCTCCAGGAAAATCAAGATTTACTCGCAGGGATCAGGCCGGACCACCACTCAGAGTTCAACCATGGGTGGGACATCCTCAACTATTCAACGCTGAGTGAAACTATTTGAGGCCCAGTGGCATAAAACGAATTAGCAACGAAAGTGACGGTGTTCGGCTTGCTGCAATCCAGTTGAGCCTGCACCCACACCTCATTGACAGCGCCACCGGTCGGGGGGAACGCGACGCGCGTTATAGTCTGTTGGTTGATATGCAGAGTGGCATAGCGGTACGCATGCGTGGCATTTCGATAGGCTATGGAGAGAACGTCCCAATTGTGCCGCGCGGTCACATGGTCAAAGCGGACAGGCGATCCCCCTGTGACGGGAACGCCCTGCTCAATATCCCCGGAAGAGTAGGTGGTGACTGCCTCATCCAGACCGTGGACAAGTAGAAACACAGCATCTTGTGGCAGAACCTGAACGGTGTAAGAATCTGCCGCTGGTTGCTCAACCTTGCCTGTCCAGACGTTCATGACTCGCATGATCGCCGAACTCTTGAACCCCAACTCGTTTGAGTTGAAGGTAATGGGCGAACTCGACTGCGTACGGTTCAACAAGAGTAGGGCGCGTTCGCCGGGGACGGCAAGGCGCTTGGACCATACCTCGATTCCTGTCGCGAGTTCCGCCATCTCGGCAGCCTGCAATCCAAGCGGATCCTGATCGATGGAGATCACTGTTCGGTTCTTCACGATCGACAGCGTCTGCGGATTCAGTTTGGTGAGATCAGCACCAAGAATCAGCGGCGCTCCGGAGACGGCCCACATGGCCATGTGGGCGCGGTTCTGCCGCTGGTCGAGCCCCGGCATGCCGATCACCATCATGTCGGGATCGTTTTCATAGCCTGTATGTTCGGCCGCCGGGTGCATACCATCCTCAAAGTTACGGACCACCTTTGCAAATTCCGCCTTGCGTCCCGCGTTTTTGCTGTTTGCAACGATCGGGGCGACAATATCTCCGCTGGTTCGCCAGGTATCCGCGGGTATTCCGCCCACATTCGGAGCCCAGGTCCAGGGGCTATTTACTCCCCACTCGCAAATGGAGAAGAACATTTGATGCCCAGTGATCGCCTCAGCCCGGCGAATCGCATCGGCAATCCTGGCATACTGTACTGCAGGATCAAGGCGATGCTCCTGGCCTCCACACCAATCGACCTTGACATAGTCGAAACCCCATTTCGCAAATTGCAGAAAGTCCTGGTCGTAATGGGCTTCGCTTCCAGTATGAAAATACTTCGGCCCCAGATCGGGATACATGCTGCAGCCATCTGGCCCTGCGTCGGTATAGATTCCTGCTTTCAGGCCGAGACTGTGAATGAATCGGACGATGTTTGCCATGTCGCCGGCCTGCTCCCCGGTTGCCAAAGCAGGCCATGCCTTCGGATTGACGATGATTTCCCCTTTGCTGTTACGCTGGCCGAGCCACCAACCTTCATCGATGTTGACATAGTCATAGCCCACGGAATGGAGACCGCTCGATATCATCGCCTTGGCCTGCTGGATCACCACTTGCGCGTCAACGGTATTGGAAAAACTGTTCCAGGAGGACCACCCCATCGGGGGTGGCGTCACTTTCGCATTCGGAATTTGCTGGGCCATGATTGTGCTGGGGATCAAAGCCGGCACTATGACTGCTAGCAGAAAATGGCAGCGCGTTCGCATGACAATCAATCTCCCTTGTCTGATTCGTAACCATCGCAATGGGTTCACAATAAACGGTGAATCCAGTCGTATCGGAGAAAGTCGAGAATCTCGCAAAACGTAATCTTGCCGAGGGTGTCCCACCCGCAGTTTAAAGTTGAGCGGCGGTCCAGCCTGGATTCTGAAAGAATCGGGTTGGAAAACCGTGAAGGGAGAACCGCCGTGAAGAAAACGTACCACACGATACGCAAGCAAGGGAAATTCAACGAACAGCAACTGGCCAGCTTCCTGGTCAAGAACGGGCAGGGGCTTTTGCCCATGGTGGATCTGATCGAGCAGTGCCAGTTGGCCTGCGACGAGTTGATCGACGTCACCGGCCGAGCCGCCATCCAGGCCGTTTTATTGTTGTCAGCCTTTGAGGCTGCGGGAGGTCCGCCACAGCAAGGCAAGCGGCGCAGCTCAGAGGTGGTTTTCTATGGCCATCAGCGAGGGCAGGTGTTTCCGGGCGACCGCAAGCTGGAAGTAGCCCGGCCGCGCTTGCGCAAGAAGGGAGCGATGAGCCAGGAGGTCGAGGTTCCCGCCTATGCAGCCATGCAAAGCCGCGGTGCCATGGGGACGCGGATGCTGGAGATTCTGATGCGTGGGGTCTCCACACGCAACTACAAGGAAGTGATTCCGGCGATGGCCGAGACGGCGGGGGTTTCTCGTTCCGCAGTCAGCCGCCGGGTGGCCGAAGCCTCCGAAGCGGAGGTGGACGCGCTGCTGTCGCGGCGTTTCGACGACCTGAAGCTGCTGGCGATCTACGTCGATGGATCGGTCTTCGGCGACTACACCATGATCGGCGCGGTGGGCGTGGACAGCGAAGGCAACAAGCATGTGCTGGGCATCCGCGAAGGCCGGGGTCCCCAGCGACAGGTCTTCGTCGCTGGGGTGGAAGGGAGCCGCGGAGAACTCCACGGTGATCACGGAACTGCTCGAAGAACTCGTCTCGCGCGGCGTCGATCCGAAGCGCAAGATGCTGTTCGTCATCGACGGCTCAAAGGCGCTCAGAACCGCCATCAACGCGGTCTTTGGCAGCCAGCAGCCGGTGCAACGCCGCCGCGCCCACAAGCTGCGCAATGCCGGGGTCCCCAGCGATAGGTCGTCGTTGCTGGGGTGGAATGTGCTTAACCATCTGCCCAAACAAGACCGGCCACAAGTCGAGAGCGTGCTGCGCGCGGCCTGGAAGCTGGGACCGAAAGAGGGCATGGCGCGCGTCAAAAAACTAGCTGCATGGCTGGACCGGCAATATCCCTCGGCGGCGGCAAGCCTGATGGAGACACTGGAGGAATGCTTCACCATCAACCGGCTGGGCCTGCCGTCTTCGCTGCATCGTTGCCTGGCGACGACCAACATCATCGAGAGCCCGCACTCCGGCCTGTGCATCCGGACCCACCGCGTTACCCACTGGCAGAACGGCAGGATGGTTCGACGCTGGATGGCCTCGGCGTTCCTCCGGACCGAGAAGCATTTCAAAAAGATCATGGGCTATCGCGATCTCTGGGCCCTGGAAGCGATCCTCAATCCCTCTGCGACCGCCACCCAAAAGACGGCCTAGTAACATCAACCTATCCGCCGCCCGCAACTTTCAATTACGCGCGGGACATCCTCGCGACGTCCGCCGCGGAAGACAATGGATGAGCAGCGCGCCGGAATCCCAAGTCGACGATCCTCAGATCATACGACTGGTTCGCACTCTGGACTCCCTTACCGAGGGGAATCTTGCGGCTGATTCCCTCGTTGCCTATGGTGAACGGGCCATTGCTCCTTTAGAAACGTTTTTACTTCACGGCGCCGCCAGAACCGTCGCGTTACCTCCTTGCCGTGCCGCTCGCGCCTTGGGAGCGTTGGGGGCATCAAAAACTCTACTTGCCTACTTTCAGCAAGGCGTTCTGTCCAGCGACCCTGTCGTTTTGTTCGCCGAAGACGCCGTCCGCAGCACGGTTGCGCGCGAATTATTGCGGTGGCCAACCGAGGAAGTATTTCAGACCCTATGGAGCGCGGCCACACAGCGCGTCACGAGCGGCATGATCGAGGCGCTCGGCGAGTTTCAGCGCCAACAAACCATTCCACTCTTGTTCAAAACTCTGGAAGATGATCCGTGTCGGGACGCTGCGATGGATGCTTTGTGCAAGACCCCGAAACAGACAGTGGACTATGCCATCCTCTCCCTGCGAGGGAAAACCGAAGTAAGCCTCAGCGGCGCTTCCGCATCGCGCCGCAGACGTGCCGCAGCAACTCTGCTTCGCTCTCTCGGTATCTCCAGAGCAGAATGGCAGGAGATGCGCCAGACCTTGCTGGACGATGGAGATGCAGGAACAGTCGTACCTACCGTGGCAGCCGGTTTTCCTGTGGCCGCGCCAGAAGACGTTCCACGCATGATCCAGGCTCTATTCCGGGTCGCGGACAAGCTCAATTGCCTGCAGGAAGATGAGGTTCTCCACTTACTTGAAACACACAGAGTAGAAGCGAATCGTGCAACATCCCAGATCGTAAGCAAAGTGAACCCGCGGAGCCTGCATCAGAAGTGGCTGTCTCCCACATGGCGTATCCTCTGGCATCTCGGATGGCTCAACAAAGAAGACGGACAGACAGAACACCCCGCGTGCTGAGCCTTTCGACGCGGTTGCCCTCTTCCATCTTCCTCATACCCCGCAGATCTTTCTCAGCATCGCCAATCGCTTCGGCCTGTTCCTGCTCAGGCTTCGCCCTCTGGCAACTGGCCCTTACGGGCGGAGGAACAGAAGCGAAGCAGGAACAGATCAAGCACGCCTTGCCGATGCGCCCTGGCAACCAGAGCCTGACCATCTTCACCCGTTCAACACAAAGCTGTATTCGCCCATGCAAGGCTGCAAATGGCTCGGTCCGCCAAAGCATCTTCGCCGCTCGCACACCGCATCCGCACCATCCAGACACATCCTGTGCGAACCACGCCAACCCTTCACCTTTTTACCCTTGACGAAATAGCCCAGAGTCAATGGGCCGGATGGCTAGGTGGCCGGTAACTCGTTGACTCCAAAAAGGAAAAGGATTACCATTCATGCCTAGGTGGTAGGTGAAGGAGTCGACCTCCAATCGCCGTCACCGGCTTCCGCTGACGACGACTGGTGCCTGGGAACATCTTCCCAGGAATGCGTCGATGACCCGGAGCCTCAGAACTCCCGCTAGATATCCGCGCGCAGGTCGGCCCCTTCTTTCCGTCACGAAAGGGAGGTCCTATGCAAATCTCTGAGCTGCAAATCTCTCAGCCGCAAATCTGTCAGCCGCAAATCTCCGCGCAACAGGAGCCTGATCGACTGCCTCTGCCTGGCAGCGATTCTTTGGGCAAGCTGTTTGCCCGCTATTCCGGACCACCCTTTGCCATTCGATTCTGGAACGGCGCCGTTTGGGCCATATCGCCGCATGCCCCTGTGTTTACGATTGTTCTTCTCTCCGAACGGATATGGAATCGCCTTCTGTCAGGAATCAACGAACTTTCTCTTGGGGAAGCCTTTGTCCTCGGCGAGTTCGATGTGGAGGGCGACATCTATGCCGCTTTTCATTTTGCCCAATTCTTCGTTACAAGCTCAATGGAAGGCGCGCAAGCTTCCCCAGGCGCACGCATCTGGCTATTCGCAAATAGAATGCTGGCTGAAGCTCGGCGACTCATGCGGCCTGGGAGCCGCCATTCCGTTCGCCGCGATGCAAATGCCATCACCTATCACTATGACAAGCCGGCAGAGTTTTATCGCCTATGGCTCGGCGAATCGATGGTCTACTCGTGCGCCTACTTTCACAATTCCACTCAGACCTTGGATCAGGCACAGTACAACAAGCTGGAACAGATATGCAGAAAGCTCCGGCTCCAACCACAAGACCACTTCCTGGACGTCGGGTGCGGCTGGGGAAGCCTGGTGCTATACGCAGCCAGCAGATTCGGCGTCCATGCTTCGGGCATAACCCTTAGCCATGAGCAAGAGCGAATTGGAAAACAGCGCATCCATCAAGCTGGTATGCAGAACAACAGTCAGATCGAGTATCGCGATTACCGCTCCCTGGACGAAACACGGGAAAGCTTCGACAAAATAGCCAGCGTTGGCATGAGCGAACATGTCGGCCTTGCGAACCTCCCGCTCTATTTCCGGAAGGCATATAGCCTGCTGCGTCCAAAGGGCGCCTTCCTCAATCACGCCATCACTCGCTCGGCAACTCTGCAAAAAAGGGGACCTTCCTTTATCGATCAATATGTCTTCCCGGATGGTGAACTGGTCACCCTGTCAGACACCGTGCGATGCGCAGAACAGGCGGGATTTGAAGTCCGCGATGTGGAAGACCTCAGGGAGCATTACGAGCGAACGCTCCACTGCTGGGTCAAGGCATTGACCGATTGCAAAGAACAAGTACTACGCTTTGTCGACGAGAAGACATATCGCATCTGGAAGATTTATATGGCCGGATCTGCGGAAGCCTTTCGAAGGGGAGATATCGCTGTGCATCAGGTTCTGCTAAGTAAAGGCGACTCCGGCCAGATTGGCCTCTCTGTCGACCGGGCCGAGTGGTACAGAAACTGATGGCTCGTTACGCTTGGCTCGTTGCGCTGTGCATATCGTCCATCTTTGAAATCTCCTGACGACATAGCGGCTTCATGTATCTACCAACAGTTGATGAACCTGTTTGCCCGCACCCATCGCGCAAGGTAGGCGACCACCAGCATTCTGGGGGATCGCGGGTTAACCGCAGGCGCCTTTGCTCGCTGCTACCTTAAAATGGAAGACAAGGATGAGGTGTCCGTGCGATAGTGCGTCCAGCACGCACCACTCCGAAACATCTTCCGCCACTTCAACGCAGTCACAGAATCGATCTCAACTCCTGGCTCGCGTCCCATCCCGAGCCTTCGGAATCCTGTTATGCCAGAAGACCAATCCCCTGAAAAAGACGCGTCGGATCGAACCGCCTTCTGAGAAAATACCCCATGCAAAACGCCCCTGCACAAGATCCAGACCAAAGCACATCTCAGATTCAAACCAAGCGGAAGAAAGCGCTCCAATTCGTCCTCATGCTTGGAGCCGTCAGCCTCTTCGCGGACCTCACCTACGAGGGCTCCCGCTCCATCACCGGGCTGTTTCTCCTTGCACTCGGAGCAAGCGGATTCGTGGCCAGCACTACAGCCGGTTTCGGCGAGCTACTGGGATACGGCTTGCGATTCTTCTCCGGACGCCTCAGCGAGCGAACCCGCGAGTTCTGGCCCATCACCATCATCGGCTATCTCGTGCAGATGGCCGCGGTTCCTCTGCTCGCACTTGCAGCAAACTGGCAGATGGCCGTTGCCCTGATTTTGCTTGAACGCGTCGGCAAAGCAATTCGCAACCCTCCCCGCAATGTGATGTTGTCCCACGCCTGCAAAGAAATGGGAATGGGCTGGGGCTTCGGCATTCACGAGGCTCTCGATCAGATTGGCGCGCTCCTTGGTCCCCTCCTCGTCGCCCTCATCCTGGCTCGACAAGGAAACTATCGTCTGGCCTTTGCAACGCTTCTTGTTCCCGCGGTCGTGACAATCCTTCTCCTGTTGAGCGCCAGATTTGTATATCCGCGCCCGGAGGATCTCGAAGCGAAGACCCAGAGCATACAGGCCAGGGGATTGTCTCGCTCCTATTGGATCTACCTGGCGGCTGCCGCTTTGGTTGCCGCAGGCTTCGCGGATTTTCAACTGATTGCCTATCACTTCGTCCAGGCGGGTGTCACAGGCAAAACCTGGGTCCCCGTCTTTTACTCCATTGCCATGGCCGTGGGCGGGACGGGCTCGCTTCTCTTCGGCAAGCTCTTTGACCGTTTTGGAATCTCCGTTCTTATCCCGTTGACCTTGATCTCGGCGGCCTTTGCGCCGCTGGTCTTTCTCGGCGGCTTCTGGCTGGCGCTCATCGGGGCTGCGGTCTGGGGACTGGGCATGGGAGTCCATGAATCCATCATCCCTGCAGCGGTGGCCAACATGGTGCATGTCGATCGCAGACCATCCGCTTACGGCTTGTTCACCGCAACCTATGGAATCTCCTGGTTCGTGGGCAGCGCCATCATTGGCGCTCTCTATGACCACTCGATTCCTGCGGTCATCGCCTTCTGCGTCCTCGCTGAACTTGCTGCCATCCCTCTCTTCCTGACGGTAAAAAGCCAGATGGTCCGTTCGTAGGGAAACCACAGCAACCCAAGATGCGCCGGCCACCGGATGCGCCAATCATTGGACGCGCCAACAACGATCCTCTCCACAGCTCGTCTTCCGTGGACCCTGTTGACCACCACCTGCTCCCGCTCCGCAGTGCCTTCGCAGAGTCGCGCCAAAACCCGGGCGTATCCACGCGCACAGTTCTTGAACCCTGGATCTGCAGCCATGGCAGCTCTTAGGCGCATCGCTTCCGACAGATCACAACCTTAGATCGTCCACCTGGCGCTGCTACCTTCTCTACGCTGGCAAAGTATCCTCCCAACAGGCTCAACTCCTGTTTTAAAAATGCGAAGGCATGTCCAGAACCAGCCAGCAGGAGACGAACGTAAAAGAGCGCTTTCGTCACCGGCGACAAGGGAATCTCGTGCTCCATCATCAGAAAGGCCCCGTTCGGTTTTAACACGCGAACAATCTCACCCAGCGCCCGCTCCCGCGACAGCCCTTTCAATTCATAAAAAGCATGCGAGCAGGTTACGGCGTCAAAACTTTCGTCCTCAAAGGGGAGCCTCTCAGCCTCTGCCTCCACCAGCGAAACATTTCTCAAGCGGCTCGTCTTCTCGCGCGCCTTCCGCAGCATGCCGGCAGAAAAATCCACGCCGACCACTCTTCCCTGCTCCCCCACCTTCGCCTGCATGTACGGCAACAGCGTTCCTGTTCCCGTACACAGATCAAGCACCACACCACCCTCTTCGGCAGGCACAAGAGCAGTCAAAAACCCTCTTGCCGAATCCAGCCTGTCGTGGGAATGCAGAGCGACAAAGCGATCGTAGATCCGCGAAAAGATGTCGTAATAAAGCCGTCGGAAGCGTCTCATCGATACCCTCTCCAGAACCAGCCTGCCGCGCCCACGGCAGTCTCCGTTGCGGATCCTCCCCGCGTTCCATCTCCTCCAGCATGGGAAATGGCTCTCCCTCTCTGCTCTATGACCCCTTGCCGCACGTGCTTTTGTGGCGCCTGCGATCTCTTCGCCGGCTGCCATCCATCGGCTGTAGACTGACACCGCCGATCGCGCTGGCTGCACCCAACGCCGACGCAGGTCGCTTTTTTCGAAACCACGCCTCAGACTTCCGCTCTCTATCTCACCCACGGGAGCAACCCTTGGCGCAATCCGTTGTTCCCACAACGGATGTGCCGCATTGTTCCTCTGTCGGCCTCACTTCGCGCGGAACAACTCCTCAGCGCCACTGTAGGCCTCCTCAATACGCAGGAGCACCGCCCCCTTCCCCGGATATTTGGGATCATGCCAGGACTGCATATGGGCGTAAATGGGTCCGCCGGTGTGATAACTCAGTGTTCCCTTCACTTGAAACGACTTCCGTTCCTTGGTGAGGAACAGAACCGATCCCTTGCTTCCGCTCTTGATATTCGCCAGGGTCTTTGAAAAATAATTGTCTGCGATGATGAAGCCTTCACCGGAGACATAACGAATCTCACCATCATAAATCGCGTTCGGGATCATCTGCATGATATCCAAGGTGGCAAACACGGCTGGCCCATCCCGCTCTTCCCATCCTTGCGCCACGCGATCCATGCCGCTGGCCGCCGCTGGAGCTTCGTTGATCTCATCTTCTTTCATCATGATCCTCCTATGTACTGCTTTGATGTCTGCCAATCAGCATCTGGCCCGCGTCGCGCACGCAGCCGACTGGGCGTTCCGCCCTGGCCTCATAGAACAAAGTGGGAATCACGCGAATGGGTTTCACCTGCATTCGATCTTCTCTCCTTTAGGCGCTCAGCTTCTTGAAGCCAATCAGCGGGCAGTTCTTGCAGATATCCGCGCCGGGAAATCCATCGCCGGGCCTTACAAGAGAACTGCTGCCCTGGGTCTCAATGCGCTCCATCAGACACAGGCATACAACGCCGATCTCAGCGCCGGGGATCATCACATTCAATTCACTGCGCTCGGTCTTTCCGGCGCTGTAGCTTCCCGAGCAGGCCGGAAGCATATTGAAGCTCCCAGTTTGATAGGTCCATACATTGCCGGCGCATGCAGCAGAGTTCACCATGAGGGCCGGTCGCAAGGGATGGGTGTCCGTAGCCGCCATGTAGTCAACCGCAAGATGGTAGGCCTGCATCGGGTCGCAGTAGAAATGAACCGTGTCCGGCCCACCGAAGCAATCCGCCTTCGCCAGCGGAGCCACAGCCACGCCCAGCAACCCACCAGGCAGCCGCTCTTTGGAGCGGATAAAACGCTCAGACTGACCCAGATCCCTCGTGTATCGAGCCTGGCTCTGGATCTCCAGTTCGTCCAGTTCCTTCCAACCAAAACTGTATCGTGCATGTTTGCAACTCAGATCCCGCTGTTCGCCATAAATAATCCTTCCCTGCATGCGGGCCGCAATCTCCCATTGGCAAAAGGTGATCGGCTTCAGCGGCGACTCAATCTCCTGGCTGCTCTCCTTGAATCTCTCAATCTCCTGCGGATCGCAGAAAAATCGTACGGCAATGGGGTAGTGATAGAGACGCAACTCTCGCATCAACAGTGCCTGCATCTCTTCGTAGGGAATCGGCGGAGGCTCGACCCCGTATGCGCCTCGACGTTTCTTCTCGTTTGACCAAATGGCTGCGTTCATTTGTCCTCCCGAATATCAGGGATGCACGTGGCCTGCCAACCTCGCCCACCGAAGAGCAATCTCTCTATGCCCTTCATCGCACAGGGGTTATCTCCTGCGGCGGAAAACGCCCGTCGTACACAAGATCAGGATCGTTGCAAAATGCATCGCCACCGGCTGCCATGGCGTCCGCCTCTCCCGTCGGCAGACAAGCCCCAAACCTCTGAGCCTCCAATAGAGAGCACCCAGGCCTGTTGCCGAGTTCCTGCGCCGCCCGCCCACGCTTGCCGCAGTTCTATGAGCGCCCGCTCCATCATCCCGTCTCCGCACGCCCACAATGCGCTCGGCGGCGCGATGTGGCAGGCCGTCAGGCGCCGTGGGCGATCCGCGCTCATCACGCCTCTGCGGATCCACGCGAGGATTGAGTCGCCACCCAGCTCAGCCAACCGGGAGAAAAGCACTCCTTCGCGATGTATTTTGCAGTGATCGCCCCTGTAAGCGTTGCAGGATGCAACGTCAGCCAACAACCCTCCTCGCCAACAGGTTCTTCCGAATTGGCTGTCTCTTCAGCGGCGCATCTCTTGACGCCTCGGATGGATCAACCGCAGACACGGACAGGCCGGCGGTCTGAATATGGCTGGGCCAGCGGTCTCGGGCCGGCAGCATGGCCCAGATGTTTCAGCAGTTGCAAGCCGAGCCGTTCGTCCGCATCAAATTGGCAGCCGACGCGCGCAGCCTGCACCCTCCCATCCAGAAGATGTACCCTGCAATCGATGCCTTACCCAACCCACGACCGTGCTCCGCGCTCCTCCGCCAAAGCCCTGCGAGAAACAGAGATCATCGCAACCATTCGCGAGCGCTCCTCAGCCCTGGCCTCCCTCCAAGGCGCGGCCGCAACCTGGTCTCAGGTCGCCCTGGGCATCGGCGACGACTGCGCCATCCTCAAAACGCCTCCCTCCGGAGCCCGGCGCCAGGCGCCAGAGATCCTCGTCACCACAGACTTTTGCCTGGAGGGCCGGCACTTTCGCCGCGACTGGCACAGCCCAGCCTCAGCCGGCCATCGCACCCTCGCCCGCGGCCTCAGCGACCTGGCCGCCATGGGCGCAAAGCCGCTCGCCGCCTTCCTCTCCTTGGCCCTGCCCCGCTCAGCCGCTAAAGACGCCCGCTGGCTGGACGGCTTTCTCCATGGCCTGCTCTCCCTGGCCTCCACCTTCCATGTCCCGCTAGCCGGCGGCGATACATCTGAGTCTCCCTCCGACCAGATCCTGGCCGATATCATCCTCATCGGCACAGCCCCCGCGGGCCGCGCCCTGCGCCGCTCCGGAGCCTCCGCCGGAGCCTCGCGTCACCCCTCCGCCACCAGCCGCACCCTCCCCGGCGATCTGCTCTACTGCACCGGAGCCCTGGGAGGAGCGGCTGCCGAGCTAGCCGCGCTGCAATCCACACCGCGCCGGTTTCGCCGCGCCCGGCCGGACGCAAACCACCCCCACCTCTTTCCCCAGCCGCGCCTCGCCGTCGGCCAGGCCCTGCTGCGCCGCCGCCTGGCCACTGCCTGCATCGATCTCAGCGACGGCCTCTCCACTGACCTCGCCCATCTCTGCACCGCCTCCGGCGTAGCCGCCGAGCTCGAGCTGGACCAGCTACCCCTGCACCCTCTGGCGGCGGCCCTCGATCAGCGCGCCCAGATCAACGCTCTGCTGCACGGCGGCGAGGACTACGAGTTGCTCTTTACCGCCGCGGCCTCCTGCAAGATCCCGCGCTCCATCGCCGGCGTTCCCATCAGCCGCATCGGCCGCATGGTTCCCGCGCAGAAAAACCGCCCCCAGATCACCCTCTGCACAGCGGGCGAGCGCTTTGAGCTGCAACCCCACGGATGGGAGCACCTGCGATGATCTCGCCCCCGCACTCGCCCGCAACCCCGCCGCAAGATCCTCGTCAGAGCCCCCGGGACAAACCCTTCGCCCAGAGCTGGCGCGCGCGCATCCTCGCCATGCCTCCCCTCATCCTGCCCGCTCGCCAGTTCGTTTATCCGCGCCGCATCCCAGGAGAAGAGGATGCACTCGGCCGCGGAGCGCTGCTCCTGGAGGTAACGCCGTTGCAGGCCGGGCAACCCAGCGGAGGAACCTTCCTGGCCACCTGCGCCCGCGGCTTCCAGGATCCCGCGCTACCCAGCGGCATCTTCGCCTGCCCCCGCCCGCAGGACCTGCTCGCGCTGGCTGGGGGCTACGCCTATCTGATCGACGCCCATGCCCCGGAGCATTGTCTGCATCTTCCTCTGCGTCCCGTCACCCAAGTGCTCTCTGCGCCAGCCGAGGGCCTGATTCTCCTGGCCGGCTTCCATCACGTCCTGGCGTTAGACGCCAACGGAGAGCGCTGGCACAGCGCCCGCCTGAGCTGGGAGGGGGTGACCATGACCGAGCTGCGCGACGGCGCTCTGTACGGCACGGGCTGGAACCTGCACACCGACCGCGAGGTCGCCTTCCGCATCGATCTGCTCACCGGAGCCCACCAGGGCGGAGGCTTTCCCGGCTAATCCGTCCTTCGCCCCGCCGCAGTTCCCTCTGAACCGTCGCGTTGGCCTGCCGGCAACTCGCCGCGCTGGTCTTTCAGCAAGCCGCTTCGCTGGCTCACCTGATAAAAACTCAACGCCGCGTCGCCCTGTTCCAGCACCCGCACCCTTTGCAGCGCCGGATAACTGGCCGCCAAGGGGCGCTTGCGCGCGTGCTCCGCCACCACCAGCGCCCCGGCGGAAAGAATCGCCGCCAACGGCTGAACTCCCTTCCTTCCCGCCGGCTGATCCGATGCCTCCGGCCTCGCAGCCTCGTTCCACGGCGCCAGCGCCCGCAGCGTGTCTTCATAGGCCTCGGCCAGCTCATACGGCGGATCGAGAAAGACCAAATCGACCCCCTGCCGCCTCGCTGCCAGCTCGCGCAGCAGCCGCGCGGACCCGCGGTCCTCCAAAGCGTACCCGCAAGCTACTTTCAGCGCCGCAAGATTGGCCCGGATCGCCGCCACCGCCGCTCGGGCATCTTCCGCAAACCACACAAACTGCGCACCCCGGCTCATCGCCTCAATCCCCACCGCGCCCGAGCCAGCATACAGATCGACGAACCGCGAACCCCGCACCGCCGGCCCCAGCCCACCCAGCTCCAGCACATTGAACAGCGCCTGGCGCAGCCGGTCACTGGTGGGCCGCGTGGCGGCTCCCCGCGGAGCCTGCAACACCCGTGACCGGAATTCTCCTGCAATCACCCTCATCTCGTCCTTCGTCTCCTGGGGTCTCTCGATGCTGTCTCCATCATGGGTCTTCCATCCGCCTTCCATCCGCCTCCAAGCCTGACAGACCGCAGCACAGCAGAGTCCGGCACAGCAGCCCGCCATCCAGCGCCGAATCTGCGGCGGCTCGGAACCACTGCACCTCCGGCCCTTGCTCTTCCCTTGTCTACAATAGATCCATGCTTCGGTCGTCGATCTCGGTGGGCAGGCTTTTGGGTGTGGATCTGCGCGTCCACATCTCCTTTTTGCTGCTTCTGCTCATCTCCATGGGCTTCTCGCTCATCGACAACGGCAGCGTGGGCCGTGGAGTAGCCCTCTGGCTGGCGATGTGCTCGGCGGTGCTTGTCCGGGAACTGGCGCGCTCCCTGGCCGCCATCTACTCCGGCCTGCGTCTGCGCGCTCTCTTCCTTCTTCCCATCGGCGGACTCATGGCCTTCACCGCCTCCGCGCAGGACGTCAACCCAGAGTCCAGCAACCGTCTGCTGATGCTCGCCGGCCCTGTAGCAAACTTTGGCCTTGGCCTTCTCATCCTCGGTACCAGCTACGGCCTGGAGCCGCAGGTCCGCCTGCTCGCCCAGCCCTGGATCTCCACCGCCCACCTCCTGCGCAGCCTCGTATGGATGCAGATGGTCTTGGGCATGGTCAGTCTCCTGCCCATGCCGGTAACACCCCCCCGGTTGAGCAAGCCCGAACCTCAGCCGGACGCGCAGAGCGGCATGCCCCGCGCGCGCTCCGGACCCGGAGGCCTTCTTCCCTTCCCCTCCTTTGGCTTGGGCGCTGGTCTGGCGCTTGCTATGATCGTCGCCGGCTTCGTGCTCATGAATCTCTGGCTCATCATCCTGGGCGGCTTCATGATGCTGGGATCCCAGCTCTCCAGCGCCCATACCATCTCCAACACCGACGCGGATGGCATCCTGGTCCGCGAGGTCATGCTCACCGACTACACCGTCCTCTCCGGGTCAGACACCCTCCAGACCGCGCTTGACGCCTCCATCCACAGCTCGCAAGACGTCTTTCCCGTAGTCCGCGGCGATCGCCTGGTGGGCGCCGTTGCGCGCCAGACCATCGCGGCTCGGCTCCTCTCGCAGGGAGACAGCTACCTCCAGGGCATCATGACCCGCAGCCTCCAACTAGCCAGCCCCGGCGACAAGCTCTCCGACGCTCTCCGCCGCGCCTCCGTGCTCGGAGCCACCGAGATCATCCCCGTAGTTGAAGACGGAGCCATGATCGGCATCCTCACCCCGCAGAGCCTCTCCCGCGCCGTGCAGCAGATCAAACTCATGCGTCCGGCCGCCGCCAGACTCCGTTAGACGACACAACTAGACAACCCAAAGAGCAGACGTGACCATCGACGCCCCCCATCCCGAGCCCCCTCTCCGGCCCAGGAGCGAGCCCGAAACACCTTCCGCTCAACCCTCGTCTCACCGCCCATCTCCTCCTCTGGCCCCCGGTCTCTACCTGGTCGCAACCCCCATCGGCAACCTCGAAGACATCACCCTCCGCGCGCTGCGCATCCTCGCATCCGTCGACCGCATCGCCTGCGAGGACACCCGCCAGACAGCCAAGCTCCTGGGCCACTACGGCATCCGCACGCCCACCGTCAGCTACCACACCCACAATGAGAGCCGGCGCGCTCAGGAACTCGTCGCGCAGCTCCAGGCCGGCGGCCGCATCGCCGTAGTCACTGACGCCGGCATGCCCGGCATCAGCGATCCCGGAGCCATCCTCGTCGCGGAGGCCATCCGGATCGGCGTCGCGGTCTATCCCATTCCCGGAGCCAACGCCGCCCTCACCGCGCTCATCGCCAGCGGCCTCTCCGCCGAGTCCTTCGCCTTCCACGGCTTCCTTCCCTCGCGTCAGGGCCGGCGTCGAACCGCCCTGGAGGCCCTCCGCGCCGACCCATCCGTTGCGCCTGCCACCCCTCCCACCACGCACATCTTCTATGAGACCCCCCACCGCATCCTGGAGGCGCTGGAAGACGTCGTCCGGATCTTTGGCTCCACCCAGCCCGTCGTTCTGGCCCGCGAACTCACCAAACTCCACGAGGAGATCCTTCGCGGCAGCGCCGCGCAACTCCTCTCTACCCTGCGCGCCCGCCCCTCCATCCGCGGCGAGATGGTCCTGCTGCTAGCCGCAACCAGCGCCGCGGCTGGACTCGACGCCGCGGCTGGAATAGATGCCGCAACCGAATATCGGCCCGCAGACACAACCAGCACCGCGGCTGGAGCCGAGGCCGCAGCCGGAACGTCTGGCGCCGCTTACCCCGGCCAGCCCGTTCCGCCGGCCCTCACCATCGCCGATCAGGTCGCCGCCCTCATGCGCTCCGAATCCCTGTCCCAGAAAGAGGCGCTCAAGCGCGTCGCGAAATCCCGCGGCATCGGCAAGAGCGAAGCCTATCGCGAGCTCCAGCGCCTTCGCTCGCCCGGCCGATAGGGCCTCGCAGCGTCCCTGGACCCGCATCCAACCGCGCCCCGGCTCTGCTCTTCCTACCTACCCTTCAACCGGTCGTACTCATAGCGGTCGCTGGTGGTTCCCAGCGCCTGGTTATAGAGCACAATAGCGCCTGCCGCCTCTTTCATGTCCTCGCGGAAGCGATGCAGGGCGTGCAACTGGTCGGCCGTGGCCGGAACCTCCAGCTTGCTGGTCTTGAAGAACTTCTGATAGCCGCGGTCCACCAACCGCCCAATCTCTCCTCCCAGCACCCATCCCGCGCCGGTCAGCAACCTCACCGGCGCGTCCTTCTCCGTGCTCCGCGCAATCTCCGCGGCGCATCCGTCGCGGCTGATCCTGTAGGCGCCTTCGGCACGGTTTGCACCCTCCGCCGCCGGAGAAACATCAAACTTCTCACCACCCAGCGTGGCCAGAACCTCGTCAAACGTTGGGACCGTCTTCATCTTTGCCATGGTCGATATCGCTACTCTCTACGCGCCGCCGCACCGTACACACCAGGGGCGGGCCTGCTTCAACTCTCGCACATCCATGCGCCCGGCTTCAACGCACCGCGATACCCAGCGCTGCAATCCGCTGCCCCATAATCCCGCCCGCCAACCGAAACCTAACCACAGCCCGCGGCACGCCCAAGCCAGCCGGAACCTCTGACAGCAATCATGAACCCCAGCCCTCCACCACCGCTCGGCGTCAGCCTGCTGGAACGTATCGGCAACACCCCCCTGCTGCGCCTGGACCGGCTCACCGAAGAGCTGAACACCCACCGCCCGGGCAGCATCCAGCTCCTGGGCAAAGTCGAGTGGGTGAACCCCGGCGGCAGCATCAAGGACCGCGCCGCCGCGTCCATCGTCCGCGCCGCCATCCAGCAGGGCCAACTCACCCTCCGCCAAGGCGGCAGGTCGCTGCTGGACGCCACCAGCGGCAATACCGGCATCGCCTACGCCATGCTGGGCTCCGCCATGGGCTTCTCCGTCACTCTCTGCATGCCCGCCAACGTCTCCACAGAGCGCAAGAACATCCTCGCCGCCTACGGAGCGCAGATCCTCTGGACAGACCCTGCCGAAGGCTCCGACGGAGCCATCCGCATGGCCCGCCAACTCGCCGCCGAACAGCCGGACCGCTACTTCTACGCCGACCAGTACGGCAACCGCAACAACTGGCTCGCCCACTACCATGGCACGGCCGAGGAGATCTGGCGCCAGACCAGGGGCCACGTCACCCACTTCGTCGCCGGCCTGGGCACCTCCGGCACCTTTGTGGGAACCACCCGACGCCTGCATGAACTCAAGCCCAGCATCCAGTGCATCTCCATGCAGCCAGACTCGCCCTTCAACGGCTTCGAGGGCCTCAAACACATGGCCACGGCCATCGTCCCGCCCATATACGATCCCACCTTGGCTGACCGCAACATCGAGATGCCCACCGAACGCGCCTACAGCATGGCCAAGCGCCTGGGCCGGATGCAGGGCCTGCTGGTCGGCGTCTCCGCCGCCGGAGCCGTCGCCGCCGCGCTCGACGTCGCCGCCGAGGAGGCGCACGCCGGCCGCAACGCCGTCATCGTCACCATCCTCTGCGACTCCGCCGACAAGTACCTCAGCGAGCGCTTCTGGACTGAGCACAACGAAGCTCCCCCCTGCGCCTCCGCGCCCGCGCCTGACGACCCTGCGCCCCAGCGCCCCAGCAGAACCCCAACCCACCCCACCGCGAAAGCCCGGTCGCAGCCATGACCCTCAGCCTCTCGCACCGCCTCTACGGCGAGCTACGCGCGCACTGCGAACAGACCTACCCCCACGAGTGCTGCGGCATCCTGCTGGGCCGCGCAGACGGCGGCGCGATCACCGTCCATCGCCTGCTCCGCGCCGGCAACACCCGCACCGACAGCGCCCACAACCGCTACCACATCGCGCCTCAAGAGCTCATCACCGCCCAGCGCGAGGGGCGCAAGGCCGGCCTGGAGATCGTCGGCTTCTACCACTCCCACCCCGATCACCCAGCCATGTGGTCCCCCACAGACTTCGCCGAGGCGCACTGGCTGGGCTGCGCCTACGTCATCACCGCCGTCGAACAGGGCCGCGCCACGGTCACCAACAGCTTCCTGCTTACCGGCGCGGATGAAGAGGGCAAGGCCTTCCTCCAACAGTCCATCCTCGTCTCTCCACCAGATTCCGCATCTGAATCAGCAGGATAGACTCCAACCCTCCGGCTGGCTTAGCAGCTGCCGGTACCATGACAAATCAGCCACGGACACCACGACAAACAAGCCATTGATAAAATGGCCAATTAAGGAGATGAGAACCTCTGCCAGAACACCGCACCGGCCAACCCTCCCACTCCTTCGCGTCGCTTGCGGCGTCTCACTCTCCCGAGCATCCCTTGCAGCCGTCCAGCCAACCGAGGGTCAGTCTGCTCCACCATCTCATCTCATGAGGCAACCATGAACATCCACATCCCCACGCCGTTGCGGGCCTACACCGAAAAGCAGCCGACCGTATCCGTACCTGGAAACACCATCGCAGAGGCCCTGGCCGCGCTGGTGGCCGCCTATCCTGCCCTGCAACAGCATCTTTTTACCGCCGAAGGCAATCTCCGCTCCTTTGTCAACGTCTATCTCAATGACGAGGACGTGCGCTGGCTACCCCAGAAAGAGGCCACCACGGTGAACCCCGGCGATGAACTCAGTATCATCCCCTCCATCGCCGGCGGAGCCGCTCCACGCCGCCCCGCGAACGCTCCAGCCCCGCCAGTCCGGACGCATCCATAACCATCCAGAAAGGAAACCCGCATGCCCAAGGCAATGGACCCTCCCATCTTCCCCTCGCTCAGTAACGAAGAGATCGCGCGTTACTCTCGCCATCTCATCCTGCCGGAAGTTGGGATGGAGGGCCAGAAGAAGCTCAAGGCCGCGCGCGTCCTCTGCGTCGGCACGGGCGGTCTGGGTGCTCCTCTGGCGCTCTACCTGGCCGCCGCAGGCGTAGGAACCCTCGGCTTGGTGGACTTCGACGTAGTCGAAGAGAGCAACCTGCAGCGTCAGGTAATCCACTCCCACGCCACAGTAGGCAAGCTCAAGGTAGACTCTGCGGAGCAGATGCTCCAGGGCCTCAACAAACACATCCACATCGTCAAGCACAACACCATGCTCACCAGCGCCAACGCGCTGGAGATCTTCAAGGGCTACGATGTCATCGCTGACGGCACAGACAACTTCCAGACCCGCTATCTGGTCAACGACGCGTGCGTGCTCACTGGCAAGCCCAACGCCTACGGCAGCATCTTCCGCTTTGAAGGCCAGGCATCCGTATTCGCCACCGAACAGGGCCCCTGCTACCGCTGCCTCTACCCCGCACCCCCACCGCCCGGCCTGGTGCCCTCCTGCGCGGAAGGCGGCGTGCTGGGCATCCTTCCCGGCCTGGTGGGCGTCATCCAGGCCACGGAGGTCATCAAGCTGATCCTGGGCATCGGCGAGCCGCTCATCGGGCGTCTTCTTCTCGTCGACGCGCTGGGCATGAACTTCCGCACCCTGAGGCTGCGCAAGAACCCGGACTGCCCCATCTGCGGCACCCGCCAGATCAAGGAGCTCATCGACTACGACCAGTTCTGCGGCGTTCCCAAGCCCACCAGCGCTGGCCCGCTGGAGGTCAACTCCAACGGCTCGCTGGAGGGCAACGCTTACGCTTCTTTCGCCGATGCACCCATCGTCGACGGCATCCCGCAGATCTCCGTAGAGCAATTAAAGGCTCGCATGGACGCCGGCTACTCGCCCTTCCTCCTCGATGTCCGCGAGCGCCACGAGTACGCCATTGTTGACCTCGGCGCTCTCCTGATCCCGGTCGGCGAACTGCACCGCAATCTGCATAACATCAACGTCCCCAAGGACGCCGAGATCGTCGTGCACTGCAAGTCGGGAATCCGATCCCAGCACGCCGCTCTCCTCCTCAAGGAGCAAGGTTTCACGAACGTCTCCAACCTGGCTGGCGGCATCATTGCCTGGGCGGAACGTATCGACCCCAAGCTACCGAAGTACTGAACCTCAGGCGCGAACCGCCCGAAACACTCGCCACGCCGCAACCATCCAGCGGCGGTTCGCCTTTGAACCTCCTTCAAACCCGCTGACCACCCGACTCCTCCAGCACCGGGCCAAGCCCCCGTTCAACCCTCACCTATCGCGGAGACATCTTCTCCACCAGCGTGTTGGAACCCAGGAGTCCGCAATCTCCTCCTTCGCCTCAATCCGCCGCGCAGTCCCTCGCCTGCGACCACCCCGCAAGCAGCAGCTCTAGTCGCGCTCTGTATCGTTCACTATCAGCATCCGCAGGCACAGCGGCGGCTGCACCATAAAGCGCATGGCCGCCATCTCCGCGACCGCGCGCCTCACCGTCGAACTGGGGCATGGCTCCGTGGTAATCACAAACGGCAGCCGCTCTGCCGGATACCCCCGGTGCTGCAACAGGCAGTCGATGTTCACCCCGTGCCGCGCCAGCACTCCGGCGATCGCCGCCACAATCCCCGGCTCGTCGGCCACCACAAATCGCAGGTAATGCGGAGCCACGGCATCGCCCTTCACCTTCATCCTGCGGGCCGACAGCCTCACCTGCGCGCTCTTCTCCGCAATCGCCCGCACGTCGCTCAGCACCGCAACCGCAGTCGGATGCCCACCCGCCCCCTGCCCGCTGAACACCACATCCCCGCCAAATCGCCCGCTGGTCACCACCATGTTCTGCGTGCCATGCGACCAGGCAATCGGCGACGACCGCGGAGCCAGCATCGGCCCCACGCTGGCGCTCACCATGCCATCCTGCAACTCCGCCCGGCTCACCTGGCGCAGCGTACATCCCAACTCCTTGGCATAGGCAAAATCCACCGCTGCAATTCGCGCGATCGTCTCCGCCGGTATCTCCTCCGGATCGATCTCCGCATGCAGCGCCAGCCGCGCCAAAATGCACAGCTTGGCCCGCGCATCCAGGCCGTCCACATCCGCGGAAGGATCGGCCTCCGCATAGCCCGCCGCCTGCGCCCGGCTCAGCGCCTCACCATACTCCGCTCCAGTCTCCATCGAACTCAGAATAAAGTTGCAGGTCCCATTCAAAATCCCGCTGATTCTGGTCACCTCATCGCCGCACAGCCCCTGCGCCACGCCCGGAATCACCGGCACGCCCCCGGCCACGGCCGCGCCGTACAGCAGTTGAACGCCTCTTTCGGCGGCCAAGGCAAACAACTCCCCTCCGCGGAAGGCGATCAGTTGCTTGTTCGCCGTCACCACATGCTTGCCCGCCTGCAGCGCGCTCCGCAGCCAACCCTCGGCAGGATCCAGGCCGCCCATCAACTCCACCACCACATCCACATCCGCGGCCCCCAGCACCTCCTCCACGCGCTCGGTCCAAACCGCATCCCGGGGAACAAACGTTGCCTTCGCATGGAGCCGCTTCCGCTCCACGCCACGGTTGAAGACGCGGGTGATCCGCACCCCGGCCTCCGCCTGCGCCGCCAGCACCTCCGCAAACGAACTCCCCACCGTCCCAAAACCCAGCAGACCCACTCGCACCGTATCGCCCTCCAAGGGATGGATTCTTTGCATCTGTCTAGTACAACACCCTTCTGCACCGCCCAGCGCCCTCAGCGGCGCTCCGGACTCACCCAGCGCGTCAGTTCCACACCGGAAACCAGTGTCTCAGCGCCTAACCCACAGCCACGCCCCAACCCAGCGCCGCCTGCTAATACGTCACCTTGCCCGGAGCCACGCGCCAGGCCGCAAAGCTGGCCTGGGCCTCTTCGGCCAGCATCTGCGCCATCGGCAGGCTACGTTCGGGGATCGGCCTGCGGATCTGCTCATACAGAATCGAATCATCGAACCCGGCCGCGGCGGCATCGGCGGCCGTGTTGCCGAAGAAGACGGCCCGGCAGCGCGCCCAGTAGATCGCCGCCAGGCACATCGGGCAGGGCTCGCAACTGGTGTACAGATCGCAACCCTCCAGCCGGAAGTCTCCCAGATGCTGGCACGCGGCGCGAATCGCCATCACCTCGGCATGCGCGGTCGGATCGTTGTTCGCGGTGACCTGATTCACGCCCGTGGCAATCACCTCGCCGTCCCTCACCACCACCGCGCCAAACGGTCCTCCCCGGCCGCGCTCAACGTTCTTCGTCGCCAGCGCAATGGCCTGCCGCATCCACGCCGCCCTGCCTTGCAACTGGAAACCGCCCTGCAACTCCCTACGGCTCAGCATCTTTCCTCCCCAACCAGCCGGCCGCGCCGCGGCTTCGGCCCCGCAATCCGAGCTGCTTGCTCTGCTTCCTTCTATTCTTGCTCGAACCGGCATAGAGCTCCAAACCATCCCCTCCTCCGCCAATCCCGCCGCCGCCGGCAGACCGCCCCCAGCCACCCCAGACCCAGCGATCCGACAGACCCCAGCCACGCTCCGCACCCAACCCGTTCGGCAAGCCCCGCTCAGCGCGGGGCGCGGCTCTGGCTGCTCCGGCCTGCATCCTCGCTCCGGCCCCCTGTATCCTCACCCAAGCCCTGGCCCTCCAACCCGGCGAATAGCGCACTGCGGACCCCTCCCTCCGCGGCAGCCATAGCCCTAACTCCGCGATGCGGCTACACTACACACATCCGCGGAAGAGAACCTGCCGGAACTGCAACCTCCGCTGATCCCTCGATCCTCGCGCTTCGCACCACACTTGACACAAGCCTTACTACGAACCCCCTTATGATCCAGTCCATCAATCCTGCCAACGGAAAGCTGCTGCGCAGCTTTGATCCCCTCACCCCTGAAGCTCTCAACGCCAGGCTGGCCCTCGCCGCCGGTGCCGCCAGGACCTACCCCAAAGAGTCTCTCGATCAGCGCGCCTTCTGGATGCGCCGCCTGGCCGCGATCGTCGAGGCGGATAGCGAAGAACTCGCCGCCACGATGACCGCGGAGATGGGCAAGACCATCGTCTCCGCCCGCGCAGAGGTGGCCAAGTGCGCCTCGGTCTGCCGCTACTACGCCCAGAACACCGCCCGCATCCTCACCCCGGAGCGCATCCCCACCGAGCACCAGGAGAGCTACGTCCGTTACGATCCTCTGGGCGTCATCCTGGCCGTCATGCCCTGGAACTTCCCTCTCTGGCAGGTCTTCCGCTTCCTTGCTCCGGCGCTGATGGCCGGCAACGTCGGCCTGCTCAAGCACGCCTCCAACGTTCCCCAGTGCGCTCTCTTGATTGAGGCTCTGGTCCGCCGCGCCGGCTTCCCTCGCGGCGTCTTCCAGACCCTGCTTATTGAGGCTCGTCAGGTGGAGACCATCCTCGCCGACGACCGCGTCGCCGCCGTCACCGTCACCGGCTCAGAGCCGGCTGGCCGCGCCGTCGCCGCGCAAGCCGGCTGGCTCATCAAGAAGAGCGTCCTGGAACTGGGCGGCTCGGATCCCTTCATCGTCCTTCCCTCCGCTGATCTGGAGGTCGCCATCCCCACCGCAGTCAGTGCGCGTTGCATCTGCAACGGCCAGAGCTGCATCGCCGCCAAGCGCTTCATCGTGCATGAGAGCATCTATCCGGAGTTTGAACAGCGCTTTGTCGCCGGGATGAAGGCCCTTACCGTGGGCAATCCCATGCTGGAGACCACAGACGTCGGCCCCCTGGCCACCCAGCAGGCGGTAGAAGATCTTCTCGATCAAGTCACTCGCGCCCGCGAATCCGGCGGCCGCGTCCTGGCCGGCGGCTCGCGCGCCACCGTGGAAGACGGCCGCTTTGGCAACTACTTCCAGCCCACCGTCATCGCCGGCATCATGCGCAACGCCCCCATCACGCAAGAGGAGATCTTCGGCCCGGTCGCCATGCTCTTCCGCGTGGGCTCTCTCGATGAAGCCATCGCCCTGGCCAACGACACACCCTTTGGCCTGGCGGCCAGCGTCTGGACCAACGACTCAGAAGAGCAGCGGCGTCTCTTGATTCAACTTCAGTGCGGAGCGGTCTTTGTCAACGCCGCCGTAGCCAGCGATCCGCGTCTTCCCTTTGGCGGCGTCAAGCGCTCCGGCTACGGTCGCGAACTTGCGGCGGAGGGCATGCGCGAGTTCCTCAACGCCAAGACCGTCGTCGTCGCCAGAACGGCGCAGGACAGTCAAGGCTCGCTCTTTGACCCACCCAAAGCCGAAACTCGCTCTGGTAAGCCCAGCGAATTCCAGCAGATCGCCGAGCAGTTGCGCAAATTCGAGCCGCGCGCCAACCCAAGACCCAGTCCGTTGCCGGATCCCGCGCCGGCCGCAGGGCCAAACCCAC
>DAHXNO010000059.1 GCA_027365345.1 Granulicella sp.
CCACCGGGGGCTTCCAGTAGGACAAGCTGACAGAGACAGGGGTCAACTCGAAGGGCATCTTGTCGCTGGGGCTGAGCAGGGGCTCCTGGACGGCGTTGAGCCGGATGACCTGATCCGTCCAAGGATCGTTGCGGAGGAATGCGTTGAGGGGTTCAGCGGCCAACTGCTTCAGGTCGGTGTTGTCGAGTTTGGGAGCTTTGGCGATAAGGGCCTGGAGCCAGAAAGTGCCGTCGGGCTTGACGAGACTATCGCCGAGCTGGGGGGTGGTGAGGGCGTGGAGGCCTTTTTCCCGGGCCTGTAGCTGCTGCAGATACAGGCCGAAGTACTGTTCTCCGTCGGCCAGATCTTTGACGCTGAGAAGATCGACGGCCTTTTTGGCCGAGGCTGTGTCATCCGCGTCGGTGTGACCCAGGGGCAGGCGCTGAAAGGCGGACTCAGGAGGGAACAGGAGACGATCGCTGAAGGCGAATTTGGTATCGATGTGGTGCCCGAGGACGATCTGAGCGACCTGAAACGCCAGCACGGCGTTGAGATTTCCCATTTGTTGGGCTCCATCGGCGGTGACCACAGCGGTGGTGTCAATGAGGCCCTTGGAGATGAGGATGGTATTTCCGACCGCGACGGATTCGAGGGGCTCGGTGAGGAGGGTGCGTACGCGGATGGGACGGTCGATGGGGATCTGATTATAGGCCAGGATGTTATTGGCGAGTTCGGCGAGGACTTTGTCAAAGTCACTGGGAGCGTCGATGAGGCCGGCGGTGTAGAGGCGTTCAATGACGTTATCTTCGGCCTGCTCAATCCACTGCCGCTGAGCGCCGAGGGGGCTGAGGTTGCCGCTCTGCTGGCTCTCATCGGTAGCGCCTTCCACCTCAATATCCGCCTGATCCTGGTCGGAGGAGGGAACCTTCAGGGAGTAGCCCCAGATCTGATTGAGCGCTTTGAACTTGAGGCTATGTTCGGGGCTTTTGGGATCGGTCTCTTCAATGTAAGAGGCGGTGGGAAGCCAGAGGTTATCCGCCACTTCCGTCCGCACAGAGTTGAAGTGGAAGTATTCGTTGATATTGTCCTTCTCCCCGCCGGCTAGATCGCCGTCATAGCGAACGATGTTGCCGCCGTCGCGCTCCACCCAGATACGGCCGAAGAAACGGCCTGGGGTCTTGCGGATGGGAGTGACGTCGAAGACCTCGGTGGGTACGGAACCGAGAAATTCGTTGCGCAGGAAGCTGAAATGGTAGTGCTTGCGATCAAAGCCGGTGCTGTCGATGACGATCATGCGCACGAAGCCGGCTTCGTTATAGCGGAGGTGGAGGTCCCTGGAGACTCCGGTGATGTAGGCAAGGGAGTGATGGAAGCGTCCCGCCTTGCCCTGCCCAGGTTCTCCGTTGGCAAAACCCTCTTCGCCGATGACCTTGCCGAAGTCAACGCGAGCGAGGAAGTGCTGGTCGCTGGCGATGGTCTGGCCCATGACCGGGTCGGGGCGCATGTTCTGGATGTAGGTTTCGACGATCGGACTGCGCTGTCTGAGAGTCTTGACGATGACCGCCTCCCGGGCGATGGCCTTATTGACCAAGGCGTCCTGCGCTGGAGTGAGCTTGCGGCCATAGAGGAAGTCCATCTCAGACTTCTTCTTTTTGTGCGAGAAGGCGGTAGCGGGTAGCACCGAGGCCGCCAGTAAGGAGAAGGCCATGGCGGTGGTGATCTTTGAAGGAAGTTTCATCGTCTTCTAGGGCTCCTTGGCTGGTGCAGCCACCGCTGAGGTGGTCCATGCAATCACGATCTGCCGTTCGGTGGTGTATCTTCGCTACGAATCTGCTTTGCGTGAGACGTTTTTAAGGTATCTGGCTGTTAGGTTAGCCCGATGGTTACGAAGGTTTCCACGGAATTGTGCAGGCTGTGTACTAGTTTAGTTATTAATAACGAAGTGGATCACTACATTGGTGGGGAAGTCAATGGGATTGCCTTCGGCGTTACGTGCTGGAAAGAAGCGAATTCCACGGGCCACCTCTTCGGCTGGCTGATCGAGCCCATAACCGAGGCCGCGAACCAGACCCAGGACCTGAATGGTGCCATTGGCCCTGAAGATGACCTTGACCACCGCATCTCCTTCGATGTGATGCTCCTTTGCGTCCTCGGTGTAGACCGGTTGCGGCTTGAAGGTGATTTTGGGAGGAGTTGCCGCAGAGAGCTGTGCATAGTTGGTGGCGCGCTGCTGCTGCGGGGGTGTGCCGAGTTGAACCGGTTTGACGGCGGCAAAATTGCGGGAGTTCATGGGGCCGGATCCGCTACCCAGGGAGACTCCGCGGACGGGCCCGACGGCGTTATCGTGGCCGTTCATACTACCGTTGGTAGAGCCAGAGCCGAGGTTGACGGCAGTGGCGCGGGGGCCGTTGCCGGTATTGCCGCGGTTCATGCCGGGCATGCCAGCGTTGCCGAGGTTGACATTGGAGACGGCTGGACCACTCAAGGGGCGCAAGGGATTGGTAGCTTCACCGAGACGCACGGCGGTGGGATGGGCATCATGATTCGGAACAGACGCCGCAGTCGCCACCCCTAGGTTTACCTTCACCGGCGCCGGTGGTGGGGTCACGCGCTTCGGCGGAGCTGGGGGTAGATCGAGCGGTTTGGGTTGGGGCACAGGCAACGGCTTGACCGTTGGTGGCGGCGGGACCGGAGGTGTGGGCATTTTAATCTTTGGCGCTACCGTTGGAGTGGGAGGCAGCGGCTTGATCCGTGGCGGCGGGGGCGGCTTGGGGGTGGGCGCCGGCTTGGGAGGAGGAGGCGGCAGCATCAGAACCGCAACTTCTCTGGCGGCCGTGGGACTCGTCTTGATGATCAGTCCAAGGATGATGACGAGGGCCGCAAGGGTAAGGTTGATCGTAATGGATGCGATCGCAGCGCCTTTGCTTCGCTTGCCGTCATCAAGAACACCGAAGTCCCGGAACTGGACACTTGGTGGATTGGGATCGTCGCTACGTAGTGGCTTCGCCATTTCGAATTTCAGTCCTCAGGCTTGCACCCTGAAGAGAGCGGTGCAGCGGAGATGCTCGGTGAAGAAAAGCTTCCGAAGTATCCAGAGCATAGCAGAGAAAATTCTCAAACAATCGCTGAGAAGATTGAACTTGCCATGTTTGAAGATCTGGGCATCTCTCTTCTCATTGACGAGTTAGCTAACAGTGTGGATAGAAATCATCCAAAAGTAATCAACTCAGGAAGCGGGTTGTCTCGTTGCATCGTTGCGAGGACAACGGGTGTCAAATCGTCGCTCCGTGGCCGGAGGCTGTATCTCACTCACGTGGCTGGGAGAAGGCATTCCGAGTAACAATGACAGGTCGTAGCTTCGATCCGGCGAGGAGTCTACGTTCTGAGAATAGCATAGAGCGATTGCCTAGAGACGGAGGCGAGGCGGCTCCGCGCGGAGCAGAGAGACGACCCGTAACCAGGAGAAATGCATCGATGTATCCCTTTGATAATAAGAATTTTATAAGACAAAGGGGTCGGTAGACGGGGGTGCCTGGCATGGTTCGCCGAGAGGTCCGAAGGGGCGTAGGGAAGAAGGGGTGCCGTGAGAACTCATTGACTTAACGAGTTCTAAGAACCTGTTTACGATCTTTGGACCTTGATGGAGGAGACACCAGGCCGTTCTATGCAGCTAGCTGATCGGGGCGGTAATCAAGAAGGATGGCGCGGCGAAAATCCTACCCGAGCGACGTCACTCTGGAGCAGCTTGAGCAGATTCAGCCCTTCGGTGCTAAGGAAGAGTGATCCACTTGCGCTTGGCAGAAGTGAGCCGGGGCAGGAACAGGATTGGGAGAGGGAGAGGTATATGCATCATCATCCCGCACCGCAGGTGTGGCTGGGTTTTGTTTTAAGGCGTCATCCCACGCCGCAGGCGTGGTTGCTGCGTGCGGCGAGTGTGCGGCGTCAGACTGACCGGAGCCTCTGGAGTTTTTGCCGGGCGTAGTGGAAATAGTCTTCGCCGACTTTCATTTCGAGGACTTCTTCGATGACCGGCAGGAAGTACGCCAGGGAGCGCACGGTGATCATTGGCGGAGCATCGGCAGGCCGGATCGAGCGGCGAACCGCGGCCAGCACGAGTGCATTCTCGACCTTGTTCAGGGGTATGCCGTGTTGATGCGGAAGTTCACCCTTGAGCGGAGAGGCTAGATTGGCTGGAAGCTATTGGATTTAGAGGAGCTTTCTACGTTCAGGAAGCTTTTTGCGCGTGACTACAGGAACTTGTTTATGGGGGAGCGCCTCGGGCAGACGCAGGTTCAGTGCCTTGAGCAGAGCGTCGGCCTGGGGAGTCGGCTGAGGGATGCGTAGACAGGAGCCGCCATCGACACGGAGTTCGATGGCGCAAAGCGTCTGCAGTTGGCGTAATCCTTCCTCGACGGTACCATCCATCCGCGCCCAGGCGCGGCTGAGGGCGCGCCGGATCAGATAGGCCAACATCACCACCAGGACGTGGCTGCGTGTATGTTCCGCAGTACGCACATGGATGGGACGGGTCTCCAGGTGCGTGGTCTTACAGGTACGAAAAGCCTGCTCCACCTGGGTGAGGTCTTTGTAGCGGTCATGCACCGTCTGCGCCGATGCTGCCGTGGCGGGCAAATCGGTCTTCAGCACATAGCAGCCATCCAGGCGTGCGGCGTCCTCCAGCGCTTCTGGATGGACTTCCAGCTTCAGCGCACGGCCTTCGGCGCGCACGGTGAGCCAGGCTTCCAGCTTCAGTTGCTGGACTTTGGCGCCGATCGCCTTCTCGGCCGTAGCCAGTTTGGCCCGGGGATGCTGGGCGAGATAGCGATTGCGCTGCTGGCATAACTGCTCCAGGTGCGTCTGCTTGGCAGAGCGCGAGTCCGCCAGTTGTTGGGCGCGGAGCCGATTGCGGCGCAGCACGTACCGCACGCCGTCCTGCTCGATCTCGCAGACCTCGGAGGCAAAGAACTCCAACTGCAATGCGCCCGACCCCAGCTTTCAAACTTTCAAACTTTCAACTACGCGCGGGACATCCTCCGAAGCCTTGGCGGCCTAACGCGCGATGAAGCAGGCCGTGGAAATGGCGGTCTTGTGGAAAGTGCGGAAAACGATGCAACTGTTTCCCGCCCTTCCCACAAGACCTTGAAAATCGATGAAGCCGATTTTCACATTTCCACCGCCACGACTAGGACGAGCAATCTTTCCACTTAAAAACAAAAAAACTGTCCGAACATTCCGAACCACAGCAGAATACTGCTCGAAAGGCGTAGGAACTTCGGGTTAGAACTGCTGGTGCGAACACGAATCAGGCTACGTTGCTGATGCTGAATGATAATCTTGGGTGCGATGCCCATCAAAAACCAACTCCGCCGCATCCTCGAACAGCAAGAGACTCTTTCGATTGAGGATGCCTCTGACCTTATGCACGCGATCCTTGCTGGGGAGGCTAGTGAGATCGAATTGGCAGCCTTACTGGGAGCGATGGCTGGTCGCGGAGAGACGTCAACCGAGATTGCAGGCTTTGCCATCACCCTCCGTGGCTCGGCCAAGATGCTTCCGCTCAACGCCGCAGAAGCGGAAGACTTGGTAGACACTTGCGGTACGGGAGGCGACTCCAGCGGTAGCTTCAACATTTCGACAGCCGCGGCTCTGATCGCTGCTGCAGCCGGAGTCAGAGTTGCTAAGCACGGCAATCGGGCTATCACGTCGCGATGCGGTTCGGCCGACGTGTTGGAAGCTCTCGGCATTCCCATCCAGCTTGAGCCGGGGGAATCCGCACTGGCCCTTCGCGAGCAACGCTTTGTCTTTCTGCTGGCTCCGGCGCATCATCCTCAACTGAAGGCTGTCGGGCCGGTGCGGAAGGCTTTGGGGGTGCGATCTGTTCTGCATATTCTTGGGCCGCTGCTGAATCCTGCCGGTGCGCGCCGCCAGGTGATGGGTGTGTACCAATCCCGTCTGGCGCCGGTGGTGGCTGAGGCGATGACGTTTTTGGAGATGCGGCACGCGATGGTGGTGCATGGCGACGGAGGATTGGATGAGTTGGCGATCTCCGGGCCGAGCCGGATTGCGGAGGTGTGGAATGGTGGGGTGCGGGAGTACACGATTGGGCCGGAGGATTGCGGGCTGGAGCGAGCACCGCTGACCGCCCTAGCGGGTGGGGATGCAACGGATAATGCATTGATTCTAAAGGATATATTTTCTGGGAAGAAGGGACCTCCGAGGGACGTGGCAGTATTGAATGCGGCAGCGGTTCTGGTGGTGGGAGGGATTGCCAAGGACATTCCGAGCGGGGTTCGTTTGGCGGAGCATACGGTCGATTCTGGCGCGGTCTCGCGGCTGGTGGAGGCGCTGCGGAGCGCTCCGGGCGACAGCGAAAAGGGCGGTGGAGATGCTCCGGGCGACGGGAGGGTGGAAGGGAAGTGAGGCTCTGGCTGCGATGAGGGTTTTCGCATGGCGATGGTGAGTTCTGCTCTCTCCCTGTCCGCAATTCTGGTGCTTGCGATTGTGGGGCTCAGCCTAGTGCTGATGCTGCTGCGGCCGAGGGATGTGGCGGAAGGATGGTGGGTTGCGGGAGGGGCGCTGCTGTTGGTTGCGCTGCGTCTGATATCGGCGCCCGCCGCGCTGCATGCGGTAGCCGAGGGAACGGACGTGTATCTGTTCCTGATTGGAATGATGCTGCTCTCCGAGTTGGCCCGCGATCAAGGCGTCTTCGACTGGCTCTCCTCTGTGGCCATGCGGGATGCAAAGGGGTCCTGCTTCCGATTATTTTGCGCTGTTTCCATTGTTGGCGCTCTGGTGACGGCGCTGCTCTCCAACGACGCGACCGCGGTGGTGCTGACGCCGGCGATTCTGGCGGTGGTGCGGAAGGCGCGGCTCTCGCCTTTGCCCTATCTGTTCCTTTGCGCACTGATGGCCAATGCGGCGAGTTTTGTTCTGCCTATCTCCAACCCAGCGAATCTGGTGGTGTTCCGCGCGGGGATGCCGCCGCTGGAGCAGTGGCTGCGGCTGTTTGGGGTTCCATCGGTGGTGGCGATTGTGGTCACGTTTGCGGTGGTGGGGGCGCAGTTTCGAAGGCAGTTGCGCGGCAGAATTGACCACGAGGGGCAGCCGGTGGAGCTGACACGTGGAGGCAGGTTCACGCTGTGGGGGCTGGCGGGGGTGATCCTGGTGCTGTTTGGGGCTTCTATCCTGGGGATGAATCTGGGATTGCCGACGCTAGTGGCCGCGGTGGTGATCACCGCCGGGGCCTCCTTCTATTCGCGGAGCGATCCGCGAAGGCTGTTGCGGGGGGTGAGCTGGATTACGATTCTGCTGGTGGCGGGGTTGTTTGTGCTGGTAAACGCGGTGGAGTCTTTGGGGGCTTTGAGGCTGGCGCAGGCGTGGCTTGCCGGGGCTGAGAGGCTGACTCCCCATACCGCCGTGCTGGTGGTGGGGCTTGGCCTTGGGGTGTTGAACAATCTGGTGAATAATCTGCCGCTGGGGCTGATTGCCGGAGGAACGATGCAGGCCGCGCATGTGAAGGGGCTGATGGCGCAGGCGGTGATGATGGGGATCGACCTGGGACCGAACCTTTCGGTGACCGGTTCGCTGGCGACGATCTTATGGCTTTCTGCCTTGCGCAAGGAGGGAGTTGAGGTGAGCGCCGGAAGTTTTCTGAAGCTGGGAGTGGTGGCGATGCCGCTGGCGCTGGCGGCGGCGCTGGGCAGCGCGATGGTGATGGCTGGGCGATAGAAGTGCGGCGATCGGAGCAGGGCGGCAGGTGTTGGACGGCAGGAGCGGGGCGGCCGGAGTGGGCGGCAGGAGCGGGAGCTTCTACACCTTGGGAAGTTTCAACTGCGAGGTCTGGTCATCCAGGAACGGATGGAAGTGTGCGCGGCAGCGGGCTTCATAGAGTCCTGAGGCTCCGACGACGACCAGTTCCCGGCTGTGGCTGAGCCGCTGGGTATGAATCGCCGGGGCTCCGCAGACCATGCAAACGGCGGCGAGTTTGGTGACGGTGTCGGCGATCGCCATGAGATTGGGGACGGGGCCGAAGGGTTCGCCCGCGAAGGTGGTATCGAGACCGGCCATAATGACTCTTTTGCCGATGGCGATGAGTTCTACAGCCAAGGGGATGATGGCGGGGGAGAAGAACTGGACCTCATCGACGCCGATGAGATCGATCTGGTCCAATTGCGGATAGAGAGCCTCGCGCAGATCTTCGACGTTGGCGACGGTGGTGGCGTCGTGGGTTTGAGCGCTGTGGCTGGCGATGGAGGTGCGGTGGTAGCGGAGGTCGATGTCCGGCTTGAAGCAGGCGACGCGCCGGCGGGCGATGCGGGCGCGCTTGAGACGGCGGATGAGCTCCTCGCTCTTGCCGGAGAACATGGGGCCGGTGATGACTTCGAGGACGCCTGGGGTGGGTGAATCCGCCATACAAGGCCCTATCCTAACTTGGGCAAGAGCGGTGGATAAGTGGGGTATTCTGGCTGTGCGTGGAGGAGGTCTGCGAATGCGTCTGGTTGGATGGCTGACGGCGCTGCTGCTGGCGGCGGGCGTGGCTGGAGCGGTGGAGACGCACGCGGGGCCGAAGAAGATCAAGATACGCCTGATCAACTCCTACGGCCAGGATGCCGGGTATGCGACCTTGAAAGCGGTGAAGGATGGGGTGAAGGTTCATCTGGAGGTCCAGAATCTGCGCTTTGGGGATCATGCCATTGTTCTGCATGAGAATCCAGTGTGCGATGCGCCTGACTTTGAGGGCGCGGGCGGGCACTTCAATCCCAGCGGGAAGGAGCATGGATTTCTGAATCCGCTGGGACATCACAATGGAGACTTTCCCGGCGGCATCTCGGTGGATGAGGATCATGAGGGGGAGGCGACGTATGTGTTGCACTCGATCTCCCTGGATCCAGGTGCTCCCGACTCAGTGTTTCTGCACGGCGGAACCTCGATCGTGATCCATACCCGGCCGGATGATCAGAAGACCGATCCATATGGAGACACGGGCAACAGGATCGCCTGTGGCGTAATCAAGCCGTAGGCGGATGGAGCGCCCGGCTTAGGTGACGGTTGGTGCCGAGCGTGCTGGATGGCTGGCTTGACTGGTTCTGGGTGGTGCGCGACATAGAAGTGGAGGTCATGCGGCCCGGCGACCCTCCCAGTAGTCCTCGAATTGTCGGTTGAGGTGGTAGCAGCGGAGGGCGATAATAGCGTTTGCTCCGCGGACGGTCCAGAACATGCCGGACTGCTTGAGGCGGGAGCCGATGACGGTCTTGCAGCCGGCTTCGATGACGCCGGAGCCGACAAACAAGTCCAGGCGGCGGAACCTGGGATAGCGCATACGCTCGGCATTTCTCTCAAAGTAATTTGCCTCAACGCGAATCTTCTCAATGACTTCAGGATGGGTTGCATCTATGGAGCGAAGGGCGAGGACCAGCGCTTCGCTCTTCCCTTGATCGAGCAAGTGTCGCTGGTGCTTGTCCATCCAGACCTTCTGTTTGGCTGTGTCGTTGGGGTATAACTTGCGCGCCAACTCCCAAAGATGCTGCCGGGCGTGATAGAGATCGACGATCTGGATGGCGCCTGGGAAGTGCAGGTCGGCGAGATTCCAGATCCATTCGGCGCCGTCGCCGAGAACGACCTTGTTGGCCGCGCGGCTCCATCCTCGCTGGCAGGCTTCCAGGTACATTCGCTTGCCAAACTCTTCGGCAGTCTCGATGGCTCCGGTGTAGGTGGTGGAATCGGGATCGCGGATGGGGAAGCCATCCTTGTCGCACTTGGTCTGGGTGAACACGCATCCCAGCTTGACCTCCCGCGTATGGGCCGGCTGACCATCCGTCTTGCCTTGGCGGCCCAACGTTTCTTTCTTGACCACCGGCACTCCGGTTCCGTCCATTTCGACATAGAGAACCGGGATCGGCTGGCCAACCACGACGGGCGGATCCAGTTGGGCGGCTTGCTGGATTTCTTCTCGCCGGCGCTGAACGATCTCTTCTCCAATAGCCTCCGCGGTGCGCTCGACAGACTTGGCGGTCACTTCCAGACCGGCCAGAACGTTCATCTGTTCGCGGCCGTGATCGAAGGAGGCATCCTGACCTACCAGAGCTTGCATACGGCGCACTCCGGGCGAGAACTCGGTGTTAGCAATGTCCAGTTCCTGGTCAGCGGGGAACTGGCCTTGATGGCAGTGCGGACACAAATAGTAGGGACGCAAGACTTGCGCCTGGCCCACGACCGTCAGCACCGGCTTGGAGCGCAATTCCCGATACTGGGCGCGCCAGCCACAAGGGCAGGCGATCGTACGCTCCTCTTGAGTGGGTCGGGGCGGCAAACTGCAGCAACTCGGTCAAGGCGGCAGCCCCGGCGCGGTGCATGGCCGTTCGCACTGCTGTCTCGACGGCTTCCAGGTCCAGGTGCCCGCTCTTGCGCCGGCCACTGAAAACGACACACAGAAGTTGATCTATTTCGCGCGTGACTTCCCGGCGGATCGCTTCCGCCGTTTTTTTCCCTGGTCTGGCGGCATTGCCTCGGCGACTGGCCGCAGCTTGCAAATCTGTTCATTGATGTCCAGAAGTTGCTCAGTCAGTTGCCGGAAGCGCTGACACTCGGCGACCTCACGCTGAGCTTTGGCCAAACTTGCTGGAGAGGAAAACGTCTCGGTGACCGTCTTTCCGTTCACCTTGTGGGTCAGCCGGTAGTAGGGACCGTGGCCGGTCTCACCGGCCCGATGGCCGTGACAGGTTGGATTTCCGCAGCGCCCGATCGTTCTGGTAATGGAGCCCGAGCGCATGTCCCCCAACCGGGCGATCTGCCTCTGAACGGCAGCGCGACGATCTTCAAGGTCAAGCAGAGAATCCGGCATGTTCCACCTCTGTGCCGAGCGTAATACTACGCCCGGCTTTATGCCACAAAAAGAGAGATCTTCCGAATCGCCACTTCTATGTCGCGCGCCCCTTCCAAGAGCGGGATTTGACCCATCCAACCGCATTTGTAAAGAAATAGGAGCAACCGCCCGGTTGCCTGCGTCTTCCACGCGATCCTGAGTAGCTCAATGGCAGGGCATTCGGCTGTTAACCGAAGGGTTGTAGGTTCGTGTCCTACCTGAGGAGCCAATTAAATCAACTAGTTAAGCCGCCCTGCTTCCGCTCTCTTCCCCGATACCGCGGAAAATACCGGGGACCCCGCTTCAATTCCGCCTCCATGGATGCTTTCTACAGCGTCCCGCAGTTCGTTCAGAGAGAAGTGGCCGTACCGGGCAGCCATGAGCACCATGGTGGACGTGCTCCAGCCTACGATTTTGGCAACCTTGGCAATCGGAATCCCGCTGTTGAGCATCCGGGACACCGCCGTGTGCCTCAGATCGTGAAAGCGGCAGGCAAGGGGCGCAATCTTTTCCTTAGGCTCCGCCTCGGGGTCCGTGCCTGCCTCTTTCGCCTCGCCTTTCAGAATCCGCGCGGCCCGCAATCTGGCAGCCTCCAATGCTTCCTTACTTTCACCGACGGGCTTGGACGGCTGCCTCTGATACGCCCTGGAGTTGAATTCGTCCGCACCCCCGCCCCATATCGCTCGGAAGGGAAGACGTATTGCTCCGGGTTGCGCCTTGGGAAGTGTGTCGCGCAAAGACCGAGAGCAGCAAAGGCCGTCTGACTGAGCGGGACGATGCGCCCGGTTCCCGAAGCCGTCTTGTCTATGCCCCACTTCAAGGAGTGATTGTCGAAGTCCACATTGCCCCATTGCAGCGTCCGAAGCACACCATACCGCGCGCCCGCCTCCGGCGCCAGGGTGACGAAGGGAACCAGAGAGCGGGAGCAGGATTGGCAGCCAGCCTGTAGCAGAGCCGTCTCCTCTTCCGGGCTGATGGCCCGTCCCACATCGTCCCGCGTGGGCAGCATCCTCACCTCCGATTGCAATCGCGCCCACTGCCCTCCGCGTTCCAGGATCGCCCGCAGCATCCCCGCCTCCAGATTGACTTTCTTGGGCGACGCATCCTCGTCCAGCCGCCTGTTCAAAAATGGACAATGGTCTTCGCAGATGGACACTCCAGCCCATGGCGCGGATCCTCTAACCGTAAATAACCATCCCTTTTTCAGCAAGATAACAACCCTCCCATTTTGGCCACTCTCCTGCATAATGACGGGGTGTCATGGACATTGCACGCCCGGACTTGAAACGCCGAAAACTTCGCCGCCAGATCGCCTGGTCTCTGACCGCAGTGGCCATGCTGGCTGCGCTCACGCTCTTTGTCATGCGTCTGAAACCCGCTGCACCCACCGTCGACCGCAGCACCGTCTGGACGGACACCGTCCATCGCGGCGATATGGTGCGTCAGGTGCGGGGGCTGGGTTCTCTGGTTCCACGCGAGGACCGCATCCGCCTGGTCCCCGCAGAGACGGACTGCACGGTGGTGCGCATCCTGGTGCTGCCCGGCGCCCAGGTCAAGGCTGACACGGTCGTCATGGAACTGGCCAATCCGCAACTCACGCAAGAGGCGCAGGACGCCACGCTGCAATGGAAGGAGGCCGAGGCCGAGTTCCACAACGTGCAGGTCAAGCTGCAAGGCGACCTGATGGACCTGCGCTCCAGCGCCGCCGACGTTCACGCGCAATATCAGCAGGCGGAGTTGCAATCACGCACGGACCAGGCGCTCTACAAGCTGGGCGTCATCAGCGGGCTCACCTACAACGATTCCAAGAGCAAGGCCGATGCGTTGGAGACGCGCAACCAGTTGGAAGCAGAGAAGCTCACCATCAACCAGAAGGCACTGCAAACACAGTTGGCCGTGCAGACGGCCAAGGTGGCGCAGGCCCGCGCACTGGCGGAACTGAAGCAGCGCGAAGTGGACGACCTGCAAGTGCGTGCAGGGATCGACGGCGTACTGGTCGATCTGCCCCACCAGGTGGGCGAGCATGTGCCAATGGGAACCACCTTGGCCAAAATCGTGCAACCAGATCAGTTGAAGGCGGAACTGAAGATCGCCGAGACGCAGGCGCGCGACATCCAGATCGGCCAACCGGCGCAGATTGACACGCACAACGGCATTATCCCCGGCACGGTGACCCGCATTGACCCGGCGGTGCAGAACGGAACGGTTGCTGTCGACGTACATCTGGATGGGCCGTTGCCGAAAGGGGCGCGCCCGGACCTGAGCGTGGACGGCACCATTGACCTGGAACGGCTGCACGATGTCCTCTACGTCGGGCGACCGGCCTTTGGCGATGAAGACTCCACCATCAGTCTTTTCCGACTGGACGCCAGCGGCAACTACGCCACACGCGTACCGGTAAAGGTAGGACGGGCCTCGGTGAATCAAATCCAGGTGCTCAGCGGCCTGCGTGAGGGCGACACGGTCATTCTTTCGGACATGTCGCGTTGGGACAACGTGGACCGCATTCGGCTGGATTGAAACTCGGATCTTATACCCGCAGCACGAAAGGAGCCACGCATGGCGAACTCGCAAGACCCGCTGATCCAGGTGGAAGCACTCACCAAGATCTTCTACACCGATGAGATTGAAACGCACGCACTCTCAGGCATCCACTTGACGGTGGCGCGCGGCGAATATCTGGCCATCTCCGGCCCATCAGGCTGCGGCAAATCGACGCTGCTCTCGGTGCTGGGACTGCTGGACACACCCACCAGCGGCATCTATCGGCTGAATGGCCGGCCCGTGCAGGACCTGAGCTTCAGCGAGCGCTCGCGCATCCGCAATCAGGAGATCGGCTTCATCTTCCAGAGTTTCAACCTGATTGGCGACCTGACCGTGTATGAGAACGTCGAACTGCCGCTCACCTACCGCCCCAACATGCCCGCGGCAGAGCGCAAGCGTCGCGTGCAGCAATCGCTCGAGCGGGTCAGTATGGCGCATCGCATCCAGCATTACCCGGCGCAGCTTTCTGGCGGACAACAGCAACGCGTGGCCGTGGCGCGCGCCTTGGCGGGTTCGCCCTCCATCCTGCTGGCCGACGAACCGACCGGCAATCTCGACTCGCACAATGGCGAAGCGGTCATGCAGTTGCTCAAAGAACTGCACGCGGACGGGGCGACCATCTGCATGGTCACGCACGACCCACGCTTCGCCAAACTGGCCGAGCGCGAGGTGCATCTCTTTGACGGCCAGGTGGTCGCCGAGCAGGACCTGCGCGAGCAGATGCAGGTCTTCCCCCTATGAGTGGGCCTGGACGATGCCTATGCTATGCGCAAACGGCCCCTCCGCATTGGCTTTATGGGCCATTTGGGCAACCTCGCTGGTCCCATGCAGGCGCAGCGCCGTGAGTGATGGGAATTGCGTGTAACGGAATGAGGAGGACGGAACGATGACGAACTTGTGGAAGGACCTTCGCTATGCAGTGCGCCGGTTGCGCAAATCACCCGGCTTTGCCGTCACTGCCGTCCTGACCCTGGCCCTCGGCATCGGCGCAGCAGCCGCAATGTTCAGTGTCTTCGATGTCGTCATGTTGCAACCGTTGCCCTATAAAAACGTAGATCGTATCGTCAGCGTGTCTACCACGGCCGCTGCGAACTACTCTCAGCCCGAATCCTGGCCGGAATATCAGGATATGCGACGGCTGAACAGCACCTTCAGCGTCCTCGCAGGGGAGACCTACCAGGGCGGCGGCGTCACGCTCACCCAGGGTAGCCAGGCTACTTTTCTGCACAGGGTGCAGGGTACGGATAACTTCTTCGACCTGTATGGCGTAAAGCCTCTGTTGGGCCGCACCTACCTGCCTGGTGAAGACCGGAACGGTCGGAACGATGTCGCTGTCCTCAGCTACTCTGTCTGGCAGCAATACTTTGGCGGCAACAGAAGCATTGTCGGCCAGACCATCCATCTGGATGGCTCGCCCTATACCGTGATTGGCGTGATGCCGCCAGGCTTTCGCGTCGCATTCGACACGCCCAATGTGATCTACACGCCACTGCATATGTCGCCGGACCAGATTCGATCGCGTGGCAGCCACTGGATGCCTGTCTTTGGACGCATGAAGCCGGGCGTCAGCTATGCGCAGGCACAGGCAGACATGAACCACGTGCTGAATGAGATGGGCAAACAGTTTCCCGACGAGGACAAGGGAAAAACAGCGAAGGTCTTCCCGATCATCGATTTCCTGCACCAGGATCGTAACGGCAACAATGATCGGCCTGTCGTCTGGCTGCTGCTGACGGCTGTCTTCGCTGTCCTGCTGATTGCCTGCACCAACGTTGCAGGGCTGCTTCTGGCGCGCGGACTGCTCCACGAACGCGAAATGGCCGTCCGCACGGCCCTCGGAGCGGGACGCATGCGTCTTGCCACTCAGACGCTCACGGAGAGCATCCTGCTGGGCCTCGGCGGCGGTATTGCGGGCATCATCTTGGCAATGCTCCTGCTGGCGGCAGTGAAGCAATTTCTAGAGAAGGCCTTCACACTCGGCGGCGATGCGCGTCTTAATGTTCCAGTCCTGATCGCGACCCTTATCTTGTCACTGCTGGCAAGCGTCACAGCGGGACTCATTCCAGCATGGCGTGCTGCGCGCATGGATCCGAACCATGCGCTGAAGGCGGGCGGCAATGCAGGCACCACGCGACATCAGCATCGCCTGCGCGCCGGCTTTGTGGTGGTACAGGTGGCCTTGTCGTTGATGCTACTGGTCTGCTCTGGGCTGCTGTTGCTGGGCCTGCGCGGCCTGTTACGAACCGACCTTGGTTTCAACCCGAAAAATCTGCTGACACTGGAAGTAGATATTCCATCGGGAGATTACAAAAACAGGGATTTTGGGCAGGCGCTGATACAGCCGCTGGAAGCGCGCGTGCAAGCCATTCCGGGCGTGACGGCCGTCGGCAGCAATGACCTGATGCCGATCGCGCAATGGGGATCGAATAGCGATCTTGCGCTGGTGGGTAAGCCCGTCGATTCAATCGACAAGCAACGGCTTACGGAGATCCGCTTTGTGACTCCCGGCTACTTTGCCGCCATGCAGCTACCCCTCCTGAAAGGCCGTGAATTCACTGCGCAAAACACAACAAATTCGCAGCCGGTGGCGATCGTCAACAATGCATGGGTAAAGGAGTTTTTGGATAAAGAAGAAGACCCGCTGGCGCAGGCCTTTGCGGGAGACTCCCCCAGCGACCCGCAAATCGCTATCGTGGGCGTAGCGCGCAGTGGAAGGCAGGACATCGCGCAACCACCGATGCCTGAAGCCGACTTTCCGCTGACACAGATGCCTCAGTCCTGGCAGGCCTTTGTACCTGGCTTCTATCTTTTCATCCGTACCAGCGTACCCCCTGCCGGTATTACCGCGCAGCTACGGAGAGCGCTGCATGACGTCGCCCCGACCGTTGCCTTCCGCACACCGGAGACGATGGAGAGCGTGTTGGACGATGCGCTGGTCACCAATCGCATGTTGAGCTGGCTCTTTGGCCTCTTCGCCTCAATTGCCTTGCTGCTCACTGCCATCGGCATCTATGGTCTGCTGAGTCAGGAGGTTGCCGGCCGCACCCGCGACATCGGCATCCGTATGGCCCTCGGAGCTACGCGAGCGGGTGTTGTGCGCCTTGTGCTCCTCCGCACGGCCCTCCTTCTGGGCGTGGGAACTGCGATAGGTCTGGCCGGCATATTGTTGGCGCGGCAACTGTTGACTGCCGTGTTGACCATCCAATTGGCACGGGATGGCTGGGCGATCACGGCCACGGTACTGACGCTGACATTCGTCGGACTGATTGCCTCGCTGGCTCCCACGCGTCGCGCCGCCAGCGTCGATCCCATACAAGCGCTGCGCAGCGAGTAATGGAATCCCAGGAATAGCGGAATGAGGAGGACGAACCGATGACGAACCTATGGAAGGATCTTCGCTACGCACTGCGGCGGTTGCGCAAATCGCCCGGCTTTGCCATTACCTCCATCCTCACCCTGGCCCTCGGCATCGGTGCAAACACCGCGATTTTCAGTGTGGTAAATGCGCTGATGCTGCGTCCGCTGCCCTACCCGCAACCCATGGGGTTGGGAGCATTGACGACCCGCTCGACCGGCCCGGCTGGCGCAGAAGACGACAACCTCGTTAACGGCGATACCTACCTGCTGGTGCGCGATCAAGTCCCGGCAGTGACGGCGGCCGCCTTTGGCATGGAAGACGGCGTCAATCTACAGGCAGGGACAAGCGTGCAGTATGTGCAGCAATTACGCGTGTCCTCGAAATACTTCGACGTGCTCGGCATTCCGCCGCAGATGGGCCGCAGCTTTACGCTCGATGAAGACCGCCCGAACGGCCCTGCCGTGGTCATCCTGAGCAACAATCTTTGGCGTACTAGCTTTCATTCCGATCCGCAAATTGTAGGACACGTGATTTTGCTGAAAGGTGCGCCGTTTACTGTCGTCGGCGTGCTGGCGCGCGGGGCGCAGTCTCCGCTCAATGAAGGAACCACGCAGCCTGCTGACGTGTGGACACCGCTCCGGCCTAGCCGCTCGGGCGAGGGTGAGGGAACAAATTACGGTGTGTTGCTGCGCCTGAAGCCGGGCAGCACATGGGAGCAGGCCAATGCGCAGCTAAGCCGGGTGATGCCGGAGTATCTGCGGCAAGAAATGGCCGGCAATCCCGGCAGTAAGGCCGTACTGGTGGGAATACCGCTCCAGCAGAGCGAAGCTGAATCGTTGCGTCCTGCGGTTTTTGGGCTGATGGTCGCGGTGGGATTCATTCTGTTGATTGCCTGCGCTAACTTAGCGGGGCTGGGGTTGGTCCGCGCGCAGCAGCACAGCGGCGAAATGGCCACGCGCATGGCGCTGGGGGCGGGACGCTTCGCGCTAGTGCGGCAGTTGTGGACGGAGAATATGGTGCTAGCGCTGCTCGGCGGCGTGGCGGGATTGGGTGTAGCCAAGTGCGGCCTGGTGATGTTGCAGCACCTGGTTCCAGAAGGCCTGTTGCCGAGCAATAACTTCGGGTTAGATGGCCGCGTGCTGCTGTTTACGTTTGTGGTTTCTTTGCTGACGAGTGTGCTGTTCGGGATGCTACCTGCGTTTGAACTACACCGTATTGACCTGCGCTCCATGATGGCTGCCGGGGCCAATCGTGCGATGGCCGCCTCTGTGAATCGAAAGACCAGGGTGCTGTTGATCGCAGGGGAGATTGCGCTTACGGTCGTACTGGTTGCGGCATCGGTGTTGCTGATTCACTCCTTGATTTACCTAGAGACGCTGCCGCCGGGCTTCGACGCGACCAACGTGATGACGGGTAAGGTATCGCTCGATGATGCGCGCTATCACAATGCGGCGGCCTTTCAACATCTGCTGACCTCAAGCCTCGACGCGATGCGCCGCATTCCTGGCGTGGAAAACGCCGCGGTGGGATTGAGCCTGCCGTATGAACGCGGCTTGAATGTGGGTGCGAAGGTGGCCGAAGGGAAAGATGCAGGAAAGATTTTCGGCACGAATGCGGTGTACATCACGCCGGGATATTTCGACGCACTACGCATGCACCTGCTCGCGGGACGGCAGTTCGCTGATAACGATACGGCACAGAGTCAGCCGGTAGTCATCGTAAATGAAACGTTCGCGCGCAAGTATCTGGATCGGACCAATCCAGTAGGCAGCATTGTGGAAGACTCGACGAGCGGAACCGAGCTGGGCTGGAGGCCAAGGAGAGTCGTTGGCGTGGTTGCGGATGTGGTGAAGACTCCGGGGCTGGATCAAGCCGCGCCGCTGACCAGTGAGCCGACGGTCTATGTTCCGGCTACTCAGGTTAAACAAGATTTGCTCAACATGGCGCATGTCTGGCTCCAGCCAAGCTGGATCGTACGCACGCATGGGTCGGTCGCGGGCATCACAGAGGCGATGCAAAAGGCGCTGGCGCAGGCCGATCCGGGGCTGCCGTTCTCCGGCTTTTACAGTATGACTGACCTGGAGCGGCACGCTCTGGGTATGCAACGCATGGAGGTGATGATGCTCGGCTTTCTAGCGGGGCTGGCGCTACTGCTCTCCACTATCGGTGTCTATGGACTGATCGCCAATCTGGTCGTCCAGCGCACACGCGAGATCGGCATTCGGCTGGCGTTGGGGTCTTCTATGCAGCAGGCGATGGTTGAGATTGGAAGTTCGGGCGTGTTCGCAACCGTACTTGGCTTGGCCGTGGGGCTGGGCGCTTCCGTAATGGCGCTGCGGGCGCTGAAGAGTTTCATCTACGGCATCGGCACCTACGATCCGTTGACGCTGGTTGGGACATCGCTGGTATTGGCAATCGTGGCCATTGCGGCGATCTTCCTGCCTGCGCGATCCATCGCACGCATCGACCCAGCGAAGATTCTGCACGAGGAGTAATTGCGTCGATCCCACGCATGCGCTGCGCAGTAATTAATAGAACTTCCGCATCAGGAAATGAGGAGGACGACCCGATGACGAACTTATGGAAGGATCTTCGCTACGCACTGCGCCGGTTGCGCAAATCGCCCGGCTTTGCCATTACCGCCATCCTCACCCTGGCCCTCGGCATTGGGGCCAATGTCGTCGTCTTCAGCATAATGAATGCGCTGCTGCTGCGCCCTATGAGCTACCCGGACGCAAAGCAGGTGTATACCCTACAGCACCCGCAACAGGATGGTATCGCGGCGCTCGCCAACTCTTACCCGGTCTATCAGGACCTGCGCGACCGCAATACCACCTTCTCGGCGCTGGCCATGTACCGCTTCGCGCACATCGGTCTGGAGACCAGGAATGGGCCGCAGCCGGTCTGGGGATACGAGGTAAGCGGGAACTATTTTGACATGCTGGGAGTGCAGCCATATCTGGGGCGGCTTATCCATCCAGAGGATGACACCGCAGCCGGAGCCAGCGCTTATGTGGTGTTGAGCTACAGATGTTGGCGCGACCGGTTTGGCGGCGACAAGACAGTCGTGGGCCGCATCATCCATCTGAACAAGGTCCCGTACACGGTGCTGGGCGTGGCGCCCAAGGGCTTTGTCGGCACGGAGCGGTTCTTTTGGCCGGAGGTCTTTGTTCCAGTGATGAACCAGGCGCAGATCGAAGGGTACGACTGGATCCACGATCGTAGCGAGCAAGATATCTTTGTCATCGGCCGGGTTAAGCCTGGAGTTACAGCGGCCGCGGCAACGGCCAACCTCAATGCGGTCGCGCACCAAATGGCCAAAGAACATCCGCAAACGGAAGACAAGCTGGCCTTTGCACTGGCGCAACCGGGCTTTCTCGGGAACGTTCTGGGAGGCCCGGTGAAGGCATTCATGTTCGGGGTCGTGCTGCTGGCTGCTCTAGTGCTATTGGCTGTTTGCGCCAATCTGGGAGGTTTGTTTGCGGCGCGCACGACGGACCGCGCGCGGGAGATGGCCATTCGCATTGCGGTGGGTGCAGGGCGGCCGCGGCTCGTCCGCCAACTGCTGACGGAAGCGGTCGTACTTTCATCTCTGGGCGGGGTTGCCGGGTGCATGGTGGCATTTGGCCTGCTGCGGGCACTCAGTAATTGGCAACCTGCCACAGGTTTTCCCATCCAATTGGTCGTCGCCCCGGATAAGCTGGTCTATCTGTTCGCCTTCGTCGTCTCCCTTACTGCTGGAGTTTTGTTTGGCTCCGTGCCGCTGCGGCAAATCTGGAATACCGACCCGGTCCATGCCATCAAGAGCGGGGCAGGCCCCCTGACCCTGGGCCGCAAATGGTCCTTGCGCGACCTGCTGCTGTCCTTTCAAATCGCCATCTGCTGCCTGCTGGTGACCGCTTCGCTGGTCGCGGTGCGCGGACTGGGCCGCACCCTGCACACGAACCTCGGTTTTGATCCAAAGGGAGTGACGACGGGGATGGTGGACCTGCAACTGGCGAACGACTCAGTCACCGCCGCCGAGCAATTTCAGAGGCGTCTGGCGGAGCAGGTCTCCCATTTGCCGGGCGTGACCGCGGTAGGATACGCGAGTGCGCCTCCATTGAGCCTCTATTCTACGCACACCAGCGTCTACACAGAAGACACCGCGGATTTTAGCGTCAAGAACCAGAAATTCTCGACCCCTTTCTACAAGGTCTCCCCGGGCTATATGACGGCTGCGGGGACGCGCCTCATCGCAGGCCGGAATTTTGCCGAACAAGATAACGCCAAGGCACCGAAGGTCGCCATCGTCAACCAGACCTTCGCGCGCAAGCTATTTGGCACAGACGACGCCGTAGGCAGGTACATGAAAATATGGGGAGACAAAATTGAAATCGTCGGCGTGGTGGAAGATGGGAAGTACGAATCGGTCAGTGAGGACCCAACACCGGCGCTCTTTTTATCCATCATGCAATTCCGGAACGAGCAAATATTCCTGCTGGTGCGGTCGACGCGGAACACGGGCGACATGGCCGCAGCCATCCGTGACACAATCCGTCGCCTCGACCCCAACCAGCCGATCTCTAGCCTGGGCAGTTGGCAAGACGCGCTGGAGATCATGCTACTGCCCGCCCATGTGGCCACCATTGCCCTGGGAGTCTTCGGCGCTCTTGGCATCTTGCTTGCATTGACGGGGATCTTTGGCCTTGCCTCGTACACGGTCAGCCGCCGCATGAAGGAGTTGGGCATTCGCGTGGCGCTGGGTGCATCGCGGGTACAAGTGCTGGGGGGCGCTCTGCATCGGCCCATGGTCTTACTTGCATTTGGCTCCGTTGTGGGGCTGGTCCTCGGCGTGCTTGCCCGCAGCGTACTTGCCAGCGTTGTTTACGGGGCCAAAACAAACGACCCAGCCGTTTTGGTTGGTGTGGTCTTCACCATGACGCTGGTGGGCGCGCTGGCAACATGGGCCCCTGCAAGCCGCGTGCTCCACCTTGATCCCATGCGGCTCCTGCGCCAGGAGTAAAAGGGCTATCAATTCAAAGAGGAAACAAATGATCGCGCTGAACAACGTCGAACGTAGTTACAAATCCGGTGCCGGCCAGATCTGGGTCCTGCGGCGCATTCATCTGGACATCCAGCCAGGGGAGTTTGTCACCATCATGGGGCCGTCGGGCGCAGGAAAGTCCTCGCTGCTGAACATTCTGGCCATGCTCGACGACCACTGGCAGGGAGAGTTCTTCTTTCAGTGGCAGGCCGTGCACACGTTGCAGCGCAAGCAGCGCGCCGAACTGGCCCGGCGCAACATCGGCATGGTCTTCCAGAGCTACCACCTGTTGGACGACCTGACCGTCGCGGAGAACATTGACCTTCCGCTCACGTACAAAAACATCCCTGCTCCAGAACGGCAGGCCATGGTCGCAGACATCCTGGATCGCTTCCGCATCGTGGCCAAAAAAGATCTGTTCCCCTCGCAACTTTCAGGCGGACAACAACAATTAGTGGGAATCGCCCGTGCGGTCATCCACAACCCAGCCCTGCTGCTGGCCGATGAGCCAACGGGAAACCTGCACTCCACGCAGGCCAGGGAAATCATGGAGTTGTTTCGCACCCTGAACCAGCAAGGGACCACCATCGTGCAGGTGACACACTCTGAAGCGAACGCCGCCTATGGCACGCGCATCGTGGAGCTGCGCGATGGCTGGATGACGATGGACACGAAACACCCAGAGCTGGCGGCCGCATCGCAGGGAGGGCGTTCCTGATGCATCCATACCATCCTGCAAGACCCCTGTGGCGAACCAAATTGACAGGCGAGGGGCTATTTGAAACCGCTGCTGTTACCAATAGGCCAAGGCTACATCCTGTAAGAAGACCTTGGCTCCTTGTTATGGCATTGGCCACGATAGGGATAACTTCCTCAGTGAAAACTATGGCGCAAGCCGCCGGCTCAATCGACAATGATACCGGCCAGGTGTATCTGGGCATCCCGCATTCCAGCGCGCCATGGAGAGCCTATGCACCCTCCAGGGTGCGGCAGCCGGAGATGGGGAACTCCCCGCGATTGGATTCCATGATACGGGACGGCAAGCTCTATCTGTCTCTGCAGGATGCCATCACCCTGGCGCTGGAGAACAATCTCGACCTGGAGATAGCGCGCTACAACCTGCCCATTGCGGCCACCGACGTAGAGCGCACACTGGCCGGAGGCAGCTTTCGCGGGGTAAATACCGGCGTGGTGCAGAATACGCCCGGCGCAGGCGTGGGAGGGATTGGCGTAGCGGCTACCGGGGCGGGCGCCGGAGGAACCAGCGGCGGCGCAGGCGGTGCGGGCGCCGGCGCAGCCGGGTTGGTAGAGAACACTCTGGGCATTGGCACACAGGTCTCCTCCTACGACCCGCACATCACGGGCACGGCCAGCGTGGAACACCTTACCTCGCCGGTCACCGACGAGCAGTTTTATGGCGTGCCATCCTTCCAGCAAAATACCACGATTGGCAATATCAGCTACTTGCAAGCCTTTCCTACGGGCGCAAGTATTGAGTTTGATCTCTTCAATAACCGGCAAGCGGTCAATAGTCCGTATTACAATCTCACGCCGGTGCTCAGCTCCACATACAAGTTCACCGTTCGGCAGCAGTTACTGGCTGGGGTAGGCTTTGGCCCCAACCTGCGCTACCTGCGCATTGCCCGGAACAACCAGAAGATCTCTGACATTGCCTTCAAAGCGCAGGTGATCGCCACCGTCACCCAGATCGAGGACCTATACTGGGACCTCTTCAATGCTTATCAGGACGAGCAGGTAAAGGAACGCTCGCTGCAATTTGCACAGCAAACGGCTGAGAGTACCCAGAAACAACTGGACCTGCAGGCCGTGCCGGCCATTGACGTACTGCGCGCAGAAACCGAAGTGGCCACACGCGACCAGGAACTGACCATTGCCAAAACCACCTTGCAATTGCAAGAACTGCTGATGAAGAACGCCATCACCAAGGACCTGGACTCGCCGATCCTGATGGTCATGCCGGTCATCCCGACGGAGAAAATCAATGGGAACGATATGACAGACCAGACGGCGAGCGCGGACCCCTTGACGACGGCCCTGGTGGACCGGCCCGAACTGGCCGAATCGCAGATTGACCTGGCCAATCGCCAGATCAGCCGCAAGACCGCCCGCAACGCGCTGCTGCCCTCCCTGGACCTCATGGCATATTATTCTGGCTCCGGTCTGGCCGGAGAGCCAAACCCCTTTTATAACTTGGGACCCAATCCAATCGCCTTGCCCACAGGCTTGGGCGGCGCACTACAGAGCGCCTTCAATAACAGCTCGCCGGACTATATGGTCGGCTTTCAGTTGGACATTCCCATTCGCAACCGCATTGCCAAAGCAGACCAGTATCGTTCAGAGTTGGAATACCGGCAGGCGCAGGTGCGGCAGCAGGAGTTGCACAATCAGATCCGCATTGAGGTGCAGAACGCAGAGTATGCTCTGGAGCAGAGCCGTGCGCGCGTGGCTTCCGCAACCAAGGCGCGGGACCTTGCGCAAAAGATATTCACCATCATGCAACAAGAGCAGAAGCTGGGAGCCGGTTCTATCGCCCAGGTCTTGTCGTCGCAGCACGATCTTGCCATTGCCGAGTCCACATTGGTCAGCGCGATGACCGCCTACCAGAAAGCCCGGATCGAGTTGGACCGTGCGACCGGCGAGACATTGGACCGCAACCATATCTCCATCGCGGACGCCCGGAGCGGTGTGGTGCATGAAGGTGATCATTGAGCGGGACCACGCAAGACCGAGCGGCAACGGCAAGGGACGGCGCAGCATTGCGCGTTACTTCAAAGAAGCAGGTCGAGTTACCTTAGAGGAAGAACAGCAAGCAGACCAAATCATGACGCAACCAACACCATCCGCGCAAACCGGAAAACTGCAACAGCCACCGCAGAAAACGGACCATGCACCGCACGCCGCGCGTCCGCGTATATTGGTGGTGGACGACCAGCCACAGGTGCGCGAAGCGTTGGTCCTCTTGTTGCAGCCAGAGGGATATGACGTAGCCTCTGCCGCCTCGCCTCAGGCCGCATCGCAGATGCTCTCCGCCGAGCAATACGACATTCTGCTGATGGATATGAACTATACCCGCGACACCACCTCTGGCCGCGAAGGGATGGACCTGTTGCAGCGCGCATTGGAGATGGACGCGCAACTGCCCGTGGTGGTGATGACGGCTTGGGCCAGCGTGGATCTTGCCGTGGAAGCCATGCGGCGGGGCGCGCGGGACTTTGTGCAGAAGCCATGGGAAAATCCGCGCCTGTTGGCGATTGTGCAGACCCAGATAGAACTCCGTCTCGCTCTGCGTCGCGCCCAGGCGTTAGAGGTGGAGAACCGTCTGCTCAATGCCGCTGGTCGGCCGGAGATGATAGCCACTGCCCCAGCGATGCGCCCTGTCCTGGAAACCATTGCACGCGTGGGGCCATCGGACGCCAACGTCCTCATCACCGGCGAACATGGCACAGGCAAGGAGGTGGTGGCGCGCACGTTGCACGCCATGTCCTTGCGCGCACAGGCCACGTTCGTTGCCGTCAACACAGGGGCGCTGCCGGAAGGGACCTTTGAAAGTGAACTCTTTGGCCATGTCAAAGGGGCCTTCACCGATGCTCGCACGGACCGCATGGGCCGTTTTGAACTCGCCGATGGTGGAACCATCTTTCTGGACGAGATCGCCAATGTCCCGATGCGCCAGCAGGCCAGGCTGCTGCGCGTTTTGGAAGCAGGCGAGATCGAGCGGGTCGGCTCCTCCCGCACCCGCCGCGTGGATGTGCGCTTGCTTTCCGCCACCAACGCGGACCTGCAAGCGGAGTGCAAACAGGGAAATTTCCGGCAGGACCTCCTGTTTCGTTTGAACACCGTGGAAATCCATCTGCCCGCACTGCGTGAGCGGCGCGAGGACATTCCATTGCTGGCCGCGTATTTCCTGGCGCGTCATGCGGCCCGCTACCGCAAGACCATGCATGGCCTTGCGCCGGCGGCAATGCAAGCGCTGCTTCAGCACCCTTGGCCGGGCAATGTACGCGAGCTGGACCACGCCATGGAGCGCGCCGTGCTCATGTGCTCTGGCGATAGCATCACGCAGGCTGACCTGAATCTGCAGGGGCAACACGCCATTGCCGTGTCGTTGGATGAACTCAGCTTGGAAGCGGTCGAGGGCATCCTGGTTCGCAAGGCGCTGGACCGCTACGACCACAACGTCAGTCTGGCTGCGGAGGCACTCGGATTGAGCCGCGGCGCGCTCTACCGCCGCATGGAAAAATATGGACTCTGAGGGAAAAAGCGAAGGTCCAATATCCCCTTCAGCGCCGAACGAAGCGCCGGAACAGGACTGCAAAAGGGCGCCGTGGCAGCCTCTTCCTCTCCGCTTTGAGACCCGTTTGCGCTGGCTCTTAATATTGCTGGCGTTACCCAGCCTGGTTGCCGTCGTGCTTCTGCTGCTCCGCCTGCAATGGCCACTGTGGGCCACTGCAAGCATTTTGCTTACGCTGCTGCTCGTGCTCGCCGGCATCTTTTTCGCCATCGTGGAGCGCATCGTGCGTCCACTGCAGACCCTGTCCAACGTGGTGGCCGCATTGCGCGAGGACGATTACTCCTTTCGCGCGCGCTGCGTGCGGCCCGGGGACGCGCTGGGTGACCTGGCGGCGGAAATTCAGCAGTTGGCAGACCGCTTGCAACAACGCCGCCACGCGGAGCTGGAGACCTCGGCCCTCTTGGCCCGCGTGGTCGAGACGATGGACCTTCCGGTCTTTGCCTTCGACGTCAACTCCATGTTGCGCCTGACCAATCCGGCCGCAGCGCGAATGTTGGGCCAGCCCAAAGGAAGCATGTTGCACCAAACGGCGGAGCAGCTTGGTCTGGCGGCGTTGTTACAACAGCCGGAAGAAGATGTGGTCACACTGCAAAGGGATGACAGTGAAACGCGATGGATGGTCCGTCGCAGCCGCTTTTATCAAGGCGGAATGCCACATCGGCTCCTGCTGCTCTCCAATGTCAGCGGCGTGCTGCGAGAAGAGGAACGCCGCGCCTGGCAACGCTTGGTGCGTGTCCTGGCCCATGAGGTGAATAATTCTCTGACGCCGATCAAGTCCATTGCGGGCAGTCTGCGCAAACGCACCGGGCAGGCCTTCTCTGCGCCGGGCGCGCTAGGCGCAGACCTGCAGCGCGGACTTGCCATCATGGAAGAGCGAGCTGGGTCTTTGAACCGCTTTCTACAGGCCTACGGACAGCTCGCAAAGTTGCCCGCGCCTGCAACAAGACCAGCGCCCCTGGCCCCATTGGTCGAGCGGGTCTGCTATTTGGAAACGCGCATCCCTGTGAGCATGATCCCTGGACCAGACATCACACTGCTGATGGACCCTACCCAGATCGAGCAGGCCTTGATCAATCTACTGCGCAATGCCGTCGACGCGGCGCTCGAAGAAGCACAGCAGCAGGCTCTATCGCAACGACAAGCATCGCAGCAATCACGGATAGCGCAACCGCAGCCGGTCACACCTCCAAGGAACGAGCCAGCCTGGTCAGCCTGGGTGGGCGTCACCTGGGAGCTGGAACCTGGCCATGTCTGCCTCCGCATTACAGACAACGGCCCCGGCCTGAGTAACCCCACGGATATCTTTGTGCCCTTCTACACCACCAAACCCGGTGGCAGCGGAATTGGACTCGCCTTGGCGCGGCAGATAACAGAAATGCACGGCGGCACGCTTACTTTGCACAATTGCACGGACCATCCCGGATGCATAGCGGAGCTCCGCATCCCAACTCGGAGCACGCAGCTTGTATAAATTGTCCCGAAACCTGATGTGTCGACGAACCTTACCCCCCAGCCCACCTTACAAATACGGCTCTTCCGCTGAATCTGTGGGTAACCCAGGCCGTAAAAGCTGATGTGCAAGCGGTTTCGCCGCGTCTTGTTGGATGAGTTTTCTGAGGGATGGCGATCTATCCATTCGGCGAGGATGTTGTGGCCGGGGACTCAGCGTCTGGTTGCTCGGTCCCAGAATGTAGGCAGACACTGCCGCGCTCGCGGATGGGCACATCTCTCAACTCTTCAATCACTTGCAAGCGGATTTACGCTCTTTTCAAAAGGGAAGTTCCGTTTGAAGGCCGCTCCATGATCTTCCCATAGGAGATGGAGAGCCGGCACGGTTTCCGACTCTGGCTGGTTCTGGCCATCGAGCGCATCCTCGAACCCCTTGGGTACAAGCTCAACGGTAACGTCTCATGGACGACGGACCAGGACGGCGAATCCAGTCCCACTGAGCGCGTTGGCCTTTTGTCGTCAGTTGAGTAGAGACTCCCGAAAGCTCCAACGACTTGCCGTCAGACGACATTTATCTTTACGGCATCTCCTTCGCGGAGAGCTTTGATGTCACGCATCGGCGGCTGACCGAAGAAGCGGCTGTATTCCCGATTGAACTGGCTGACGCTTTCGTACCCAACTTCGAAGGCCACAGTTGAGGCGTCCATGCCGTCGAACAACATGCGCCCGCGAGCTGCCTGCAGCCGTAACTGCTTCTGATATTGCAGAGGGCTCATATGCGTCAGCACACGGAAATGATGGTGCAGCGTCGATACTCCCATGCCTGCAATCTCAGCCAGATTATCTACGCGTACCGGCTTCGCATAGTTGTCTCTGATCCAGGAGATCGCTCTCGCTGTGCGATGGCTCTGCTCTCCCGAAGTAGCAATAGCCCGAAGGCGAGCTCCTTCGGGACCGGATAGAAGCCGATAAATGATCTCACGATGAATGAGGCCACTCAGAATGGGAATATCCCGTGGATTGCCCAGCAGATCGATCAGCCGGCAACATGCGCTTAGTAGATCCGCCGTGATCTCTCCCGTTACCATGGCGGGCGTATCAGGCAAAAGCTTACGTACATGGACCTCTCCCCGATTGAGCAGCTCACGGACCACTGGCATTTCAAGCTGGATCGCCACTGCGAGAAGGGGCTTAGCCACACTTGCCTCGACGATCTGGCTGACGATCGGTAACTCGATCGAAGTCAGAAGGAATCGCGATTGATCGTAGATGAATCTCATCTGGCCCAGATCGACGCGTTTGCTGCCCTGGGCAACGACGATCACGCTCGGCGTGTAGGTCCCTGAGCAAGGCGCAGTGGGTGCCGTCCTGCGCACGAGCACCATGCCCGGAATCTGTGTAACCTGTCTCTCTGAAGAGCCGATGAACCAGGCAATCTTCTCGGCCAACTCGGCCCGCAATGCCGCTATCGACCGGGCCGCTGGAAGGGCGTCGGAATGCTTGCCGTTCGTCTTCATTCTTGCTCTCCTTTCCCCCCTCAAGCATAGCTGCGAAGGCACTCGCGATGCCGGCTCAAAAGCCGGCTATCAACAGAATCAGGCAAAAGATCGGCAGGATCGGGATAACAGTCCGCGCTCCCTTCTTCCTAGACTGCATGTGGAGGGAAAACGATGCAGAAGCGCAAGTTGGGAAACTCCGGCCTTGAAGTTTCAGCCATTGGCCTGGGCTGCATGAGCATGAGCTCTGGGTATGGCCCGCCGGCCGACAAAGAGCAGATGATCCAGTTGATTCGTGCCGCCTATGACCGCGGCGTAACCCATTTCGATACGGCGGAAGCCTATGGGCCGTTCGCCAACGAAGAGCTGGTCGGCGAGGCGCTCCAGCCGATCCGCAATAAGGTGGTGATCGCCACAAAGTTTGGCTTCGAGATTGATCTGGAGACCGGCAAGCGCGGTCTGGGGACCAACAGCCGGCCGGAACACATTAGAGCTGTGGCGCATGCCGGCCTGAAACGCTTGCGAACCGATTCCATCGACCTCTTCTATCAACACCGCGTCGATCCTGACGTGCCGATTGAAGACGTAGCAGGTGCGGTCAAGGAACTGATTGCCGAGGGCAAGGTCAAGCACTTCGGCCTGTCGGAGGCGGGAGTGCAGACGATAAGGCGTGCGCACGCCGTTCAGCCAGTCACCGCTGTACAGAGCGAATACTCCCTGTTCTGGCGTGGTCCAGAGACCGAGCTTCTGCCGACGCTGGAAGCGCTGGGTATCGGTTTCGTTCCGTTCAGCCCGCTCGGCGCCGGGTTCCTCACCGGCAAGATCGACGAGAACACGAAGTTCGATCCCGCGGACTTCCGCAACATCGTGCCGCGCTTCTCGCCGGAAGCGCGCAAGGTCAACATGGCTCTGGTTGACATGGTCAAAGCCGTCGCCGATCAAAAGGGCGCAACACCGGCACAAATTGCACTCGCCTGGCTGCTGGCGCAGAAGCCATGGATCGTGCCCATCCCGGGAACTACCAGGCTACATCGGCTCGAGGAAAACCTCGGCGCGGTGAATGTCGATCTCACCGAGAACGACCTCCGGCAGATCGACGAAGCTTCATCCAGGCTGAAGCTCGAAGGAGCCCGCCTTCCTGAGGCTGCACTGAAGATGACCGGACGCTGAGGTGGCGGCATGTATGGAGAAGTGCAGAGGAAGAGCACAAGAGGAGCGCAGAACACATGAGGACAAGACGTTCAATCATCGCTCTCGCGGTGAGCCTTCTGTGCATCGTCCAGGCGCAGGCACAAACACCCAAGGCTCCTCTCCAGATTCCGAACCCTCATTATGTAACGCTTGATGAATCGATCGTTGTTGACGTGCCGGTGACCAGGGTTTGGGCGCGTGTGGGCGGGTTCTGCGATATTACCGAGTGGATGAATTCACCGGAATGGGAGGATTGCCGGTATCTGCAGGGGGATGGTGGCCTCGGAAGTGTGCGATCCATTGTGCATGAAGTGCTGGTTGGACAAACCCAGTACAGCTACACCTATGCTCAGCCGCCCCGACGAGACACGCTCTACAACCTGGCCCATGGAACGCTTGCGGCGGAAGCCCTGACAGCCACCACGACGCGGCTGACGTATACGATGCTGTGGGATGATTCAATGCTCCCCGATGATGCTGCACGAAAGCGGGATGAGGAAGCCCGTCGCGCCCGCGTCTCGCAATGGCTGAAGAACATGAAGGTGCTCGCGGAGGGAGGCAAACTTCCACCGAAGCCGACAGGAACGCTTCGTGCGCCGATGACCGAGCCCTTGCTCAATCCTCATCCCAGCTATGCCAGTCTCCCGATGTCGATCGTCGTCGATGCCCCGGTGCAGAAGGTCTGGGCGCGCGTTGGCAAATATTGCGACATCGGCGAATGGGGTTTCCGGAGTTGCAATCTGATCTCCGGTAAAGAAGGCGAGATTGGAGCCGTTCGCAGCATCGGCCATTCGGTTATTGTTGGACAAACACGGTATAGCTACACCTACACTCAGCCTTTGCGTGCCACCGGCCTGTATCCGATGTATCACGGAACGCTGGAGGCGCGTCCGCTCGGATCGGGGCGCACTACCCTCTACTACACTCTGGTGTGGGACAGCTCTACGCAGGCTGACGATGCTGCGCGACGCAGACAGGTGGAAACTTACCGTTTCCTCTTCCAGAAGATGCTCCGCAACATGAAGAAGCTCGCCGAAGGCGGCACGTTATCCCCGGAGGATAAGCGAGCTCCGGTGGAGTTCTAGGTCTGTTGCGAGGGGACTTGGATGGGACGGGTCTACCGCATCGATGGCTTTCGGCTAGGATCGCGTGGTCCGGAGCGAGGAACGGCGCAATGAGCATATTTTCGCCAATGCAATCACCGACACCGGATGGGCACCGGGAGGTCGCTTTGAGGATGTCCCGCGCGTAGTTGAAAGTTGGGCGGCGGATTGGTTGATGTTACTACGCCGCCGTTTGGCTGGCGGTCGCAGAGGGATTGAGGATGGCGTCCAGGGCCCAGAGATCGCGATAGCCCATGATCTTTTTGAAATGCTGCTCGGTCCGGAGGAACGCCGAGGCCATCCAGCGCCGAACCATCCTGCCGTTCTGTCAGTGGGTAACGCGGCGGGTTCGGATGCACAGGCCGGAGTGCGGGCTCTCGATGAGGTTGGTCGTCGCCATGCAACGATGCAGCGAAGGCGGCAGGCCCAGCCGGTTCATGGTGAAGCATTCCTCCAGCCCTTCCATCAGGCTCGCCGCCGCCGAGGGATATTGCCGGTCCAGCCATGCGGCTAGTTGCTTGACGCGCGCCATGCCCTCTTTCGGTCCCAGCTTCCAGGCCGCGCGCAGCACGCTCTCGACTTGTGGCCGGTCTTCTTTGGGCAGATGGTTGAGCACATTCCACCCCAGCTACAACGACCTATCGCTGGGGACCCCGGCATTGCGCAGCTTGTGGGCGCGGCAGCGTTGCACCGGTTGCTGGCTGCCAAAGACCGCGTTGATGGCGGTTCTGAGCGCCTTTGAGCCGTCGATGACGAACAGCATCTTGCGCTTCGGATCGACGCCGCGCGACACGAGTTCTTCGAGCAGTTCCGTGATCACCGTGGAGTTCTCCGTGGCTCCCTTCCACCCCAGCGACGAAGACCTGTCGCTGGGGACCCCGGCCTTCGCGGATGCCCAGCACATGCTTGTTGCCTTCGCTGTCCACGCCCACCGCGCCGATCATGGTGTAGTCGCCGAAGACCAGTCCATCGACGTAGATCACCAGCAGCTTCAGGTCGTCGAAACGCCGCGACAGCAGCGCCTGCACCTCCGCTTCGGAGGCTTCGGCCACCCGGCGGCTGACTGCGAAACGAGAAACCTCCACCGTCTCGGCCATCGCCGGAATCACTTCCTTGTAGTTACATTTGGAGACCCCACGCATCAGAATCTCCAGCATCCGCGTCCCCATGGCACCGCGGCTTTGCATGGCTGCGTAGGCGGGAATCTCGACCTCCTGGCTCACCGGTCCCTTCTTGCGCAAGCGCGGCCGGGCTACTTCCAGCTTACGGTCGCTCAGAAACACCTGCCCTCGCTGATGGCCATAGAAAACCACCTCTGATCTGCGCCGCTTGCCTTGCTGCGGCGGACCTCCTGCAGCCTCAAAGGCTGACAACAATAAAACGGCCTGGATGGTGGCTCGGCCGGTGACGTCGCTCAACTCGTCGCGGGCCAACTGGTCCGGCTCGATCAGATCCACCGTTGGCAAAAGCCCCTGCCCGTTCTTGACCAGGAAGCTGGCCAGTTGCTGTTCGTTGAATTTCCCTTGCGTGCGTATCGTATGGTACGTTTTCTTCACGGCGGTTCTCCCTTCATGGTTTTCCAACCCGATTCTTTCAGAATCCAGGCTGGACCGCCGCTCAACTTTCAACTATGGGTGGGACACCCTCCAGCCACACTTTTGAGCAGATAGAGCACCGCGTTGAAGACTTCATGCAAATCCACTGTGCGCGGCTTGGTGCGCTTGCGTACACGTTCCAGCAAGGGCCGAATTTGCTCAAACTGCTCCAGGGTGACGTCGCTCGGGTACGATTTTCTCTGCTCCATCCCTCTTGATTACCGCCCCGATGAGCCGGCTGCATAGAACTGCCTGGTGTCTCCCCCATCAAGGTGCAAAGATCGTAAACAGGTTCTGAGGAGTTGGAGAGTGATGGAGCGTGGGGGCGCAAACAGCGCTTGCGGAACTACGAAGGCGGATCTTGCGTATGGGAACGAATGGCCACTGCAACCATGCCGGCGGTTGTACCCAGACGGGGCGAAGGTTCCAAGAGGCAGGCCGTGCGGCAGCTTTGGACGGCGGAGGAGCGGCGCAGCGTGCTTTTGCCCACCGGGGACAGGACGCAGGCGGGGGCAAGGGGCGGGGCGGCGCAGATGCCGCTGAGTGGGGAGATTCGCAGCAGGGATCTTCGCGGCGGGGAGATTGGCAGCGGGGTTGTTGGCAGCAAGAAGATTCGCCGGAACGGGCTGGTGGAGGAGGCGCAGATGCCGCCTGAAGAGCCCACGCAGCGCTCCCAACCGCAGGCTGCCGGAGAGACTCGCAGCGACTTGAGCGGCGCCCTGGGTGGAGGCGGCGGCCCTTCTGCGATGCTGGCAGAGCAGAGAGCGCTGGCAGAGCTGGCCAAGCGATGCCGGGAGGGCGATGCCAGCGCATGGGAACAACTGGCCGGATCCCAACACCGCAGAGTGTATGCGATCTGCTACCGGTTTACGGGGTCGCAGAGCGATGCGGAGGATTTGACCCAGGAGACCTTTCTGAAGATGTTCCGCAACCTGGGAAGTTTTGATGCGGAGAAGGGAAGTTTTACGACGTGGCTGACGACGCTGACGCGGAATCTGCTGGTGGACCACTATCGGCGGTCGCGGATGGAGCGCGCCAGCGATTCGCTGGATGAGAGCCAGGATGGGGAAGAGGATGGGCCGAGGAGGGTAGACCGGCTGGCCGACGGAGGAAGGAATCAGGAGCAGCAGCTTGCGGGTTTGGAGTTACGCGCGCAGATTCAGGAGGCGCTGAGCAGCCTGTCGCCCGATCTGCGCGAAGCGGTGATTTTGCGAGATCTGCAAGAGATGGATTACAAAGAGATTGCCGAAGTACTTGGGGTTCCCCAGGGCACCGTGAAGAGCCGGATCAGCCGGGGTAGAAGCGAACTTGCGCGGCTGCTGCGACGTATAGAAGGGCAGGTGATGTAAGTGGCGAAGAGAGGCAAGTTCGAGGGGGGGATGGCGCAGCCGGAGAGATGGCCGGGGAGGCGTACGGAGGACTGCGCGATCTACGAGATGATGGTTCCGGAGGCGATCGACGGAACGTTGGCTGCGGCGGAGCAGGGGATCTTTGACCGGCACATCGCCGGTTGTGAGGCTTGCAGGAGTGAACTGGCGGAGGCGCAGCGCGGCGAGGCGTGGCTGAGCTTGTTGAAGAGCCAGGCGGTGGAACCACCGGCTGATCTGCTGGCGAGGGTGCTGGCGGGGACGACGGGATGGAAGGCTGAGGGCGAGGGTGCTTCCGCTGCGGCTGGGCAGGCACAGGTTCCCGCGGCGAGGCCGGACGAAGCGCTGGATGGAGTTCTGGGCGGGCGCGGAGGCGCGGCGCTGCCAGAGCGCGTTGACGAGCTTGCGGGATGGACGGGGCCGGGCGGTGGATGGGGTTTGAGCGATGGAAGCCTGAGCGTAGGGGCGAAGGCATTGAACAGGCGGCAGGGGGCGGGGAGAATTGCCGCAGCTGGGAGGCCGGGCTGGGTATCAAGCTGGGCGTCGAAATGGGCATCGAATTGGGCCTCTGTTGTGGCGACGATGCAGCAGCCACGCTTGGCGATGACCGTGGGGATGGCCTTCTTCTCGATTGCCTTGACGCTGAATCTTACCGGGGTGCGGCTGAGGGATCTGAGGGCGTCTGATTTTACGTTTTCCGCGCTGAAACGGGCTGCGGCGGATACGCATGCGTCGGTAGCCAGGATCTTCGAGAACAACCGTGAGGTGTATCAAGTGGAGTCGCGGCTGAACGAGTTGCGGAATGTCGATGCGATGAACGACGCTTCGCGGGCCGGCCGCCGGTGACGAGAGTCGGGAGCGCAATGGGTAGAGCGGGTCTGGGAGAGCGGGTCTGGGAAGACGGGTTTGGGAAATACAGGGAAAGCAAGTCTGGCGAGTATGGACATGGATAGGACCAACGCGGACGGAGAGAATGCCCCGGAGACGCAGGGCGGCAGCGCCGGGGAGAGTTCCCAGGGGAGTGAGCCTGCGGGTGCGGGGACAGCGTCGCGGGTGGGGTTCTGCCAGGATTGCGGACGGCCGCTGACCGCGCTGACGGCGCGCAAGGTGGGTGGAGGAGTGTTCTGCGAACCATGCCTGATGGCGCGGATAGCGGCGGGCTCGCCGACGGGGGCATGGCGAACGGTTTCACCGAACCCGTTTGCCGCGGCGGTGGCTGATGCGGCACGGGGCGACGAGCCGCGGCCGATGCTGGCGGGGATTCTGGGTTTGATCCCAGGGGTGGGGGCGATGTACAACGGCCAGTTTGCCAAGGGGATGGTGCATCTGGCGATTTTTGTGATGCTGACGTTTGTGGCCGACAATGTGAGCGATTTTTTTGGGATCTTCTGCGCGGGATGGATCTTCTATATGGCCTTTGAGGCCTACCATACCGCGGTGGCTCGGCGCGACGGCTTACCCCTGCCGAATGCCTTTGGGTTCAATGATCTTGGCGAGCGAATGGGGTTTGGGGGGAGTTGGGCCGGCACGCCGCCAGCAGCCGGGGTAAGGCCGCAGAGCGCGCCGAGTGGGGCGGCGAGTCCGACGCCGCAGGCGGGGTTCCAAGCAGAGACCGCTGGAGCGCCTTATGGGGGCTCGGGATGGGCTGGGCCTGGAACTTCCGCCACGGCTGGAGCTTCCACTGTGCCTGGAGTTGCGGCCATGCCTGGATATGAGCCTATGCCTGGAACGTCCGCTGGGTCTGGAGCTCCGGCGGGGTCTGGAACTCCTTATGCAGGGGTGAATACGGCGGCGGTGGGCGCGGCTCCGGCATGGACGGGATACGTGGCTCCGACGGCATTTGCTGCGTCTGGATCGGCTGGGCCTGGGTTTGCCGGGGCTGGGCGCGTGGCGCCGCCAGCCTCTGCGGCGTCTCCGGCAGGGCGGCCGATTGGGCAGGGAGCAGGCGCGTGGGGGCAGACGCCCTACACGGAGACCTTTACGGGTGCGGGACAAGGCTATGGGGCCGGTGGAGCGGGTTATGGAGCGTCCACGGCGCCAGCGGCCGGGCGACGGTTCCCGGTGGGCGCTTTGTGGTTGATTGGGCTGGGAGTGCTGATTCTGGCTGTGAACCTGCTTCAAGACTGGAGGCTGACGGAGTGGTGGGCTCCTCTGTTCTTTGCCGGGCTCTCGATCTGGGTGTTCTTTCGCCGTCTGCGCCCAGGGGGCGCGGTGCTGCGGATGATGCGAGGGCCGATTGTGTTGATGGTGGTGGCGGTGGTGCTGGCGCTGCATGCAGCGAATCTTGCCATAAGCGACGGAGTTGCAGCCTCGATTCTGCTGATTGTGCTGGGCGTGGTGATGCTGCTGGAGCGGGTGCTGGGCGGCTGGCGGATGACCCCGGCTGCGATGGCGGGAGCGGGAGCTGGGCCTGGAGCGGGAGTTGCATCTGGAGTTGGAGCGGCGGGCACAGGCGCTGCGTGGCGTGGTGATGGCGGAGTGGCTGCACGGGGGTGGAATGCGGCGAGCGCGGGGCCGGCGGGGAGTGTGGACGCCAGTGATGCCCCGGCGCGAGCGGAGTGGGCGAAGGCGGAGGACAGGGCGCATCCGAGTGACCTGGCCGACAGCGCGAAAGGCAGTGGAGATGCTCCGGGCGAGGGGCAGGATGCGGCAGAGGAGCCGGGGGGTGGTTGGCCGGAGGGGCAAGGACCGCGATGAGTTCTTATCCTCCCCCGCCGCCCGATCCCTATGCAGGAGGCTACAGCCGTGGCGCGCTGCGGGCGCAGCGGCGGATGCTGGAGGCGCAGGCCCGGGCGGAGCGGCAGCGGCAAAGGGCGATGCGCCGCCACCTGCTGGACCAACAGAGAGCGGCGCGACGGATCTCGCGGAGGGGATCGATTGTTGGACCGTTGCTGATTCTGGCTGTGGGAGTGACGTTGCTGCTGGCCGAGTTGGGACGGATCGAGTGGGAGGCGGCTCTGCGGTGGTACGGCCGCTGGTGGCCGGCGGTGATGATCGCCGCCGGAGTGATTCTTCTGCTGGAGTGGTTGGCCGACGAGCGGTTGTCTGCCTCCAGGAGGTCTGCGGCCTCGGCTGCCGGGGCCGGGCCTGCCGGGGGCGAGATGGCCGGATGGGCGCAGGGCAGCCCGGGGCGGGTGTTGGGCGGCGGAGTGGTGTTGCTGCTGGTGCTGCTGGCGCTGGCGGGGCTGGGCGTACGGCTGGTGTGGGAGCCGGTGCAGGGTGCGCTTGGATGGCGCAACCACAGTCTGGCGGATGGTTCTTCCGAACTGGCCGCTCTGTTTGGCCAGAGGTACGACACAGACAGTTCGATGGCGAACGCGCTGCCGGAAGGCTCCACGCTATTGATTCACGACCCGCATGGAGATGTTACGGTTTCTGGTGCGAGCAGCGACGGGCAGGTACACGTGAGTGTGCATAGCGAGGCGCATGCGTGGGATCAAGAGCTGGTGCGACAAAAGATGCAAGCGTTGCAGCCGAGGTTTTCGCTGAAGAGCGGCGTGCTGCGTCTGGATGGAAGCACTGTGGAGGGCGGTGAGACAGACTTGACCGTCACGCTGCCGCACACGGCTGGGGTGACGATTGTGGCGGATCAGGGCGACGTGACAGTGAGTGAGACGGGCGGGCCGGTGACGATCTCCGCGAATCACGGGGACGTGGATGTGAGTGGGGTGAACAACAGCGTGACGCTGCATTTGAACGACGACGATGCGAGCCTGACGCTGCACAGCATCCATGGGCCGGTGGTAGCGGAGGGGCACTGCGGGGACATTGACATCTCTGAGGTGAAGGGCGACCTGACGCTGCGGGGAGATTTCTTCGGTACCACGGATCTGGAGCACGTGGATGGAGCGATTCGGTTTGAGACCAGCCGGACGCAGTTCAGCGCGGCGCGTCTGGAGGATGAGTTCGACGTGGACAACGACAGTCTGGATGCGAACGAGCTGCTGGGGCCGGTGGTTCTGAAGACGGAGGACAAGAACATCACGCTGGATCGGGTTGAGGGCAGCGTGACGGTGACCAACCGCGATGGATCCGTGGAGGTGACGCAGGCGGCGCCGCTGGGCGCGCTCTCTATCCAGAACCATGCCGGATCGGTGGACGTGGGATTGCCGGGCGATAGTGGATTTGATCTGGATGCGCAGACGCGCAACGGAGAGATGGAGAACGACTTTGGCCTGAGCGCGGTGACGGCGGATGACGTGAGCAAGCTGCGCGGCCGGGTGGGGAAGGGTGGTCCAACGGTGACGATAGCAACGTCGGATGGAGATGTGACGGTGAGGCGAAGCTCGGTGGCTCCGCTTCCGCCGGAGCAGGCTCCGGCGACGATCACCTTTCCCCAGCGGGGGAGGGGTAGTAAGGCACCGCGGGCGCAGGATGCTGCACCCTCGCCTTTGAAGGATTTTTGACGGGGTGGTGAGGGCGCAGGCGGCTGCGGGATGGATGGTGACTTGAGGCGTGAGATACCTTCTATCCGTGTTCCTTTCGAGCATTCGGCCGCCGCTGGTAAAAAAGGGCATGAGGGGACACGTCCATCACGAGAGCCTTCCTGCAAAGAAGTTTGTATTGGGCAGCAAAGGTTTTGCCGCCATCACGGCAGTGGAAGGACTTAAGCTCCGTTCTGGTAGTGACTGGACAGTGCCAAGTTCTCCGTTTGGTCAGGAGCGCTTGTTGGCCAGGCGGAGGTTGGATAGTTCGGTAGCCAGATCGATCCAGCGGTCCACCAGCGTCTTCATGACCTGGTAGTTTTTCAGCTCCCGACGGACGGTGGGAAGATCTTCCTTGCGCACGAACTTCGAACTGCTCTTTCCCTTGCGCGTAAAGCTGACCTGATAGTAGGGCCCGTGCTTCTCGGGCGGTGTGGCCTTGCACCTGCATCCCGGTGTACCGCAGACGTTGTACTGTGTCGAGAGGCTGCCCGGACGCAGATCGCCGAGCGCGGCCAGTTGCCCCTTCACTTTCTCGATTTGCCGCAGCAAGAGCTTTTCCCTCGAGATGGTCATTGACTAAAAGCATAACGCCGAAGATGCCGTTTTGTGTGTGCTGTAACCGATAGTGCTGCAATGCTATCGGTATTTATGCCTTCATCAGCATGATGCCCCTCTGGACTGTCTGGTTCGATGCCGTGCGCACACTCCGCCCCGCTTGCCGAAGATTGCATACCTTTCTCTGGATGATTCTGGCTTTGGTCGGCCTCTCCTGCCGCCCGGAGCGGGCCGGCGTCAC